>CABPCP010000008.1 GCA_902406105.1 uncultured Mordavella sp.
AGAGAGCGGAGGTAGTGCAGATGGTACTGGAAACCTTTGATCAGGAAAAATATGAAAAAGCAATGAAGCAGGAAGGCTACGAGGACGGCTACCAGGCCGGAGAGGCTCATGGCTACCAGGCTGGAGAGGCGGACGGCTTGAAACGCCTTATTCATATCTTGCAGGATCTGCGGCTGTCAAAAGACGAAATCCTGGAGAAGATCCAGGAAAGTTATGCTCTTACTTACGAAGACGCCAAAGCCTGCCTGGAAAACTATTGGGATATGTAATTTTGTCCACTAAAAAGCCCGTATCTTAAGGAGTTCAGCACTCCTTTTAAGATACAGGCTTTTGTTTTCTTACTCGTTCTAATCTACTGCCCGCAGACGTTCCACAATACTTTGTTTTTCCAGATTTCGGAAACACAGATAGGGAATCAGCACCGCAAACAGGATCAGCACCGGTGTACACACGATGAGCGGCAGCAAGGTGAACTGGAAGGTGGTGTATCCGCCTGCAGTGAGCGCCCGTACGATCACCCCTACAGTGACTGCGCCCAGGATATAGGAAATGACCAGCGTCAGTCCCGCGTAGTACAATCCTTCGAATATCAGCATCTGGCGAAGCTGCCGTTTCGTCATTCCAATACTCTGGATCATAGCAAATTCCCGTTTTCTAGAAATAATAGCCGTCACCATACTGTTGACAAAATTCAGGATTCCTACCAAAGCAATGATCAGGCTGATGGCGTATCCCATTACCGCGGAAGACCGTGTCTGGTCCTCATACTGCTGGATCAGACTCTGACGGGAAGTGATATTCATCGCCGGCGCTTCCTTCGCCTGATATTCTTCCAGAAGGGTCTGTGCTTCTTCCTGCGCTTTTTCCTCCACATTAAAGTAATACTTTCTCGGCGTCCCCTCCGGCCAGATTTCCCGGAAGGTATCTGCCGGAAGGATCAATGGGATGTCAAAATTAGGAGCCGCGCCTTCCACCATAGGCTGCAGGGGTGAAAGAACTGCCATCACCGTAAAGGTCCGTCCCTCTACCTCCACCTTTTCTCCCACATCGTACATAGGAATGTCGGTTCCCGGATCCACCGCCGGACCGATGGCAAGTACGTATTCTCCTGTGGCAAACGCTTCCGCATCGTAGGTTCCATTTAACAGGAACTGCTCGCTGGCCGCCGCTTCCAGGATCACTCCGTCCGCTCCATAGACGGTAAATGGCACCGCTTCTCCCGCCAGCGCCTTATCATAGGTCTCTTTCCACTGTGGGAACGTAGGATCAAAGGACGCAAACTCATCCAGTACATCCTGGGTATAATAATTCTCAAAATTTTCTTTGGCATTTTCAGTTAAAACACCCATTGTCTCACGGGAATAAAGGGTTCCGTCTTCTTCCAGGCCGGAAAGTCCCTGGATCTCGCCCAACAGCTCATTGCTGATGGTCTGGCTGTCTGGCTGATAGCCTTCCACAGCCTCATTCGTGGCATCATCGATCTGGAAGTCTGCCACCGCATAATCCATCAGATATTTCTCCATATCAAAACTTGCGTTTCTTGCATAGAAGAAGCTCATCAGTACCATTCCCAGTGTAAGAGAGGCAATGACCAGAAACGTCCGCTTCTTGCTGCGCCACAGATTCGCCCAGGCCATACCGGGGATCTTCGCCCCATTCTTCGATTTCTTATAAACTTTTTTGATCTTTGTATCCGCATCGGTATAGCGCAGAGCTTCCACCGGAGATACTTTTCCAGCAAGCCTGGCCGGAAGCAGGCAGGAGATCAGCACCGTCGCATAGGTAAATACCGCAGAACCTATGAAAATCACCGGGTCTGCCGCCACCGCTGCCTGCCCTTCCAAAGAGGAAAGCAGGATCGGAACCAGAACCATTCCCAACAGGTATCCCAGCAGAAGACCTGCCAGGATCCCAGGCAGGCAAAGCCTGTTGGCCTGTCCGTAGATGATCTTCCTGAGCTGCTTTTTCGTCATTCCCAAGGTTTTTAACCGTCCGTAAAATTGAATATCTGATGCCACAGAGATCTGGAACACATTGTAAATGATCAGATATCCCGCCAGAAATACCAGCACCATCCCTACATACATTGGAAAATTCTCCGCCAGGATCTGCTGGCGCATTTCACTGGAATAGGTCAGATTAGGGCTGAACTCCACATCCGTGATTCCGCAGTCCTCCAGTACTTTGGCTGTCTTCTCCTCAATATCTCTGGAATTATCAAAAGAAATCCCCATCATCCGCTGTCCTAAGACCTGTCCCTCGTCCGGCGCTTCTCTCCCGCCGCAGGCATCCAGGGCAAAGGATTCACTGACCCAAGCCATGCTGGCGTAGGAAGACAGGTTCCCTTCCCACCAGCCGCAGAGGGTGAAGGTACTCCTGGTCACGGTATCACTGGTCACATCGGGTCTCCACTCGATGGTCACCTCTTCGCCCAGCTTGGCGGGAACTCCCAGTCTTTCAAGAGTCAGCGTATCCAGGGCGATCTCATTTTTCTCCGTTGGCATTCTCCCTTCCTCTGGCCAGGCATAATCGTTTTTGGCATACTGATCATTGGCGCAGCGGATCTCTACCTGCCGCCCGGAGAGGGCCTCATTTTCCGCGATCCCAAGTACAATGGATTTCCCGTAGCTTACTACATCTGGATGGGATGCAATCTTTTCAATCTCCTCATCGGTGATAGACTTGGTGGAAGCATGGGCCGTAGTACCTGATTGGCGCAGATACATTTCCGTCAGATTCTTTCCCATACTCTGGGCCAGTGTGAAAAGCGCGGTAAACATGGCTGCTGTCATCAAAATAGCCAGCACCGCTACCAGGTTGCGTCCCTTTTTCTGCCGAAAACTTCTTTTCGTCAGGGTCCGCAGCATCTTTTTTTGTTCTTTTTTCTCTCTCATGCCAGCGCCGCCTCCGCTTCTGCGATCTTTCCGTCTTCGATGCGGATGCGGCGGTCCGCCCTGGCCGCGATCTCCGGATTATGGGTGATCATAACGATGGTCTGGTCAAACTTCTTTCCCGTAACCTTCAGAAGCTCGATCACTTCGTCGCTGGTCTTGCTGTCCAGATTGCCGGTAGGCTCGTCCGCCAAAATGATCGCCGGTTTGCTGGCAAGGGCGCGGGCAATGGCCACTCTCTGCTGCTGCCCTCCGGAGAGCTGGTTTGGCATACTGTATAGTTTCTTCTCCAGTCCCAGCAGGGTAACTACTTCCTGGATAAACGCCGTGTCCGGTTTCTTTCCATCTAACTGGATCGGCATCACAATATTTTCATAGACATTCAGGACCGGCACCAGATTATAATTCTGGAAGATGAATCCAATCCTGCGGCGCCGGAACACCGTCAGATCCTCGTCTTTTAATTTCCCAAGTTCATACTTTCCTACCCGGACGGATCCGCTGGTGGGACGGTCCAGGCCTCCAAGCATATTTAAAAGGGTGGATTTGCCGCTTCCTGAGGTTCCGACGATCGCCGCAAATTCTCCCTTTTCCACGGAAATGCTCACATCGTCCAGCGCCCGGACAATATTGGGTTCACTTCCGTACTGTTTCGTCAAATGATCTGCGCTTAAAATACTCATGTCTTTTCTCCTTCCTTTTCGAAACTCTCTCCATTATAGAAAAGACATGAAACCTTGCAATATCTAACGCGTAAATTAAGATGGCAGAGGAAAAAACTAATACACGTCTTTCCTCTGCCATCGCTATGAATCATTAAAAGGATTTTAACAGTTTAAAAACGAAGGATCTTGTAAGCTCATAAATCGTATACCTGGCATAATTGACCTGCGCGGCTTCCATCGCTTCCCGCTGTTTTTTGGTCGGCACCGAGTAAGGATAGACGCCGAACAAGAATGGGAAAAAAGCATAAAGAAATTCCTGGATATCCTCTGCCGCCATAGCAGGAAAGAACTTTTCCAGACAACAGGCGACCGCCTCCATCGCCCCCGCGTATACCTTCTTAAACGCCACCAGGTTCTCCATGCGGCTGTTTCCTTCCATATCATAGAGATTCATAGATACCAGCTTCAGCATACATTCCCGCGGCTCTAATGTATGGGCGAGTTCCGAGGCAAATCTTTCAAGAGATAAGGTATCGTCCCCCTCCAAGAGGGTTTTCAGATCCAAAGTCCAGGCTTCGTACTCCCGCTGGAGAAGAGCCAGAAAGATTTCTTCTTTCGTCTGGAAATAATTGTAGATCGAAGTCCGGGTAAAAGAGGTCTTAGCCCCGATATCCCGGATCGTAATATCTTTAAATCCCATCGTCTCATAGAGAGAAGCGCAGGCATTGATGATTTCTTCTTTTCTCGCATTCGTCAATTCTTCCGAACCCTTTGGCATAACTGTTCCATCCTTTCCCTTTTATACAATTCCTTTCACCCATTTTACCGCTTCAGACCCATGCAGAAGCTTCCCTTTCTTCCAGACTCCCTGCGGGCAGTGGGACTGCAGGCTTTGTTCTGCTTTCCCGATGCCGCTTCCGCCAGAGGTAGCAAAAGGAATCATTGTCTTGCCGGAGAAATCATAACTCTCCAGGAAGGTGTCTACGATCCTCGGCTCTACATACCACCATACTGGGAAGCCTACCAGAACCGTATCATACTGGCTCATATCTTCCACCTTCCCCGCGATCGCCGGACGGCAGGACGGATCATTCATCTCCAGAGTACTGCGGCTCTTTTTGTCCATCCAGTTCAGATCCGCGGCAGTATAGGGCGTTTCCGGACAGATCTCATAGAGATCCGCGCCTACCGCTTCCGCCATTTCTTTTGCTGCTCTTGCGGTCACTCCGCTGGCCGAAAAATATGCGATCAATACTTTACTCATCTTACTAGCTCTCCTTTCCAAAACTTTCCTTTATGATCTCCACGATTTCATCTCGTTCCAGAACTTTATAGCCGCCAGGCATGACAAGCGTTCCATCCGCAATACCTTCCACCATATTTTTGTCAGCTCCAAGCTGGGCCAGATCCATCACAAGCCCCAACTCCTTCATCCAGCTTTCCATGGCGTCCAGTCCTTCCCGCGCCACCTGCTCGTCTGTCTTTCCCGATGCATCCACATCCCATACATTAACGGCAAACCGTTTAAACTTCTGCAATCCGTATGGCAGGATATGACGGTAATAAGGCAGAGAAACCGCGGCCAGCGTCATCCCATGGGTAGCGTCTGTATAAGCGCCTGCCGACTGTCCCAGCATATGGACCATCCAGTCTGTAGACTTTCCGCGGGAAACCAGAGTATTAAGTGCCCATGTCGCAGTCCACATCAGATTGCTGCGGGCCTCATAATCCTGCGGATCCCTGTTGGCGATACGACTGGAATGAAGAACAGAACGCATCAGGCCCTCGCTGATATAATCACTGGTATTATCATCCTCTCCGGAGAAATACTGTTCACAGATATGATTAAAGATATCGTAGATTCCCGCCACCATCTGATAATGCGGCAGAGTCAACGTATACTTGGGGTTTAGGATCGCAAATCTGGGCATGATCTTTTCATCCGCAAACACATGGCCGATCTTCTGTTTTGTCTCGTGATTTGTGATCACCGCCCCCGCGTTCATCTCAGAACCAGTCCCTACCATGGTCAGTACGCAGCCTACTGGAAGGGTCTCACATTCCGGCTCTTCAAAACGGATGTAATATTTCTTCCATGGATCCTCCTTACAGTTTACTGATACAGAGACCGCCTTAGCATAGTCGCAGACAGAACCTCCTCCTACTGCCAAAAGGAAGTCCGCATGATGTTTCCTTGCGATCTCCATGCCTTCATAGAGCTTCTCTACCGTAGGATTCGGCATTACGCCAGAGATTTCCGCCACATTTTTATCTTGCTCTTCCAGGATCTTCACTACTTCGTCATAAATGCCGTTTTTCTTGATCGAACCGCCTCCATAGATCAGCACCACATTTTTCCCGTATTTCGGAAGCTCTGTATTGAGCGCGTTTAAAGATTCATCTCCAAAATACAATTTCGTGGGATTACAGTATGAAAAATTTCCTAACATTTTGCAACTCCTCCTTTTTGGATTCAATTCTGACATCGTGTCAACACCTTTAAAATACCACAATCCTGACACTGTGTCAATCTATTTTTTATCTTCCACCGGAATTGTCACTTTCAATACAAAAATATCGTTCTCAGCCTTTGTCACACACTCCCCACCATATTTTTCCACGGCTGTCCTGATATTGATAAGCCCCAGTCCGTGCAAAAAGCGATCCTTTTTCGTTGTTTTCCCATCGTACAGCTGATCCATCCTCCGGCTGTTCTCTATCGTGATCACCAGCATATCCCTCAGCCGCCCTGCCTTCATCGTAATAAACCGCATATCTTCCGGCAGGCGCTCGCAAGCTTCCATAGCATTATCCAATGCGTTTCCAAAGATTGTGCTTACATCCAGCGGATCGATAAACCCGCCGTCCCCAAACTGCAAAGAAGCCGTAAAATCTATCTTTTTCTCTCTTGCCGCGCGCATCTTATCCCGCAGGAGCATATCCAGATAATCATTTCCTGTATGCCGGTAATTCTCATAGCTTTCAATCTCCTTCTGAAGAGATTGGATCGACTGTTTTGCTTCCTCCGTTCCCTGTTTCCCCTGAAGGATGATCAAGTGGTTCTTCAGATCATGATAGATCCGCCGCACCCTCTCTTCCTCGTTGATCCGGTCTTTGTAGAAAGCCTGCCGCATTTCCAATTCCCTGGCTCTTGCTTCACTTTGCATCGCGCCGCAGATATAAGAAATCAGATAGATACTGCTGAAACTTGTAAAGATTGCCGCGATGCAAGGCGGATACACGCTGATCGGATGATTCGGCATAAAATACAGAATCGACAATACCGCTACAAAAGGCGCCAGCATCACAAGGTCGATCACCAGCCACATCCGGTCTGTTACATTTTCCTGGACCTTCTTAAGACAGTTTTTCAGCAGCCAATAGACTAAGATCCAGAATGTCAGACGGATAATATTAGATAAAAGATAGAAAATCGTACTGATCAAAAGCTGTTCCTGGGTAAAATCTGGTTCCTCAACAGATACGCCTATCAGTTGGAAAAACAGCCTTCCTCCCAAATCCTGCATAAGATAATTTACCGCGACTACCGCCGGATAGAAGATCAGACAGGCCGCCAGCTTTTCCTTCAGACTGCCCTGATGAAAGATCACAAGACACAGGAGGAATCCGCATAAAGAATATGCCAGAGCCGGAAAGTCATCCGAATAAACGATCACATTAAAAAAGATCCCTTCCAGCACAAACGCGGCTATCTGAAGGATCTTATTTCTTCTAAGCGGCCGGAATCTGGCCAATGTAAAAAAGGCGGCAAATACATACGCCCACTGCGCCAGAAAGGTAAGCCGGTCTAAAAAGAAAATCATAACCTTTCCCCCCAATAATCTGTCAGTCTCTCCATAAACACCTTCCTTCTGGGCTGGCTGATGGGAAGCTTCTCTCCGGTTGCCAATGTTAATTCCAGCCTCTTTACTCCTTGGATAAAATAGAGATTCACCAGATAACTGGTATGGCATCGGGCGAATCCCTGGTCTCTCAGCTCTGCTTCCATCTCCTTCATGCTCCGGTAGCAGATAATATTCTCTTCCTCTGTGTGAAGCAAAAGGTTCCGGTTAAAGGTCTCAATATACCGCAGGCTTTTTAACCGCACCTTATATCTGCCCGTGTCATTAAATACCAGGATGGCCGGGTCGTCCATCTGCCGCAGCCGCTTCAAAAACCGATCCATCTCCGCTTTCAGGCGCACATATTTCAGCGGTTTGATAATATAATCCGCCGCTTGATACTGATACCCCTCCAGACTATATTCCGTCATTGTAGTCAGAAAGATGATCCCTACCTTTTCGTCCAGCTTCCGGATTTTCTTGGCAGCCCGCAGACCATCTACCCGCCGCATCTGGATATCCAAGAAGATCAGATCAATGGTAGGATCGTATCTTTCGATCAATTCCAGGCCGTCGTAATAGACAGTGATCTTAATCTCCCGGCTGGTCTGTGCCCCATACTGACGCAGAAGTTCTGACAGATACTTTACAAATTCTTTCTCATCGTCACAGATTGCTACGTGTATCATCTCTGTCAACCTTCTCTACTGCCGTACAGCTCCATTGTCGCACCGATTCCCCCAGGAGTCGATCAGCAGGCCGTCCCGATAGACGCAGATGATCTCACAGTGATTGGCGCATTTCCCGCAGATCACTTCTCTGGTCTTGAATTCCATCTCGGCAACATCAAAAGAAAAGGCTCCTTCCTCCTGCTCTTCCCTGGCCAGGACCGCGATTCCAAAAGCTCCCATAAGATGCCCTCTCTCATCCACCAGCACCGGCATCCCCAGTTCCTCCTGGAACATATGGACCACGCCGGCGTTTTTACTGACGCCTCCCTGGAATACAACAGGCGCGACGATCTTCTTTCCCTTCGCCACATTGTTCAGGTAATTTCCAGCCACCGCCTTGCAAAGGCCGGCGATAATCTCTTCTTTGGGACATCCCACCTGCAATTTGTGGACCAAGTCAGACTCCGCGAAAACCGTGCATCTTGCCGCGATTGGAGCCGCCTTCTTTGCCTTCAGCGCAATATCTCCAAATTCTTCTACCTCTACCCCCAGACGATGTGCCTGGCTGGACAAAAAGGCCCCGGTTCCCGCGGCGCACAGAGTATTCATGGCATAATCTACCGCCACCCCGTTTTCAACGCAGATGATCTTAGAATCCTGGCCTCCGATCTCCAGGATCGTGCGCACGTCTGGATGCAAAGTGGTAGTCCCCACCGCATGGGCGGTAATCTCATTTTTCACCACCTGGGCGCCGATCATACTTCCCACCAGCTTTCTGGCGCTTCCTGTAGTCCCGGAGGCCGCGATCTGATAGGTTTCTTCATCAAACTGTTCCCGCAGAGCGTGAAGCACCTTTTTCGTAGCCTGGGTAGGATTCCCCTCGGTCCAAAGATAACACTCCGCCAGAAATCTGTTCTCTTCGTCTATAATAACCCCTTTTGTCGAGATGGAACCGATGTCGATTCCCAGATACGCCTTTTTCTTCATCGCAATACCTTCTTCTTCCTCTCCAGCATGTCGTAAAATGCTTCTAGTCGTGTGTCCAGTCCTGTGTCGCTCTCCTGCGTATCATAACTTAAGTACAGGATCGGAATATGATAATCCCTGCTGATATTCTGCAAGACAGGAACCGCATCCAGCTCCGGCGTACACCCAAAGGATTTTACATGGATGATCCCGTCAAAGCCTTTCTTGGCATAGTCCAGCGCCGCGTTCAATGTCCAGGTCGTGGTGGGACCCATGTTAAACTTTGCGTATTCTTTTATCCTGGGCCGCAGGGTCGGTTCCTTCGCTCGGAAATGACAGTTAGTCACATTCAGGAATCGGTATACAGACGCCCCCAGTCGGACCAGCTTGTCCTGAAGGAATTGATTGGAGCCGGGGTCCATGGCGGTAAAATATTCCCCCACGATCCCAATGCGCACAGGATGCTCTGGAATCTTTAATTCCAGTTCGCTCATCTTCTGCTTGGCCTTTTGGTACGCTTCCCGGATTTCCTGGCGGTTTTCCGCCGTCTGCATCTGCAGATAAAACTGACGGTATACCTTTTTAAAACTGCCCTTTACCGCCTCAAATCCCGCGTTTTGATAGTACAGCGCCTCAATCTCATCCATATATTCCGCCATCTTTACGCCGTCATAGACGCCGGACGTCAATTTCGAAACCTTTAGTTTGGGACTTAAATGTCTGGCCAGCTTCAGCCAGTCTCCTTTTTTGCCCCCCATATATCCGGCCAAATTGATAAATTCACACTTGTACCCCAATTCCCGAAGGATTTCTTCCTGCAATACGCCATAATAATCCAGCCGGCATAATCCCCCTGTTTCCACCAATACATCCGCCCCGGCCTCTACCGCCTCGATCAGACTTCCCAGCGTATGCTTGAAAGGCGCGCAGGCATAATCCGGGCTATATTTACTTCCCAGCTCCGCCGTCTCTTTGGTAGCGGGAGGCAGGAGCACGTATTTCGCGTCCAGACCCTGCTCCACAATATATTTGATCGCATAATTGTAATGATTAAATCTGGGAAACGCGATCTTTTTCTTATCGTCAATTTTGATTTCCATAGCCGCCTGCCTTCTGATATCTGATAATGTCAATAAAACTTTCGATCCTTGTCTCCACTCCCGCCGTGCCGCTCTGGGCATCCAGAGTAAGATTCAGCACCGGAACATTCTTTAAGCGCCGTACCAGCATATCATTGACCAGGGCGTCCGGTCCGCAGGGATAGGCGCTGGCCAGTATGATCCCGTCCACTTTCTTTTCCATTAAAAGCGCCGCGCCCACCATCTCCCGATTGATAAGCCAGGGCATGACCCTGGAGAAATCAAAGCTGCGCTTCAAAGCGTTTCCCCGGTTCACATAATCCGTATAAAGGACTTCCGCCCCCATCTTTTCCAGGATCCGGGTCAGTTCTCCGCCCATGCAGGTGTCATGGAGTACATACGGATGCCCCGCCAGCAGCACCTTGTTTTTCTTATTCTCCAGTTTCGTAAGCTGTTTCTTCTCTTTTGCCTTCAGCCAGGACTCCTGATACTTTTTGGCCTGGCTGTAAGCACGCTTCGTCTCCTTCTTATTCCGTCCCAGGGATTCTCCCAGTTTCAGATAGACCTTCTCCTCCGTTGTCTTGTCATACCAGTCGTAACTGACCGTCAGGATCTGGATCTGCTCGTCCCGGAAAATGTTCTGGATCAGATCAGGAAGGGCCTGGTATCTGGTGCACATTTTCTCTCGTTTATGATATCCTCCCATTCGTGGAACAAAAACCGCATCGCATTTATCCATCAGCCAGAGGACATGTCCCAGGTACATCTTAAATGGAAGGCAGGTTTCATCTACCGCCCGGCCGGTTCCATCCTCCAAAAGGCTTCGGTCACTGGATGGGCTTACTACGCACTGGAATCCCAGTTGAGTAAAGAATTCTCTCCACAGGACTCCATCCCTATAGGCCATCAGCCCCCTTGGAATTCCAATGGTTTCTATCTTTCGCAAAATACTTCCCTCCTGTTTCAAGCAGATTCTTTCTCGTAAACAACATAAATTTTCCCACGGATACTATCATATCATCCCTGGCTAAATTTGAAAACAATTTCTTTACAGTTGATTTTCAATCTCCATACTATCGCAGGGAGAAAATCTGAGAAAACCGCTAAAATACCGGGTTCCCAATATAAAGAAATTCGTTAATCGTTATATATGATCGGTTTGATCAGACTCCTGTCATGATTTAAGAATAATCCCATGGCTTCCGGTATCTTATCCATACCGTGATATCTGTGCGTGACCAGTTTCTCCGGGGCAATTCTTCCTGTCGCGATCAGCTGTGCCATCCGTGACATCCATAGTCTGCCTCCCCGGCATCCGGACCCCTTGATAGTTTTATCTCCATAGCCGAATCCCCAGACACTCGGATCGATTTCTATCGGATCCCCGCCAAAATAAGCGCTCAGGTTAACGAGAGTACCTCCTTTTTTCAAAATAGACAGTCCTTTGCTCAGTTCTTTTTCACTGCCGCCGCAAAGAATCACTCCGTCCACCGGCCCTCCATTGTCTTTTACTATCTGTTCCAGATAATCTTCGTTATGATAGTCTACCAGGTGAGTAGCCCCATATTCTTTCGCCACTTCAAAGCACTGTTTTCGTAATCTCGCCGCACATCTCATGCCCTACCGCTTTCCCGATCAGGTAAGGAAGCGAGGCGCATCCTGTTGCGCATAAATGCGCATCACTTGTACATGGCGACCAGATCAGCGGCCGGATAAACGCTCCTGTTGAGACCGATGAGTTCCTATGTTTAAGTTCAGACGTTTCTACTCGTTCCAAATCCAGAGAAGCCCGTTATAAAAGTACTCCAACGCGTATTCTCCGCTATGTGTTCCGCCTTCCTGCTCCAGGAAATACAGATTGCCCTCCCGCTCATTATCAGCGTACTGGAATGTCCCGTCACTTACATCCGCCATAGCTTCAATCTGGTTTTTGAATGAAGAATAGGCAAAATCATCCGGACCGGATGCCGCAAAGATGAAAAAGTCATCCCAATCATGACCGGAATCTCTGACCACAGATGCCATATACTCTCCGTCTGTCGTCAGACTTCCGCTGGAAGGCATAAAATAACGGAAATAATCCAAGCAGAACTGAAAGGTACGCCATGTTGCCACAGATCCCATAGAGAAACCGCAGAATGCTCTGTGATCCCTGGATGCGGCGATTCCATCCGGCGTCGTGCTTTCTGCGTATGTACTGTAAGTTCCCTCTACAGCCGGAATCAGATCATGGACTAATTCGTTATGGTAATTTTCTGTCAGTCTGAGAGCCAAACTGTAATCAGCGCTGTCCTCCGAACTCGTATTGTTGTAGGTGGGACAGACAATAATCATCGGACGGATCCTGCCGTCCGCAATGCCATTGTCCAGAACATTTTTAAATATATTAGGATTCTCTGGGGTCCCTAGGTATGCAGTCTCATTACTCCAACCGCCATGCATGAGATAGGCATTTTAACTCCGTTATTTAAAGCCGCATATTTCATTATGATTCCTCCTTTTGAATTTGACATATTTTCATAATTATACATTTCTGGCCAGACCGGCAAGGTTCTCTACCACCGCCGGATCTCTGTGGTCGAAGAAACAGCTTATTCCTGTGTCAAGAGCGGCGATCTTCGCCAAATCATCGCTGTCCAGCTTGAAGTCAAACACATTAAAGTTCTCTTCCATCCGCTCTTTCTTCACACTCTTTGCACCTGTCAAATGCTACATGATCACTTTGCCTGTAATCTCTTTGTAATGCTGTTCCGGGCAGTCCGCACATTTTATTTTCTTTTTTTCATATTTCGGACAAATACCCGGCTTCCAGTAATTCCAGCACTGCGTATAATATCCTGTTTTCCCGGTCTTAGGATTCGGCTTTCCTGCTCTTTTACTGTATACATCTTTCCGTCCTTTGAAAAAAGAATAGAAATACTGGGCGTGCTTCTGAGTGATCGTTTCCGGAATGACAAATTGCTCCCTGACTGTTTCCGTTTCACTCATGACAGAATCCTTCTGCCGAGCAGCCGGTCTTTCCTTTTCCTGAATACCTTTTCCATAGGGAATACCTGCTTGGGACAAAAGTAACTGAAGGCACTTAATTTCTTCATTTAATAAACGCATTTCTTCTCTCTGTTCCGAATAATCTTATCTTTATTATCCATATTTTTACCTGTTTGATTTCTAAAAAGAAATGTCCTGTATAATTTTTCTCATATTCTTAATGGTATCCTCATAAAACACAAAGTCTTCTGTAAAATAACTGGTGATAGACTGATAATCTTCTTCATAAAAGGAATTATCACAAAACTCTGTAATAATGGCAGATACATCTACTCCTTCTTTTGCGGCTGGACATACAGTCATTTGAGCCCGATGCTCCCTGACCTCTTTGACCAATGAGACAAACTTATTATCAAAATCAATGAGCGGAGTAAGTTTATAGACATCATACAAATGACGCGAATACCGCTTTGATTTTCCCTGCATATAATAATCACAAAGAGCAAAAATCTTATCAATATAAGTCCTTTCCAATGACTGTAAATTCATTGAAAATCTGTCAAGGGAAAATTGTTTTGCCAGATCTATTCGATTTCGCTTTTCCAGATAATCCCCAATATAATTATGTATCTCTACCGACTGTGTCGGAAATGCATACGACCCCAATGCAGTTTCCAGTTTTATATACTGCGGCAGTCTTTCATCTTCCAGTTCAAATACAGAAGTATATGAAAAGAAATAAGCGTTATAGTCCCTGTCGCTCTGGGTTTCATTCCAGTTTGCAATCGGCATTTCCAGTTCTTCGCTTATTCCTTTTAAAACAACATTCTTAAGTTTTTTCCTTCTGCTCTCTCCTATATGCTCTTTGAAAGTAATATCAATATCTTCAGAAAAACGATTGATTACATGATATTCTTTGGATAAAGACGTCCCTCCTTTGAAAACACACAGATCAAGCTGCTCTGATAATAATTTCAGGATCAGTGTAACATAGTAATCCTTTTCCACCACTATAGGTGTTCTTCCACTTTGCTCAGCAGTCTGTTCCACCATATCTTTAAACATTTCTCTATCCTTATGAAGATACATACTCCACCTCCGTTTCATATATTGCTTTATATATCTTAATCGGATAATTTACAATAAACCTGTCGATTTTTTTCTTTGTAATAGCATTTTTTCTGGCATATTCTGTCAAAATCCTTCCGCATTTTTCCGGCTCCATCTCTGTGCATTTTTCAATATCCTTCAGACAATCAAGAAACTGCAGCACCGGCGCATTTTCTTCCGTCACTTTCACCACTGGTCTTCTGATAATGTATTGCCTGTTTTTAATCGTTATTTTCCTTACCAATGCCGGAGCAAAATTGCTGCTTATCTCCTGAGTAAACGGAACCTGCGTGGATAATCCCATGCGGTTTGCCAATGTATAGCCGGAAAAGTAGCCCACCCGCTTTCCCCTGCGCATGATATACTTATGAATAGCTACTGTATCCGGGGACAAAGACATCCGCTCACCGAAAATATCCATTTTAGGGAAATAGTATACTCCCGGCTCAAATCGGCATATGCTTCCGCTGTCAGTAAGTTTTTTTAAATGATATCTAAGATTTTCTTCTGTCATCCCTGGGATATCAATATCCCCGGTAAAAATAGGTTCTCCTGGAATATAATTTTCTTTCAAATATTCATATAACATAACCGCTTTCCTTTCGATAAGTAAATTATTTGTTTACTTATTGTTAGCATACTTGAAATTATTTTCTTTGTCAATCGCATCTGATTTATTCATATTGTTTCCATCTACATCACTGTTTAACAGGACATATTGTCCTATTAATGTCCTATAATTGTCCTATAAAATATAGATTTATGCAGGAAAAGAGCAGGATGTCATATAACACCCTGCCCACATTTCTGCATATTCTATTTCTGACAATTACAGTCCCAGTCCGTTCACCCACTCCTGAACCTCCGCTTCGTCCGGGCTGGAACTGAATCTCTGTCCTTCCTGCCAGTCTCCGGTGCCTGCCAGATCGGCCAGCAGATTTCCACTGTCACCAATTCCAGAAGAAGCGGAAGTACAGAACGGGATCACCGTCTTGCCTGTGAAATCATTATTTTCTACAAAAGAATCTACGGGCCATGCGGCTATTCCCCACCAGATCGGATATTAAAATATAGCCCGTCCCCGACAGCCCTTGAAAACACTGGGCTTAACGGAAAGCACAAATGTGTTTTGTGTACCCGTTTTCCGGTTTTGTTGCGACCATATGGCGGGATTCCTTTCCTGCAGCGTGTGATCATGCACAAATAGGTGACTGGACTTCTTGGTCTACCTGTATTATAAGCCTTGCTCGTAAAATGCAGAAGTCTCAATAAGTTTCGCAGTGTATACTCATAGGTTACAACTGCAAGAGCCAGCGGTTGTTTTGCCGCTGGCTCTATGTATTATTTTTTACGATTTACAGCCTGCGAAAATCGCTCCGGCTTTTCTTATTGAGTGCTTTCTGAAGCCTTTCATTTTCGGCTCTCAGCTCTTGATTTTCTTGCCGCAGTCTGATGATCTCGTCCTGGAGCAGATCGATCCGGCCTTCCATTGCTTTATCCAGGATGCCTCTGCGTGGATCAATGGTTCCGGCCTGCTGTTCCATGACACGGTCAATTTCTGCTCTTACGATTGGGTTCTTATAAAAAAATCCTCTGGAAGCGCCGGTCATCTTCACAAGCTGGGGAACAGATACTCTTTCTCCTTGATCCAGCAATTTTCGGATTGCTCGTTTTGCTGCAGCTATTTTTTCTTCGCTGCGTTCCCGATTGACTTCAACCATTTTGTCGTATTTGCTCATAGTCTTCACCCCATCCATCTAAGCTTTTTAATAGGATTCTTGTTTGTTCTGCTCTTGCCCGTCTGGTTTCATCGGCCAGGAGCTGGTTGCTCATTTTTCGGTAATGCTTTACTGCGCTAACATTCTTATGCCCAAGCAGCTTGGCGATTGTCCAGTCATCCAGATGCAGTTCTGTTAACTTGACGCCATAAGATCTCCGAAACATATGTGTGTTAAATTTGAAGAGCTTGCCATCATCATCCCGCAAGTCTTCTTTCAGAATCAGTTGGAGAACTTTATGTTTTACTGTTGTATATTGAAGTGGCCGCTTGGTATCTTTCTCATCTACGAAAATGTACTCTGTTGCCCCATACCTATCTTCGGTATAATCAATCGCTTTCTGAATCAGTGCGGCCAGGTCAGCGCTGATCGGTTTCTCATAGGTACGGGTTTTGACCTGCTGAATTCGTATAATATCCAGCCCATTCCTTTTTATCAGGCAATCTCTGCGAAGAGTAAGCGTATCTGATATTCTGGTTCCAAGCATCTGGTGAATGACCATGCACCGAGTAATCTGGACATCCAATTTTGTTATCTGTGCATTCAACCTTTTCAGCTCTGCGTCAGAATGAGCCTTGAACTCTGGCTGCACCTCCGGAGGAATGTCCGTATTTATGAAGAGCATCTCCAGATTGTCATATTCAAAAATCTTTCCAACACTCTCCAGCACAGATCGCAGTGCCAGGATATTATTGCTGCTACTGCTACCTGGGTATCCATCGGTTGCCTTATAAACCAGATATTCTTCCAGAAGCTCTCTGTTGATCTCAGCACAAGATTGGATCTCAATCTGCTTATCCAGAAGATACTTTGAGAACTGGCTTATTGAGGTAACTTCCCGTTTTACAGTTCCAATTTTTTCTTGCTTCAGATGCAGGTAAATGGCCCGCTTAACTTCTTCCCGCATTCCGCTTTGCAGAATACCGATAAAATTCAGGGTTTTGACATTGTAAATTGGATTCCCTTTAATCTGAATACCCAGCTTGCTCAGATCCCACACATCTTTTTCCCGTTCAGGTCTTGTGTCTTCTGGCTGTAAAAATTTCAGGATACTTTTCAGGTAACCGATCTGTCTGGCCTCGCATCGGCTTTCAGTTCCATAGACGCTAACCTTATTCCTGTACAATGGGACGCCATTTTCAAGCATCCACATTTCCAACGTCATTACCCATTTAGCCACATCCCAATCCAGGAAGCTATTTGGCGGCTTTCTTACTCTTTGTATAGCCGCACAAATCTGCTCGAAAAACTTCCTATTATGGCGTATCGTTCTTAAAGATACATGACGGCCTCTGTCCAGTAAAAATGCCCGGAACTGTTCCTGCATGGTTTGTGAAGGGAGTTTCGATAAATCATAATAACCATCGATCCCAATTCTACGCCGGATTTTTTCGTCGGTTTTGTGATAGCATTCCAGCTCCCTATAATAGCATTTACTTTCCATACTTGCCTCCTTTCTTCAGATTAGCCGCCAGACTATTGCCTGGTTTTTCAAAAAATTCTGTATTGGCCTTTGCAATCTTCCTCGGCATATAATCAATGTACTGTTCTGTCATCTCCAGATAATCGTGACCGAGGTAATCCCTCACTCCCTGTATGGATACTCCGTTGTCATAGAGCATGGTTGCCACTGTATGCCGATAGTCATGGGACTGGAATAGGTACTCGCCCCCGTCAATCTCATAATCCTGGCAAAACTTTTTCATTTGCTGCCGGAAGGTGGCGCTTCGGTATGGGCCTCCATTCCGGTTCGTGAAGAGATAGTCATCTGGCCCAATATGCCGGTGCCTGATATAAACCTGCATGATCTGGTAAAGACCTTCCGCTATTGGAATCCTCTTATAGTTCTTCATTTTTACCTGGTACACCTGAAGCCAGGTATCTTGATTCTGGCGATAGTAGGCATTTCCTTTTAAGGTACAAACCTCACTGATTCGCAAGCCTAAGCACCATAGATGCAGGTACATGCACCGGAGATGTTCCGGGAGCAAGTGGAGTTTTCCAAGCACTTCTTCACACACTGCTGGAGATACACTCCGGTCATGGTGCTGCGGAATCTCTTTCCTCTGATAGAATTCTGGCTGGAATGGTATCCGTTTCATATGGCCATGGGCAACCATGAACCAGAAGAAGTTTTTTAGCCCGGCAATATGTGAATTGAAAAACTTGTCGCTAATACCATCCTCTTGTATCTTATCCAGATAGGATTCAATCTGCTGTTGTGTACAAGCACATACATTCTGTTCTTGCTCAGACAACCAGATCAGGAATCTCTGTATCAGACCATATCGAGTAAATATCGTTCCAAACGCCTGACCGGTGATACCGACTTGATATTTCATATATTCTTTTGCATAGGCCCGATTCTCCGGCATCGAAATCTCTTTGAAAGATATTGTGGTAACCGAACTGCTCGGATTAAGCCGATGTTTGGGAAGGTTCAAGCGCTCCACATACCATACGTTTGCATTCCAATTGATTTCCGGATTCTGCAGAAAGACCGTCTTCCTGCAAATATTCAGGGCTGTCATCAAGCGCTGCTGGCTTTTCGTATCGGAAGCTATATCGCTGTCCAGGTAATGGATGAATGCCTGCTCTTGTGCTGCATCTATGGTTTCAATATCGGCAATGTCGTTCTGAACGCAGAATCTATATAAATTCTGAAGGCCAGTCAAATGTTCTGACCGTTTTAGCGCTCTACAGCTTTCCTGCAAGATTGCATTCAATGTCGTGAATATCTGCTCCTTCAAATGCCACGGAGCAGGCTGCGTAAAATCCCAAACCATATTTGCCTTATGCCGGACAGTATCAAATTCCATCGCCAACTTCTGATCAGAATGATAGGGAATAAACAGAACCTTTTCTTCTAATCGCCATTGGCATTTCTGCCTCCCGGATAGGGTTGTCATCTGCTCACGGATATATGCCTGTTTGATCCGGTCATAGGCCCTCAGATGAGGGGTTATATTTTTGAGGTGCAGATGGAATGTCAAGTATTCTCGGTATGCCTCACGCAGCGGATAATCCATTTCCGAAAGATCTTGAAGTCCTACAGTCATAAAAAACTGTTTCAAGTGTTTTTTGGTATGGGCCTCCGTTTCACAGGAGTCAATTGCCTCTATAATCTGATCTGGCAGAACATATTTCTTTTCTTCCTGCCGCCAGTATTGTGCTGCATAGGCAGGCATCTTGAATCACCTCCCTCTATAGCAGCTCTTTCACACCATATAGTGCAGAGTGCTTTTCATAAAATTCCTGACTGGCCTCGATCAACTCATCATCTATAATGTTCAGATACCGGATCGTCGTATCCAGATGCTTATGGCCCAGAGCCTGCTGGATCAACTCCAGCCGCCACCCATCCTTTCGCCGCATATTGGCGAAGTACCGCCGGAGCATATGGGGTGTCAGGTCAATTCCTGTCTTTTTCTCCATCCGGCCCAGCATATCGTAGACGCTATTTACTTTTAGGGGCTGGCCAGCAGTATTCCCTGTAATATTGATGAACAGGTAATTCTGATGCTGCAATAGCTCCCGATATTCCGCCAGGTAGTACATGAGGAATTCGAAGGTGTCATTGCTGATCTTAGCCTTCCTATATTCTGCATTCTTGGCTCTGGCTTCGTTTTCATTATCTTCCCGGAAGTAAACGCCCACCAGATGATGCTGGTAGTCAATGTCGTGGACGTAATCAACTCCGAGAATTTCTCCGATCCGAAATCCGGTTTCTGCAAGCAGAAGGATAAGAAGTTGATCTCGGCAGTTCGTACACGCCTGCAGGATCGTAATAATCTCATCTTGCTCTGCTGGCCGGACATTTCGTTCTTCTGGCTGAAGATATCCTTTGAATGCCTGAAAGCGGAGTTTCTTTTTTACTCCCACCGCATTGACTGCAAAGTGGTAATTGTAGGACAGCACTTTCAGACTTCCAAGCTGCTCATCCATTCCCTCGATATAAAGAAAGAACCTGAACACATCCTCCAGGTATGCATTACAGGTTCCATTGTGTATCACTTTTAAATTGTTCTTTTCCGTATGGTTTCCTGCTTTCAGCCAGTACAGGAAATTTACGAAGTGGTCGTTTTGCTTTTCCAGATCCAATTCATAGACCTGTGGGATTTCCATCGGAATTTCTTTCAGGTACTCCAGGTAGTAACAGATCGCAAAGGCCGCACGTTTTACGGTATTTGGTGAGCGGTGAGATTTAATCTTGTACTTCAGATATTTTGAGGGGAAATATACGATATCCAATGTTTCACAATCCCGGATAAAGTAATATTTGACCGTTCCCTCAACCAGGGTTTCCACCTTATATCGTCTCACTGCGCTCATCTCCTTCCTTTGCGCAATACACAGTATACCGTGTTGTTTCCAGAATAGCTATCACAAAATCCAACCAAAAACCGGCTTTTTTTCACGGAAACCGAAGCACTACCAACAACCGCTCATTCTTTGCTTTTTTCCTTCTGTTCCTCCTGCTGGCTCAGGATTTCATCCAGCCCAAAACTCACCGCAATGGCATGATCCACATAGTCCATTGTCCTGGCGTTCAGGCTGCCTATATAATCTTTCAGCCGGGTTCGATCAATGGTGCGGATCTGCTCCAACAGAACCACGGAATACTTCCTCAAACCGCACCGGTATCCTCTCAGCGGCACATGGGTGGGCATCCACCGATTTTTTCTTCTGCTGGTAATAGCCGCCGCAATCACAGTGGGGCTGAAATGATTTCCGACATCATTCTGTATGATCAGAACAGGCCGGACACCGCCCTGTTCACTGCCTATGATTGGCCGAAGATCCGCATAGTACAGATCCCCTCGTTTGATTTCTTTCATTTTGAATCACCTCCGGCTATCCTTCAAAGCCCCAGTTCTAAGGCCGCCTGCTGTTCTTCTCTGGCCAATGCTTCGACCTCGGCCTCTCCTACCAGAGATTCTTCCATATCGATATAGGCATCGAACAGCTCCCTGGTTACCATTGGAAATCTGGCCGGAACATTCTTTCCTGATCGGATGTCACGCATCAAAGAATACACCTGTTTTTCCAGTTCCCTTGTTTTGCATTGTATAATTGTTCCACTTTCCATTGTCAGCACAGGACGATCCAGCATATCCGTCAGCAGAATCTGTCCGGCACGGTCTTTCCATGTATAGAGAAATCCGGAAATATTCTCCGGAGTCATATTAAAAACATACTGTTGTGTCCGGATTCCTTTCAGGGTGCTGACGTTTGCGTACCCTACATAGAATCCGTCCATAGCATTTAATACTTGATTGATCTCATCCTTTGTCATAGGTTTTCCTCCAATCTTTGCTATGTAAAAGGCAGGCAGCCTGGTTTTAGGCAGACTGCCGCCTTGTGATATCAATCGTTTTGTGCTTGCCAGTATTTATCCCCGATTTCCCCTGGCATGGGAACACACCAAACGGCCATGGCTTTGGCCCCATAGGAATCTCACCTCCCCGTGGATCTCACGGGGCCGCCCTCATTGGCTGCGACGGCTCACGGCAGAACAAGAAAAAGCCGCTTCAACGCTCGGCCTGTGACTGGACGGAAGTACCATTATAACCCTCTGTCTGTCATCGCCTTCGGTGCGGTTGCCCCGCATCGTCTGATCCATGAACCGGGAAATCTTCCTTCTTTCTTCTGCGGTGTAAAGAAGTTTCCCTGATTCCAATCATGTGGCTTGCCAGCTCCTGCCGACAACAGAGGGGAAGTATCTGGTATGTTGCATATGCGGTTTTCAAGGTGCCAGAGGGTGGATAGAAAAATCCCCCTCACTTTACATGCCGAAAAGTGAGGGGGCCTACAACCGGAAATTTTTAAATTTCCATCATTTTTTTGATTTTGTCATAGAGTTTCCGGAGCCGCTTACTGATCGCCTGCTGGGAAACGCCATAAATCTCACCGAGTTTCTGCTCGGAAAGTTCCTGGCCATGCCGCAACCAGAGCAGCTTCTGGTCTTCCGCATCCAGCAGAGGAAGGACTTCTCTGAGCTTGTCCAGAAAGATGTTATTCAGAACTTTCTCAGCCACATCCTGATCCGAGTCGAATAAAACATCACGGTCACGGAACTCCTGCGTTGGCAGCATATCAATGGAAATGTCCTGATTGTTAATTGACCGTTCCTCCAGATACTTCTGCCGCCGCTGATTCCGGTAGAACTCCTTAAAATCATCCTCCGTTACTTCCATCAGCATCCCGTGCAGAGGAAGAAAACGCTTATCCTTATAGGATGAATCACTTTCGCAGAGCGCACAGTACGCTTCGTATGTAAGCTCCTGGTACCCTCCGTCTTTTATAATAAATACCTTTTTGGGTGCATACTTCACCTGTAGATCCTCCGTTTCGTCTGAATTTTTGGGAAAATCCAGACGGACGGAGGCCCCCTACAGGAAGGTTGAAGCTGCCTGTCAAGCGGCAGCCATCGCCATTTTCCGACAAATAGAAAATGCGCTCGCCAAAAGACGAGCGCATAACGCCAGCAAAAATAACTACACGATGGGAATAAAGGCAGAAATGTGGCAAAAGATGTCGAATAGAAAAATACCGCAATCCCCTGGAGGACTGCGGTATGTAAAAGACATTTTTTATTTCCTGGCGGATGTTCGCCGGTTCCTATGTACCTCTTTGCCATGTTCTCCCCTTACGGGGATAACTGACAGGAAAGGTGTAGTTTCCCCCTCATCCAATTTTGATGAGGGTATTATAAAAGGGGATTTTTAGGAATTAAGTAGCTTTCTCTTAGCTTTTGCCGAGGCCCGCCGCAAATTTTGACAAGAAATTGCAAAATAAAGAAAACTATGTGATTTTGCTTATTGTATCCACCTGTTTCCGTATTTGATTTGTTTGTTTTGTCTGTGTAGAAAGTCTGACAAGACTTTCTACATCTTATTTTTCTATTCTACCAAGGGTACACTATACTTGTCAACAAATTTATGCAGGCAGGAGGGTTGGCAAGTGGAGTATGGAACCATTCGGATCAAGCTGGATGAACTATTGAAGGAATCCGGCCTAAGTAAAAATATGTTGAGCCACCGGGCAGAGATGCAGCGGACGCAGATCAACAACTACTGCAGGAACCAGATCACTCGATTGGATATAGATGTTCTCGCACGACTATGTACGGTATTGAATTGTGAGATTGGTGATCCGCTGGAATTTGTGCCACCAGAAGAAAAGAATGAATGAAACTCGCAGGAAAGAGGTTATGCTCTAACCTGCGAGTTTTTGATTGGAAATAATCATTTGAAAATGATCTAAGAAGCTGGAACACAGAACGGGCTAATTTCTTGAAGTTCCTTTCCCAATATGGTATTATAAATGGAGTAAGTTTTGACTAACCATTAGGGAGGTTCATAATGAAAATAAACAACTTTAATCAAGATTGGTATGGTACACAAGCCAAAGTATTATCAAGTAATAAAAATTGTGTAGTTGTAGATTATGGTTGCAAAGGTCGTGGTATTGTCAGAAATTATAATTTATTTGAGGGAATACAGCTTTGCTTTTTGGACTTTGAAACGAATGAAGCGATGAAGTCTAAGAAGTTCAACTCTGACATTATTCAAATTACTCACTGCCAATCAGGACGATATGAATGTGAATTTGCTAATCATACAGTATCCTATCTACCAGAGGGCTATTTTGGCGTGGCAGGAACGGAGCATTTGCCAATCTCTTTTTCTTTTCCATTAAAAAAATATTATGGTGTCAGTCTGGTAATTGACCGGCAAGCATTATCTGAATCTACTCGATGGATGATGCAGGCAATCCCGATTGATCTTGACAAGATTGGTACAACTTTGGGTATTGAAACAAAGTGGTATGTCAGTGACACACCACCTCAGTTACAACATCTTTTTTCCGAGTTATATACAGCCGTTGAAACAGAACCAATAGGATATTTCAAAATCAAAGCTATCGAACTACTTTACCACATGGATCAATTGACTCAGACAAATGAGTGTGACTTCAAGTATTTTGACAAGAAGCAGATTGAAACCACAAAGGCAATACGGGAATATCTGGTTTCCCACTTAGATGAAAAAGTATCCTTGGAACAATTAGCTAAAGAAGCCCATTTGAACCTTTCTATTTTCCATATGGTGTTCTCCTACATTTATGGAGATACGCCATATGCACACCTCAAGAAATATAAGATGAATTTAGCCGCACAATGGTTGACAGAAGGCAAAATGAAAATAGGCGATATCGCTTTAGAATTAGGATATAATAACGCAAGCAAGTTTGCCAAAGCTTTTCAGTCTGTATATGGAATGCTCCCAAAGGACTATCGAAAAAATAGATAGGAAGAATGGGCTATTTCCCGTCTATTTTCAGATGAATGGAGCAGAAAATATTTAACAAACTATGTATAATGGGTTGATGTAGTTAGCACTAACTAACCGCATCAGCCCATTTTTTAGGAGGTGATAATTCATGCTTGCCATAGATACACGGATAAAATTATTGTTGTTTATCCTTATTAACTTCATGGTATTTGGTCTAAAAGATTTTGTTCTTGGCAGTGTGTGCTTTTTCTTTATATGCGTACTTTCATGCTTAATGGGACAGAAGAAAATAGTTTTGAAGTATATTATTTTTTACCTGGTGATTGCATCCATACAGCAACTTTGCACCTTTCTTCCCCAGGCGTTTGAAACTATCCTGTCAATTTTCACGCTATTCATTCGTGTAATGATTCCTGTTGTTCTGTTCGCTTCTACTTTTATTGCCACTACAAAAGTGAGCGAACTAATTGCGGCTATGTATTCATTAAAAATTCCGAGAAGTATTACTATTACATTCTCTATGGTATTACGATTTTTTCCTACTTTTAGTGAAGAAGTCCATAGCATTTATGATGCAATGAGATTGAGAGGACTCGCAATCTCATGGAAAAATGTTTTTACCCGTCCGTTACTTCTCTTGGAGGCAATTGCGATCCCCATCGTCATGCGCTCTGCCTCTATTGCTGAAGAATTATCGGCTTCGGCTGTAACAAGAGGAATTGATAATCCGGCTCAACGGACATCTTTTGTACGCTTAAGAGTCCAACTCTTGGATTTGGTGGTGCTATTTATATTTGTCGCCATCTTTGTTGCATTGTTCTATTGTAAGTATCAAATATACGGGAGGATATAGAAATGATTAATATAGACCATGTATCCTTTCAATATTCCGGTGCTGAAAGAGAAAATCTACAAGATTTCTTTTTACAAATTCCAAAAGGGGAATGTGTTGTCCTTACGGGTGAGTCTGGGTGTGGTAAAACCTGCGTAACAAGATTAATAAATGCGCTTATTCCTCATTTTTATGAAGGAGAAATGTCTGGTACGGTTTCTATTGACGGTATTGATACTCGTGATATTCAGCCCCATGAGCTATCAGATAAAATAGGCTCCGTTTTTCAAAATCCCCGAAGCCAATTTTTTAGTTTGGACACGGACAGTGAAATTGTATTTGGTATGGAAAATAAGGGAATGCCTTATCAAACAATACTGGCTCGGTATCAGCAGACAATAAAAGAGCTACATATTGAAAAGCTAAGGGATCGTAATCTGTTTGATTTGTCTGGTGGTCAAAAACAGACGATAGCATTTGCAAGCGTCTATGCTCTAAACCCGGATGTTTTTGTCCTGGATGAGCCATCATCTAACCTCGATCCAGATGCTATTCAAGAACTACGGAGATTGCTTCTGCTAATAAAAGCACAGGGAAAAACTATTATTATATCTGAACACCGCCTTTATTTTTTGAACGGAATTGCTGACCGTATTGTCCTTATGGAACAGGGAAAGCTGAAACAATCAAGGACAGCAAAGGATTTTTCAATGCTCAATGCTGAACAGATTAAAAAACTGGGGCTTAGAAGCTATACACCTACGAAGTTGAATCTTCCAGAACTGACTCCAACCCGAAATGATACACCAGCGCTGGAGGTTAAGGATCTTGAAATTGGGTATGAAAAAGGCAATCCGATAGTAAAACACCTGAACTTTCGCATTTACTCCGGAGAAATTGTCGGTGTGGTTGGTAAAAATGGATGCGGCAAAACAACACTGGCCCGAACTTTGTGTGGATTACAGAAAGAACTATATGGAGAAGTGTTCTACAGCGGCAGTAAAATTCCGGCAAAACGAAGAATCCAAAAAGCATACCTGGTGATGCAAGATCCGGATTATCAACTTTTTACCGATAGTGTTTATCAGGAACTCAAATTGGCTCTCTCTGACAGAAAAGAACAGGATGAAAACCTGATAGATAACATTCTTGAGGAATTAAACTTAATGCCTTATAAAGAGCGGCATCCCATGTCTCTATCTGGCGGTCAGAAACAGCGCACAGCTATTGGCGTCGCAGCTCTACGAGACACAGAGGTACTTATCTTTGATGAGCCTACAAGCGGATTAGACTATAAGAATATGGAAAGTGTTGCAAGCATTTTGCGAACACTTTCCAAAAGAGGAAAAGCCATTCTGGTAATTTCTCATGACAACGAACTATTGATGAAGATATGCTCCCGTGTTATTCGGGTTGATGAAACAACTTCATCTTAGTTATATAAATTTTAATCATTAGGAAGGAGCTTTTTTATGAATGACACAACAAAAACAGTCGGTACATCCGACAAGATGAAAGCAAAGGACTTTATAACACTCGGTATCTTCACAGTACTGTTCTTTGCTGTCGTAATGATATGCATCTTTGCTTCTGCTGCCACTGTTGTAACCTTTGCTTTTGGCAGCGCAATTGCCGCACTCCCTGGAGGCATTATTTATATGCTCATGCGTGCTAAAGTACCGAAAGCAGGAAGTATACTTTTGAGTGGTATAGTCATTGGCCTGATTGAATTTCTGATCGGAGCAGGCTGGGCGGTTGCAGTAGGGTTTATACTCGGAGCGATTATTTCGGAACTGCTGGCCCGGATCGGGAACTATAAGAGCTTCTGGCTGAATACTATTGGCTATTCCGTGTATATGATGTTCTTTGCTCTTGGTACTTATCTTCCCATGGTCATTATGACTGGATATGTTGACGATATGTCCACTTCTAATGGTGTGAGCGCAGAATATCTCACCGAATTGCACAGCTTTATGAATGGAACGATGGTAGTTATTATCGCTATTGTAACCTTTGTTGCGGGAATCCTCGGCGCACTGATTGCGAAGGGCGTGTTTAAAAAGCACTTCCAGAAAGCCGGCATCGTCTAAAGACCATATAGTCGCAACTAACCTTTTGGTATCTTTGGGCTATTTTGGCCCTCTATACAAAGAGATGGAGTAGCAGAGCGTTTCAAAGATTGATAGAATTAATGGTGGGGTTAGAAGTTGCTAACTCCACCATTTTATTTTTAAGGAGGACTTATGCTATGTCAAACGTAAAGTCAAAACAAGCAAAACCAAAGACGGGTTTGGCACGATGCATGGAATTAGCTTCTGACAGAAAAGGGCTTGTTTTCTTGGCGGCAGTTCTTTCGTCTCTGGCAGCTATTGCTTCGTTCATCCCGTACATAGCGGTCTATTTCATGATCCGCTCTATTATTGGAGTATTCCCCAATCTCGATCAGTTGGATATGGGGGCTGTCATGAATTATGGGTGGATGGCTTTGGCCGGAATTATAGCGAATATCTTGCTGTATTTTATGGCTATTTTCAGTTCTCATATGGCGGCCTTTGGTACTCTGTATGAATTAAAAGTTCTTTTTGCCGATCATATCACCAAAATCCCTTTGGGCTATCATTTAACGATTGGTAGTGGACGTCTGCGTAAAATCATGGATGAGAACATTGAGAGTGTAGAAGGGTTCATTGCTCATCAGTTTCCAGATTTTGTAGCATCTGTTACTGCCCCTATTGTCATGGTTATTATCTTACTGGCTGTTGATTGGCGGTTCGGACTTGCTTCTCTTGTCGGAATTATTCTGGCATTCGTTGCAGAGTTTATTGGCTTTGGCAGCGGAGAAATGAAAGAGAATATGGGCAAGTATCAGAAAGCGCTGGAGGAAATGAACAATGCCTCTGTAGAGTATGTTCGTGGAATGTCAGTGGTAAAAGCATTTAATCAAACCGCATCTTCTTTTAAGAAACTGAAAGAAGCCATTAGCGGATATACGGAATGGGTTCTGAAATTTTCCCTTGGCTGGCAAAACTGTATGCCCGCATTTACCACAATTATTAATAACGTTTATCTAATCCTCGTTCCTGTCGGGATTTTGATTGGTTCCAGAACAGACGATTTTGCCGGATTTTCCATGACTTTTATTTTCTATCTAATCTTTGTTCCGGCAATTTCCGGTGTACTGAATAAGATCATGTATATCTCTGAGTCTTTCATGCAGATTGATGGAAATGTAGCCCGCATGGATGAAATCTTGAACATTCCGGAAATGCCGGAACCAAGCCATCCTAAAAAAACCGTCAATGATGACGTTGTTTTTAAGGATGTCAGTTTTTCTTATACCGGAAATACCAATGAAAAAGCATTGGAAAATGTATCTTTTACTGCTAAACAAGGACAGATCACTGCTATCGTTGGCCCATCCGGAGGCGGAAAAAGTACAATTGCAAACTTGATTTCACGCTTTTGGGATGTATCTTCCGGTAGCATTACCATCGGTGGCGTGGATGTTCGTGATATGTCCGAGGACGATCTGATGCATCATGTCAGTTTTGTATTTCAGGATATTTTTCTTTTCAAGCAGAGTATTTTGGACAATATCCGTATGGGAAACCCATCCGCCAGCGAAGAGCAAGTTATTGCCGCTGCAAAAGCTGCACAATGCCATGACTTCATTTCCAAACTGCCAGATGGATATCATACCGTAGTCGGCTCAAAAGGTATCCATCTTTCCGGTGGTGAGCGGCAACGAATTGCGATTGCAAGGGCTATTATTAAAGATTCTCCCATTATCGTGTTGGATGAGGCAACAGCCTTCAGCGATCCTGAGAATGAATATTTGATCCAAAAGGCCTTTGAAAAGCTGATGCAAGGCAAAACGGTTATTATCATCGCTCACCGCCTCTCCACAATCCGCAATGCGGATAAAATTATCGTCATGGAAAAAGGTCATTTGACTGAAGAAGGAAAGCACGATGAACTTGTGGCTGCTGGCGGACGATATGCTCAAATGTGGAACCACTATACAGAAGCGATTGATTGGAAAATTAGCGGAAAGGCGGTGTAATTATGAGCAAATTACAAAAAGCTCTCTTTTTATCTGATAAAGGTTATGCAGATCTAAAAAAAGCAATCTTCGCTTGCACATTAACGAACCTTGCTATGCTTCTTCCATTCTGTGTAACCGTAATGATATTCAGCGAAATCTTGTCTCCTTTTGTTAGTGGCGGCACGATCCAGTGGAATCATATCTGGATGCTTTGGGGAGCAGGTATCATTTCTGCTATTTTGGTATTCCTGGCAGCCAAAAACGATTACCGGAAAACTTATATTGCATCCTACAAGGAGTCAAACACTACTCGGTTGAGAATTGCAGAGCATCTTCGGAAACTTCCTATGAACTTCTTCAATACAAAGGATCTTTCTGAACTGACCACTAATATGATGGCAGATTGCAGTAGTATGGAGTCTCTGCTCAGCAGCACGATCCCTCCACTGATCGCAAACGGAATTACCGTAACCCTGACCTGTATCCTGCTTGCCTTTTTCGATTGGCGGCTCGCACTGTGTGTATTTATCACGGTTCCGATTGCGTTCCTTATTATCTGGCTCAGCCGGAACCATCAAAAGAAATTGTTCGAAAAACAGGTTGACGCTAAGTTGGCTGCTTCTGACCAGGTGCAGGAATACCTGGAGGGCATGAAGATCATCAAATCCTGTGGTCTTTCCGGCTCCCATTTCAGTGCGTTGGATAAAGCTCTGCTTGCAATGAAAAAGATTGCTATCAAAGTTGAAATGGCTGTTGGAGTATTCATGTCCAGTGCCAGCATGATTTTGCAGGCGGGCATTGGTATCACGATTTTTGTCGGCGCTATTCTCTTGACAAATGGGCAGATTGAGCTTCTTCCTCTACTCATGTTCCTGCTGATGGTAACACGAATTTACGGCCCGATCCTGTCAATCCTGGCAAATCTGTCTTCGCTGCTGAATTTGAATGTAGTCACAAGTCGTATGCGTACTCTGCTGACTACTCCTGCAATGGATGGCGAAGGGAAAACTGTACCAAACTGTGATATTGAGCTTTCCCATGTAACCTTTGCCTACAACCAGGAAGATGTTATTAAAGATGTTTCCTGCAAAATCCCCCAGGGAAGCGTAACCGCTCTCGTTGGCCCGTCCGGTTCTGGCAAAAGCACAATTTCCAAACTAATTGCTCGTTTTTGGGATGTACAGCATGGCAAAATCACTGTGGGCGGCAAGGACATAAAGAGTATGAAACCAGAAAGTCTAATGTCCTATATGTCCTTTGTGTTTCAGGATGTAACCTTGTTCAACGATACAGTTATGAACAATATCCGCCTTGGCAACCCAAATGCAACGGATGACCAAGTAATTGCTGCAGCAAAGGCAGCCTACTGTGATGAATTTGTTCGGGAGATGCCGGACGGGTATCAGACGGTCCTCGGTGAAAACGGCAGCACCCTTTCCGGCGGTGAGCGCCAGCGTATTTCCATCGCCCGAGCATTGCTGAAAAATGCGCCCATTATTCTGCTTGACGAGGCCACAGCATCCCTCGACCCGGAGAATGAAGTTCTGGTTCAAAAGGCGATTGCCAAATTGGTGGAAGGTAAGACAGTTATTATGATCGCCCACCGCCTCCGTACAGTTGTGGATGCGGACCAGATCCTCGTTCTTGATAACGGTAGGTTGGTAGAGCATGGAACCCACGATGAATTAATGCAGCAGAATGGACTGTATCATAAGTTGTTCCATATTCAACAGGAAAGCCTTGGCTGGGCTGTGTAATTTTCATATTCGAGCATACACTGAAACTTCATGCACCCAGAGAGAGTTATTGGAAAACAATTTGTTAGCAAGAAAGGGGGCGCACTAAGATGTTTTCTTTGATTATTTGTGAAGCATGGGAAGAATTGCAACAAAAACAGGCAAAGGAGAGCAAAGAGTTTATGAAGCCCGTAATAACTCCGTCCGGGGAGGACTACCTGGAAACCATCCTTGTTCTCCAAAAGAAACTCGGCATGGTGCGCTCCGTAGATGTAGCCCGACACATGGAGGTGTCAAAGCCCAGCGTATGTGTTGCGGTCAATACACTAAAAGAAAGTGGTTTTCTCACAATGGACGAAAATCACTTTCTCCATTTGACTGATGTGGGCCGTGAGGTTGCGGAACAAATTTATGAGCGTCACTGTTTCTTTACAGAACGGCTTATAGCATTAGGCCACTTATAAATGCTTTTCTACGCAAAATGGCAAAATTTTGGTGTCAGCAAATCAAGATGTAAGTGCAGGAACAAGGATAAGGTTTTTTATGGTTAATCCGGCAGTGATGATCTCTTTCCCAAGAGAAGTGATCAAATATTTATAGGTACCAGGAATCTTTTCGATCAGACCATGAACTTTCAGCCGTTTAAAAATCCTTGTCATTGCGGACGGAGTGATTCCCGGGAGATGCTCACGGATATTTTTTCCCTGCATCCCGAAAGTCATATATTCTCCTCGGCTGATTGCTTCCAGCACGGACAGGTCACGGGAATCGAAAAAATTGAACCCGCGGTAGGAACGTTCCTTTTCTTTCTGGGAACGGCTGACATCATCCAGTTTCTTTCTGCCGCTGCTGTGGTCATCAAAGGATGAAATGAACTCAAGGTAACGATAGTTCGCCGATTTCAGGATCGTGAACAGTTGGTAGAGACTGTAGATGCTCTTTTTTAAAGGGGCTTTCCGGATATCCGATGTCCCATCCCTATGTTGGACTTCCCGTTCCACACGGAACGTGCTGATGTTATTACAGGTGCTTTCAATCCGTAAGACGCAGCCGAACTTGTCATACATTTTGATCGATACATCACCCATATGGTGTTTGATCCTCGTACCGAGGATACGCTGGTTATAATTCGTACCAATCTCTTTGGTGCAGTTATAAGTAATACGCTGCCCAAGGAAAGTGGCGATGTTGTCTGGTTTCACAGTGAAGATTGCCGTGCGGATGATCTCATCATAAAGCGGTTCGAGATATTCCTGCTTGCGGAACATAATGTCAGTCGCGCATTCAATCTGCTGGACTGTCCATGTATAACCGAGTCCAAGAGATTGCGGAACAGGGCTGTATCGTCTGGCAAAAACATCAAGAACTTTGTGGAGTCCTTCCGGATTAATGCGGTCAGAAAGTTTCTGGGCCGTCTCTATATCGGAGATTTCAAGGAACGCATTATCCTGCATCCGGTAAATAATCTGCTTTTTATCCAGTTTATGTGCCAGCAGGTTATGGCCGTTCATGTAAAACTGAAGCCGGAAAGGCGGCCATGTAGGAACGCGGAGATAGCAGAGACCGAGTTCCCTGTCAATAAAATAGAAATAGTAATGGAGGCACTTGCTCTGGTCAAACTTCAGGAAAGTCTTACCGGTTGTTTTATCATGCCATGGCTTGTAAGTATTACAGCACTCCATGGCAGAGAAAATGTGAACCAGGCCTTCTGTTTTCCCGGTTTCAGCAATGATCTTCTGGATGCGGTCATCTTTGCGGAATGCATGGAGTTTTCGGATAAATTCAATTTCAATCCCATTCTCCTGAGCGATCTTTTCTGCATTCTGCCGGACCTGTTCCGTAAGGGGCTGTGAGAAACCGGGATAATCAAAAATACGGATACCGTTGAGCTTCATATATGTGGTCATTGCATCGGCATGGCTCCAGTTCGGGATATATCCCTGGATGATCATGCGGTCATAACAGGTAATGATGCCGTAAATTTTATCAGCGTATTTATCCGTAAGTAACATAATGGAAAACCCCCTTTTTCTTTAGAGTAACACAAAGGGGAAATATATAAAATAAACTTTTCCGGTTTATCCGGGTTAGGGGTAGATCCTAAAACAGCAGAGGCCGATGCTTGTCGAATCGAACATGTTATCAGCACAGAAAGTTTTGAACACCTTAAAAAGTCTTTTGAAAACAACAACCAGGAGGTGGTATCATCGGACGAGTAATCATCTTAGATCTGTCAGAACAAGACTCTGAAGCATTCGATGAGATTCTTTCCATTCTCAAATTCCATCCAGAAATAGAAACATACGAATTGGCCAGGGAACCGATGCTATCCCTCCCTGGTCTTGAGATCTATCCAAGCAAACGAAAAGTTTTTCGTGATCGCCAGGAGATTCAGCTCACTGCAAAGGAGTACGAAATTCTTCTATTGCTTGCAGCCAACAAGGGACATGTGCTTACATACAGCCAAATCTACGAAAAAGTTTGGGGAGATTGCCCGTCTGGTAATGAAAACAATACTATCGGCTTTCACATCTGCAACCTACGGGAGAAACTATATCAGGCAACTCCCAATGCTCCCTTTACCATCCGATCCGTCCGGGAAGTTGGATATTGCTTTGAGATACAAGCAGAGAAATAAGAGTCAGCAGTCTGATCCACCCAGGCTGCTGTTCTTCTTTTCTATTCTTCATAATTTATATCCGTCTTGTATCCTTCGACAATATGTTAAGCCACCGGGCCGAGATGCAGCGGACGTAGATCAACAACTACTGCAGGAACCAGATCCCTCGATTAGATATAGATGTTCTCGCACGCCTATGCGCGGTATTGAATAGTGAGATCGGTGATCTACTGGAATTCGTGCCTCCATAAGGAATAGCAAAAGAAAAATAAGACTCGCAGGATAGAGTTTAATTACTCTGATGAACTGCGAGTTTTTTATACGTACTCTCCTATTGACAAATCTTATTCTGCGACATATAATAACATTGTTATATGACACTGTTATATGGAGGATATTATGGACGAAAAGTCATCTGCCACATTAGAAAATATTTTGCAGGCCGCCATGGAAGAATTTTCTGACAAAGGTTTTCTGGGCGCATCCCTGCGTCAGATCGTAAAAAAGGCCGGCGTGACCACCGGTGCCTTCTATGGATATTTTTCCAGCAAAGAGGCTTTGTTTAACGCCATTGTGGAACCTCATGCCGCGGCGCTCATGGGGAAGTTTATGGAGGCCCAGACCTCTTTCGCCGAGCTGCCTGAAGAACAGCAGCCAGACCACATGGGGGTGGAATCCTCGAACTGTATCCACTGGATGGTAGAATACATCTGTCAGCACCGGGAACCGGTGAAACTGATGCTGTGCCGATCGGAAGGCACCAGCTATGAGCATTTTGTCCATAACATGGTGGAGATGGAAGTAGAATACACGATAAAATATATGGAAGTCCTCCGCCGCCTCGGACGGAACATCCCGGAACTGGATGAGCAGATGTGCCATATCATTGCCAGCGGTATGTTTAACGGGGTATTTGAGATCGTGCTACACGATATGCCAAGGGATAAAGCCCTGCGCTATGTGGATCAATTGCGGGATTTTTACACGGCCGGATGGCTGAAATTGATGGGGCAATAGCCCCAATCTTTTTTGCATGACAGTTAGTTATATCTAACTTCATGATAAATATTTTCAACAAGTAGAGGAGGTATTCTTGTGATGCAAAAAAAACAAAGCAGCCTGTCCCGCATCTTGAGCTATGCAGGCGGGCACAAAAATCTCACCCTGTTGGGCTGTATCCTCTCTGCCCTGTCTGCGATACTGGGACTGATCCCTTATGTGTGCGTCTGGCTGGCGGCAAGGAATGTACTGGAGTCCTGGCCCGGCCTTGAGGGAACCTCCGGCCTGGCCCGCTGGGGCTGGACTGCGGTATGGACTGCCATCGGCAGTATCGCTCTGTATTTTGCGGCGCTCATGTCTACTCATATCGCTGCATTCCGAACCGCCCGGAACATCCGGCGTACTGCTATGGCCCACGTATTGAATCTGCCTCTGGGATTCTTTACGGGAAATCAGTCAGGGCGTCTCAGGAAACTGATTGATGACAACGCCGGACTCACGGAAGATCTGCTGGCCCACAAGCTCCCTGATCTGGCGGGAACCATCGTCACCCCGATCGCTGCCATCGTAATGCTGTTTCTCTTTGACTGGAAAATGGGGCTTCTGTGCCTGCTTACCATGGTTCTCGCCCTTCTTTCCATGTGCCTGATGATGGGCGGCAAAAACGCAGGGTTTTTCCACCGTTATCAGCAGGAAATCGAACGCATGAGCGGCGAAGCTGTGGAATATGTCCGGGGCATCCCAGTGGTAAAGATGTTCCAACAGACGGTCTACTCCTTCAAGGCTTTTTACACAGCCATCAAGGATTACAGCAATCTGGCCAGCCAGTATGCCATGAGCTGCCGTGTGGGACAGACCTGTTTCCTGACATTTATCAACGGCGCTTTCGCCCTGCTGATCCCGGCGGCGCTGTTGCTGGCCTCCGGCGGGAATGTGCGGACGGTGCTTGTCAACTTTATCTTCTACGCTTTGTTTGCTCCCGCCTGCGGCCAGATGATCAATCGGATCATGTATATGAGCGAGGCTGTCATGGAGGCAGACGAAGCTGTGGGACGTCTGGATGAAATTCTTGACCAGAAGCCTATGAAAGAAGCCGGCATACAGAAACGCCCCTCAAACGCCGCCGTCTCCTTTGACCATGTGACCTTTACTTATCCAGGTGCAGACTGCCCGTCTCTGAATGATGTATCATTTACCGTCCACCCCGGTCAGGTGACAGCGCTGGTAGGACCGTCCGGGGGCGGGAAAACTACAGCCGCCAGCCTGATCCCACGTTTCTGGGATACAGACAGCGGCAGTGTTTCCATTGGCGGTGCCAATGTAAAGGAAATGGACACGGAAGACCTGATGAAGCAGGTGGCCTTTGTGTTTCAGGATACCCGGTTGTTTAAGGAAAGCCTATTGGAGAATATCCGGGCTGCCCGACCACACGCATCCAGAGAAGAGGTGCTGTCTGCCGCCCACGCCGCCCAGTGTGATGACATTCTGGGAAAACTGCCGCAGAGGCTGGATACTGTCATTGGAACGAAAGGAATTTATCTCTCCGGTGGTGAGCAGCAGCGGATTGCTCTGGCGCGGGCTATCTTAAAAGACGCTCCTATCGTCGTGCTGGATGAGGCTACTGCTTTTGCCGATCCGGAGAACGAGCATCAGATCCAGAAAGCGTTTGAAGCGCTGACCAAAAACAAAACCGTGCTGATGATCGCCCACCGACTGTCCACGGTACAGGATGCAGACAACATCATCGTCCTAAGCGACGGGAAGATCGCAGAACAGGGAAACCACAGTGACCTGCTTAAGAAAAACGGCGTCTACGCCGCCATGTGGACAGATTATCAGCGCAGCGCCCAGTGGAAAGTCGGAAAGGAGGCATCGATATGACGAAAAAATTACAGCACTTATTTGCTCTCAGCGAAAAAGGGGCAAAGGATCTGGTGAAAGCCGTTATCTGGTGTTTTGTGTGCAATGTGGCCCTCATGTTCCCTGTCGGGGCGGCTTTATTCACGGCGCAGCACCTTCTCGGCTGCATGGAGAATAGCAACAGACCTATGGACGGGTTCTGGATTTATACAGGCTTTGCCCTGGCAGTTCTTGTCCTGTTGTTCATCCTCCATTGGTTTCAGTATGCCTCGCTCTACCTGGCAACCTATAAGGAGAGCGCTAACCGGCGGGTGAGCCTGGCGGAAACCCTGCGGCGGCTTCCCCTGTCCTTTTTCGGAAACCGAGATTTAAGCGACCTGACTTCTACCATGATTGCCGACTGCTCCAGCCTGGATCAGATGTTTTCCCACTACGTTCCTCAACTGTTTGCCTCCATTTTTTCCACGCTGGTAATCGGCATCGCTATGTTCCTCTGCGACTGGCGGATGGCGCTGGCCGTCTTATGGGTGGTGCCGGTGGCGATCCTGCTCACAGCAGGGAGCAAGAAGATCCAGGATTCCTTCGGGACAAAGAATATTCTGAATAAGCGGGCGGTGGCCGACTGCATCCAGGAGGGGCTGGAAACCATCCGGGACATCAAAGCGTGCAATCGTCAGGAAGCCTATATGGAAAAGCTGAAGGATAAACTGGCCGCCATGGAAAAAGGCTCTATCCATTCAGAACTGGCTACCGGCGTGTTTGTTTGCTCTGCCCAGGCATTCCTTCGCCTTGGACTGGCGACCACCATCCTGACCGGCGGCGCGCTTCTGGCGACAGGAGAGCTTTCTTTCCTCTATTTTCTGGGGTTCCTCTTTGCGGCCGCAAGACTGTACGACCCGCTTGGACTGGTACTGCAGAATATTGCCGCCACATTCAACACCAAGCTGCAGATTGAGCGGATGCGCTCCATTCTGGAACAGCCGGTGCAGACGGGGACGGAGGACTTTACACCGCAGAATTACGATATTACTTTTGATCACGTTTCCTTTGCTTATCGGGAAGGGGATGGTGTATTGGAGGGCGTGAGTTTCACGGCCAGACAGGGAGAAGTGACTGCCCTCATCGGTCCTTCCGGCGGCGGGAAATCAACCGCCTGCAAGCTGGCAGCCCGGTTCTGGGATGTCACCGGTGGAAAGGTTCTCTTAGGCGGAACGGATGTGTCCGCAGTAGATCCGGAGACGCTTCTGCGCTCCTACTCCATGGTATTTCAGGATGTGGTGCTGTTCCGGGATACGGTGATGGAGAATATCCGCCTTGGCCGGCGGGGAGCAACGGATGAAGAAGTCATGGTTGCTGCCAAGACCGCCCGGTGCGATGAGTTTATTCAAAAACTTCCACAAGGCTATCAGACCATGATCGGAGAAAACGGCTCCACCCTCTCTGGTGGTGAACGCCAGCGGATTTCCATCGCCCGCGCCCTGCTGAAAGACGCACCTGTGATTCTGTTAGATGAAGCCACCGCCAGCCTGGACGTAGAGAACGAGAGCGCCGTGCAGGAAGCTCTCTCCCGTCTGCTCCAAGGCAAGACGGTGCTGGTCATCGCCCACCGGATGCGTACTGTGGCCGGTGCCGACCACATCGTGGTGCTGGAAGACGGCCATGTGGCTCAACAGGGAACTCCGGCGGAGCTGATGGAGCAGGGCGGTCTTTACCGCCGTATGGTGGAGCTTCAGAGCCAGAGCGCCCAGTGGAGGCTGGGTTAATTATTCCGCCTATTCAAGTTCATTCGTTTTTTCCTTCGGGAGTACAATATACTTTGGCTGTTCAAGCAGCATGCTGACGTTTTGACTAAGGGTATCGTACTCCCGTTCTTTCTGCTGGGCCTTCCGGCATTCCGATTGCAGGGCGGTCCGCCTGGCGGTTGGCTCGTCCATCTTGGCCCGGAGCCGCTTGGTGGCTGGCGGGGCTATCTTCTCGTCGATGGATTGCTTCTCCGCCGTCACCCAAAACTTCATCCGGATGTTCTGTTTCTGATTTGCCATTCCGCTTCGCCTCCGTTTCCCATAAGTATCTGGGAGAGTCTAGCCTGTCGACTCGGTCGGCGCTTCAGAGCGTTTCACGCTTTGAGGTCTTCACCGGAGACCCGCGCCCCAGCAAGCAATTTTTGTGTTTAAAGGCAGGGGTTCCCCTAAACCGAAAACCGCCATTGGGTACTCGCTGGCTGTGCTTGCTCCCGAAATCCTATCCTCATATTTTCCCCCTACTAATACTACAATTCGGAGGCTTGAAAATGGCCTCGTAATAAATGGATTCAACATGATTGGCGCTGTTAACACTGAAAAAATTATTTTCAAAACTATTTGGGGCTTTTTCTACCCATGCAGAGTAGAGAAAGCCGAAAATAAGAATTACACTAAATACACGGTATTTTATGCCGTATATTTTTTGCAAGCTGGTTAGCAAATACTAACTTAGGAGGAATTGTTATGAGTAGTACGAATCTAAACAACAAGTTACAAGCCAAAGATTTAATCAATGTGGGCATCTTCACTGCTATCTACTTTGTGGTCTACTTTGTGGTGATGATGATTGCCTACATACCAATTCTAACCTTGACCCTCGGATTTTTATGCCCTATATTTTGCGGTATTCCTACTATGCTTTATTTTACAAAGGTTAAGAAGTTCGGCATGATTACTTTGATGGGTACTATCTTGGGCCTCATTATGATGGTCATGGGTAGCGGATTTTTTGTTTTGATTTTTGGCGTCGTCTGCGGCATCTTGGGTGATTTAATTATGAAAACCGGCCATTACAGCAGTTGGAAATCCGTTCTGTTGGGATACGGCGTCCTTTCTATCTGGACCATGGGTTATTATAGTCGTCTGTTCTTTACTAGAGACACCTATCTGGCAAGTTTGGCGGCTGGCTATGGGCAAGAGTTTGCTGATACGCTCTCAGCCTATACACCGAACTGGATGTACCTCGTACTGGCGATCTCTTGTTTTATCGGCGGCTTGCTGGGAGCCTTACTGGGTCGTGCTATTTTGAAAAAACACTTTGTGAAAGCTGGGATTGTGTAATGGAGAGCCAGCGTGAGCTTCCTTTTGAATCTCGTTCAAATATCCCGCTGGACCCGCGCACAAAGATTTATCTTTTGCTCACAGTTACTACCTTTATGACAGCCGGTAGCGGGGCAATTGTTAGTAATTATATTCGCCCTGTTTTAGCTTTTTTTCCTTTCCTTATGCTACTGTTTTCACGCCGCTGGAAAGCGACTATAACATTTGGCATTACTTATGTGGTACTCTATATACTGGATCTTGTATTACTTCCTGTGTTGAAGGGTATATGGGGGTTCCTTTTAGGTGGCATGGTCGGAATTTACACCTATATCCTTCCCGGGTTTGTTATGGGATTCTATTTGATTGACACTACCAGTGTAAGTGAGTTTGTAGCTGCTATGGAACGGGTACACGCACCGCAAGGACTGGTTATACCAGTATCGGTGGTATTTCGTTTCTTTCCGACAGTCAAAGAGGAATATGCTGCTATCCGAGATGCCATGAAAATGCGTGGAATTTCCACCTTCCGTAGCCCTATGCAAATGCTGGAGTATCGAATTGTGCCATTGATGATTTCTGTCGCAAAAATCGGAGAAGATTTATCTGCTGCGGCTTTGACTCGTGGGTTGGGAGCACCTATCAAGCGTACAAATATTTGCAAGATTGGCTTTGGCGCTGTGGATATGGTCTTTCTTCTGGCCTCACTTCCATGCTGGGCAGCATTTGTTATGGGGGTGTTGGCATGATTGAGATAAAAGGGATCAACTTCCGTTACGCAGGCGGAACAGACGCAGGAGGATTGCGGAATATTGACCTGACCATCCCTGATGGTCAGGTTCTCCTTCTGTGTGGGGAATCAGGGTGTGGTAAGACAACCCTGACTCGTCTAGTCAACGGTCTAATCCCCAATTATTATGAGGGGGAATTAACTGGTGAGGTACTTATCAATGGGAATGTTGTCTCCCAAATGCCGCTTTATGAAACGGCCAAAATTGTAGGAAGTGTATTTCAAAACCCAAGGACACAGTTTTTTACCATAGACACCACCAGCGAGTTGGCTTTTGGTAGCGAAAATTTAGGTCTGCCGGAACAAGAAATTGTCCGGCGCGTGTGGACTGCCAGCAGGGAAACGAGGCTTGAATCCTTGCTGGGACGCAATCTTTTTGAACTTTCCGGCGGCGAAAAACAGAAAATCGCCTGCGGCTGTGTGTCTGCCGGGTTACCAGAAATAATTGTTATGGATGAGCCCTCCTCTAATTTGGATATGTTCGCTACGGCGGAGTTGAGAGAAATGATCCGGCGCTGGAAGGCTCAGGGGAAAACAATCCTGATTGCAGAACATCGTCTGCATTATCTATACGATCTAATAGACCGAATTATCTATCTGAAAAAGGGACGAATTGAATACGACCTTACCGCATTGGAAGCAGGAGCACTCTCCGTAGAACAGCAGCTTACAATGGGGCTGCGGCCATTTGATTTACGGCAGTACCCTACGACTGAAACGAAGTACCAGAATAGAGGCACGATTACTTGCGAACACTTTTTCCTCTCCTATACGAAAAAGCAGAATGCACTCTGTATTGAAAAAGCGGAGTTGCCACAGGCTGGTATCATCGCATTGATTGGACATAATGGTGCTGGAAAATCTACGTTCGCTCGTTGCCTATGCGGTCTTGAGAAGAAATGCAAGGGTGTTGTCACGCTGGCAGGTAAACGATATAATAGAAAACAAAGGCTTTCCCTTTGCTATATGGTGATGCAGGATGTCAACCATCAACTTTTTACCGAAAGTGTAGATGAGGAAATGCGAATCAGCATCAAGGGCGGTGAAAGCAATTCTATTCTATCTGTTTTAGAAGAGTTGGATTTGATCCAATTTCAAGAGCGGCATCCTATGTCTCTCTCTGGTGGACAAAAACAGCGTGTGGCGATTGCTACTGCTGTGGTGTCTGACCGTGAAATTTTAATTTTTGACGAGCCGACCAGTGGCTTGGATTTGCGCCATATGCAAGAAGTAGCTATGACTTTGCAAAATCTTCAGCAAATGGGAAAAACCGTGCTGGTCATAACACACGATTATGAACTGATTGCCAGTTGCTGTACTCATGTACTTCACTTGGAGTCTGGCGAAGTGCAGGAACAATATCGTTTGGATCAGGAGGGCTTTGAGCGGCTGGGGCAATTTTTTATCCGGAGGTAATGTTCATGTTTGGAACAGAGCAATTTTTCAAAAGTCAACACATGGGATTGCTTTGCCGCGATGAAGCCTGTTCTGTCTATCAGATGAGAAATGAAACCGGCGACGGTGTAGCAACCTTTTACCCGGTTTATCCCGGTATTTCTGTGATGTATAGCGATTTTCATATGACAGACTGCCCTCCGCGTCGCTTTGAAAAAAGTCGCTTCATCAATATTCATCATTGTCTGGAGGGACGCGTGGAGTCTGAAGTATCTAACGGCACATATATCTATTTAGAGCCGGGCGATACTATGATTGAGAATTTCTCTATGGAACATCAATATTGTTCGTTTCCACTCTGCCATTTTCACGGCGTCGTCATTACGATTGCAGTGGATGAGGCTCTGGCTGGTATGCAGGAGTTTTTGGAACTTTTCAAAATCAATCTTCACACATTGGAAAGTGCCTTTGCTTTTCGAGAACGGCCTTTTATTCTCCACGGCCATGCTCCCTTGGATCGCCTTTTTTCGGAGTTGTATCAGATACCCGGCTCCATTAAACGCGAATACCTACGGGTAAAGGTTTTAGAACTGCTTCTGGAATTAAAAGCGATGGATTTCGATACAGTAGAGGCTGAACGACCTTATTTTTATAAGACGCAAATCGAAAAGGTAAAGGCAATTCAAGCTCTTATGACAGAACATCCGGATTACCATTATACAATGGAGGAACTGGCCAATCGTTTTGATTTATCTGTCTCATCACTGAAACTCTGTTTTAAGGGAGTTTATGGTGTGCCAATTTATACCTATATGCGAAATTACCGTATGAATATGGCAGCCACGCTCTTGACCCAAACGGAAAAATCAATCGCAGAAATCGCTGGGCAAGTTGGTTATAGCAACAGCAGCAAGTTTGCCAGAGCGTTCAAAGAGATCAAAGGCGTGACGCCGGTGGAGTTTCGGAAAGTCACAATCTAAACGGGGCTATCTTTACCTATGTGGAGTAGATACACAAAAGAAAATTGTTACAATGGAGAGTGTCAGGTGTTGGCCTGATGCTCTCTTTTCTTTTATAAAGTACAAAACTGTCGGAAATGGAGGTTGCTATGTTTCAAAAAATCTTTGAATATGCCGGACCGCATAAACGGGGCATTTATGCGGCAACGGTGGTTATATTGGCAAGTGTCACCATGGGGGTGTTTCCCTTTGTTTTAGCCTACCAAGTGATTACTCCGCTGGTGATGGGAGCGGAAATCGATACTTCGTTTGTCATCCTGCGGGTGGCTTTGGTGCTGGCGTGTCTGGTCTTGCAGGCTGTTCTCTATGGCTGGGGGTTATCCATTTCCCATCGTGCTGCCTATAACACTCTCCTCCGGCTGCGTACTGCGCTGCAAAAGCGGTTTGAGAAGCTGCCTTTGGGCGTAATCCAGGACAAGGGCACCGGCGCAGCAAAAAAACTATTTGTGGACGATGTGGACAGCTTGGAATTGCTTATGGCTCACTCTCTGCCGGAGGGTATTGGGAATCTGATGATCCCTATTGCGGTTTATGTAGCAATGTTTTTCGTGGACTGGAAACTGGCGCTGCTGTCCCTGTCTACTATGCCGCTTAGTCTACTTGCTATGAAAATGATGTATTCGGCAGGTACAAGTAAAATGGGTTCATATTATATGGCTGGCCAAAAAATGAATAACACCATTATTGAGTACATCAACGGTATGGAAGTCGTTAAAATTTTCAACCGGGATGTAGAGTCCTATGATCGGCTCCGACAGGATATTGCGGACTATCGGGATTATACACTGGCATGGTATAAGGCCTGTTGGCCTTGGATGTCGGTCTATAACTGTTTGTTGCCTTGCACGGTACTCTTAACGCTTCCAGTGGGGGCTTGGTTTGTCCTGTCTGGCTGGTCAGTTTTGCCGGATCTGATTTTGGTGCTGTGCCTATCTCTGAGCATTGGGGTACCGCTCCTAAAAACAATGGGTTTCTTACCCACCATGCCGCATCTGAACTATAAAATTTCCGCTCTGGAGCAAATGCTGGATGCGGCACCTCTCCAACAGACGGAATCCGCTTTCCATGGTAAAGACGATACCATCGTTTACGACCATGTTTCCTTTGGCTATACCAAGACACAGCCCGGCCCGGACGGAAAACCCATGGTGGTTGAAGATGAAGTGCTCCACGACATCACCTTTTCGGCCAAGGCAGGACAGAAAACCGCACTTGTAGGCGAGTCCGGTTCCGGCAAGAGTACCTTAGCCAAATTACTAATCCATTATTACGATCCACAGAAAGGCAGTATCTCTATCGGAGGGCAAAAGCTCTGTGATATGAGTTTGGAGGCGCTGAACAGCCACATCTCCTATGTGGCGCAGGATCAATATCTGTTCAACACCTCGCTGCTGGAAAATATCCGGCTTGGCCGACTGAACGCAACAGACGAAGAAGTAATGGAAGCAGCGAAGAAAGCCCAATGTATGGAGTTCCTTGAAAAACTGCCCCAGGGTATTCATTCTATGGCCGGTGACGCAGGAAAGATGCTCTCTGGCGGTCAGCGCCAGCGTATCTCCTTGGCGCGGGCGATCTTAAAGGATGCGCCCATTGTAGTGCTTGATGAGGCAACTGCTTACGCCGATCCGGAGAACGAAGAAAAGATGGAGGCCGCCATTGCAGAACTTGTGAAGGGTAAAACCCTGGTTGTCATTGCTCACAAGTTGCCTGCGATTATGAACGCCGACCAAATTTGCGTTATGGATCGCGGAAAACTGGTGGCAACAGGCAAGCATCAGGAGCTGATCCGGTCCTGCCCTGAATATCAAAAGTTGTGGAAAGCGGCGCAGGACAGCGCCGAGTGGAAAGTGCACACTGCAAAGGAGGGAAAATAAATGTTTGCTTTGTTTTCAAGAATTTTGAAACTCTCCGGCCGATATAAAGGCCGTATCCAGGGAGCATTTGTCTGTGCGTTTTTGGAGTCCATCCTCTCCAAAATGCCAATTTTCCTGGCTTTTGTAATTTTGAGTGGCTTTGCAGCCGGAACGCTGACCGGTCAGACTTGCCTCTATGTGGGCCTTGGTCTTGCTGCGGCTGTGCTTGTGCAGATGCTCGTACACTATCTTAGCGACAACTTGCAAAGTGCGGCGGGATATTTGATGTTCGCTGATAAGCGTATGGAGCTGGGCGGCCACCTGCGGAAACTTCCAATGGGATACTTTACTTCTGGCAACATCGGAAAGATTAGCTCGGTTCTTAGCACCGACATGGTGTTTATCGAGGAAGTTGCCATGAGCACGCTGGGCAATATGATGAGCTATCTGCTCTCCTCCCTGGTTCTGCTGGCCTTCATGTTTTATCTGAACTGGCAGCTTGGCTTGATTGCCGCCATCGTGACAATTCTGGCATGGCTGGTGTCCAAAAAGATGAACAAAGTCTCCTTACGAGAGGCGGCCAGTCGCCAAGAGCAGAGCGAGAGGCTGACGGACGCGGTGCTGTCCTTTGTGGAGGGCATTGGGGTTATCAAGAGTTATAATCTGCTGGGTGAAAAGTCAAAAGAACTGACCAATAATTTCAAACGCTCCTGTGACTTCTCTATCAATTTTGAAAAGAAGATGACGCCATGGACTACTGGCTTAAATGTACTTTATGCGATAGGAATTTCTGCTTTATTTTGCCTATCCATCTTTCTACAGCAAAACGGTAGCCTCTCACTGGCCTATGTGCTGGGTATCCTCCTGTTTGTCTTTGACCTGTTCGGACCGCTCAAGGCCCTTTATGGAGAAGCTACCCGCATGACCGTGATGAACGCCGCCCTGGACCGCATTGAGGCGGTGCTGGAGGAGCCGGAGCTCCCGGACACAGGGAAACAGCATATTCCAGTTCAGACGCAGCCCGGTCAACCGGAAGTACAGTTTAGCGATGTTGCTTTTGCCTATCAGGACAAAGAAGTGCTGCACCATATCAATTTCTCTATGAGGAAAAACTCTATGATGGCCCTGGTCGGTCCTTCCGGTGGCGGTAAATCCACTATCGCAAATCTGCTGGCCCGGTTGTGGGATGTAAAATCCGGCAGTGTGACAATTAGAGGCGTGGATATTCGGAATGTACCCCTGTCGGAGCTGATGGATCAGATCAGTATGGTGTTCCAGCGGGTGTATTTGTTCCAAGATACGATCTATAACAATATCTGCATGGGAAAACCGGATGCCACGAAGGAAGAAGTCTATGAAGCGGCAAAAAAAGCCCGCTGCTATGATTTCATCATGGCTTTGCCTGACGGGTTCCAGACCGTGGTTGGAGAAGGCGGCGCTACTCTTTCCGGCGGTGAGAAACAGCGTATTTCGATTGCGCGCTGTATTCTGAAGGATGCGCCTATCGTTATTTTGGACGAAGCTACCGCAAGTGTTGATACCGACAATGAAAGCTATATTCAGGAGGCTATTTTGGAGCTGGTAAAGGGTAAAACCTTGCTTGTGATTGCTCACCGTCTGAATACCATCCAGGATGCCGATCAAATCCTGGTAATTGACAACGGTCAAATCGCACAGCATGGAACCCATGAGAAACTTCTGGAGCAGCCGGGTATCTATCAGGATTTCGTCAATATCCGAAAGAATGCTGCTGGATGGAGCCTGACTTAATAATGAAGGGAGGGACACTATGAAACTTCATGCGTCCGGAGAGGACTATCTGGAGGCTATACTTGTTCTCCATAAGAAAATGGGTATGGTACGATCTGTAGATGTTGCCCGGTACCTGGGAGTGTCAAAACCAAGCGTATGTGTGGCAGTAAACACTTTGAAAGACGGTGGTTTCCTCACAATGGATGAGGATCACTTCCTCCATCTGACTGATGTAGGCTGCAAAGTTGCTGAAGAAATCTACGAGCGGCATTGCTTTTTCACCGAGCAGCTTATCGCTGCGGGGGTTGATTCTAAAACTGCAGAGGCGGATGCTTGCCGGATCGAACACGTTATCAGCAGTGAGAGCTTTGCCCGACTGAAAGAAGCTATTCATTCAACGGATCAGGAGGTGATAGCATCGGACGAGTAATTATTTTGGATCTTCAGGAGCATAATACCAAGGCTTTAGAAGAAATCCTTACCATTCTTCGTTGCCATCCTGAAATTACAAAATATGAACTGGAGAAGGAACCGATGCTATATTTTCCTAACCTTGAGATCTATCCAAGCCGCCGAAAAATCTTTCTGAACCGACTAGAAATAAAACTCACCGTGAAAGAATATGAGATTCTGCTCCTGCTGGCGGCTAATCAAGGTCATGTCCTTACATACAGTCAAATCTATGAGACGGTATGGGGCGATCTTGCAACTGGCAGCGAGAGAAACTGCATCGGCTTTCACATCTGCAACCTACGGGAGAAGCTATATCAGGCAGCTCCAAACGCCCCCTTTACCATCCGATCCGTCCGGGAAGTCGGATACTGCTTTGAGATACAAGCAGAAAGATAAGAGACAGCAGTCTGATCCGCTCAGGCTGCTGTTCTTCTTTTTCTGCTGTAAATCCCTCTTACAGTGGGAATTTCACTTTCTCCTGTCACCATGACAGGTACCACCTTTCACCAAAAGGGCGCAGTTGCCCCTTGGCGGAAGGTAGTATTTTACTCAGTCACGGTTTCCGGATCTGAAAAAGCAGGCTGCTCTTGCCGCCCCTGGCACGGTACCTTTGCTCAGTGACGAGAAGCTCCCCTTTTTTTAAGTCCTGAATCGCCCGTCTCACAGTTGATTCTGAAAGTTTCAGTTCACGGGCAATGGTCGGGATGGAGGGCCAGCATTCCCCATCCCGGTTGGCCCGGTCACATAGATACAAATAGACTGCCACTGCTCTGTGCGGCAGTTCCATACGGTAGAGAAAATCAAGCCTGCCCATCCTCACTTACCTCCACAGTTTTTGGCTGACGAAGCATCCGGTTCTCCCGTATGCCTTCTTCCGCCTTACGTTCCGGTCTGGCAGCTCTTGGCGCAGTCCGCAGCCCTGTGCCGCCGCCTTTTCTTTTCTCCCCGGAGGATGGCTGGTTTCGCTCTGTCATGTCCTGTGCCTGCCCTCCAGCCGGTGGAATGGCTTCTGCTGGCGGCGCATTCTCCATCAGCCATTCCGGGTGGTACTTCTTCACGATCCCGTCCAGGATCTCCTGCTTCTCGGCATAGGACACCTTCCGGTTGCCCTTTTCCTCCACAGCATATTCTTCTTCAAACTGGATGCCCCATTTGAAGAACAGTTTTAGCCTGACTTTCATGGGATAGAAGCCGGTTTTCATCACAATAAACTGGCCCTTTGGCATGCTCTTGAGTTCATCCGGTGTCATGAGCGCCCGTTCCATCATCTGCAGGGATTGGGACGGATCATTCTTCCCTCGGCTGACCGATCCGGACATGACCGTCCGGCTCCCCAGGGCCTTGGACAGCACTTCCGCCGAGGAGCTGTTAGGCGCAAAGCCGCCGAAGACGGTGAGCTGGGTATTGTCCACAATAATCTCGGCCCCTTCCTTGCCATAGTTCTTTTCAAGCTGGGCAAAAGATTGGATCACCGGCACGATCTGCAGGCGGCGGGATCGGGAGGACGAGAACATCATCTCGGCGCTCTCAATCTTAGGAAGGGTGCCATACTCATCGCAGAAGAACACACAGCGGTTTTTCAGTTTCCCGCCCATCTCATCTGCCACGGCAAGGATCTCCCGGTAGAGTTGCTGGATGATCAGGGAGATCATGAAGAAGGTATTGGGATTTTCCTCCGGCATGATCAGGAAGATGGCGCACTTCTCCCGACAGAACTTCTCCGCATCAATCTCTGTGTCAAAGCACAGGAGCTGCTCCAGCTCGGAATCCAGAAAGGCATTCAGCCTGGACAGGGCTGTACTCATAACACTGGCCATGGATTGTTCGGCAGTATTGAGAGCAGCCCCGGCAAACCATTTCGCTTTGTGGTCATCCGGCAGAAGCTCCATGAGCTGCTGGAACTGATTTTTTCCCTTTTTCTGCGAGGGAGCCAGCAGCTCTTGGATGATCTTGAACACGGAGACGATGTGACGCTTCTCCGGTTCGCAGAACTCAGCGACCAATAGGATGGTCGCAGTCAGCAGACCTTCCGCCGCATCATAGAAATAGGCGTTCTGGCCAAAGCTGGCCGCATCCATCCCGGAGAGGATGATGGTCTTACTGATGATCTTGGCGTACTTTTCACAGCGGGCCTTGTAGACCAGCTCTTTCGGATGCTCTTTGTACAGATCCATATACTTGTTTACCAGATGGAGCAGATTGTTGCCATTGCTCCGGGTTGGATTTCTCAGATCAATTACCGATACCTGATAGCCATAATGCTCTTTGGCGATGGTTCCATAGTTCCGCATGACATCGCCCTTGGTATCTGTTGAGAGAAAGCTCATACCAGAAGCGCAGGCGTATTCGATGCAGGGATAGAGCCAATAGGCGGTTTTTCCGATACCAGCGGCACCGATCATCAGGGCGTGGACATCGCCGGTATCGATGAGGGCTGTAGTTCCACCCCTGGAGCTGGTGCATCCCACCACAATTCCCTGATCTTTTGGTAGATGCTTGCCTTGCCGCCACAGCTCCGGCTCAAAGGGGATGTGCTTATAAGTTTTCCGGATCTCCGCTTTGGTGGCCCACCTCGCAGTACCATGCTGGCCATTGCCAACGGTCTTGCTCTTGATGTTGAGTGTATACATGTGGGCGATCAACGAGACACCGCCCAGGACTCCAAGCATTACCGCAGCTACAAGAATTAAAGTTGCGATATTATCCATAGGACAACACGCTTTCCAGGTTTCTTCATCACTCCTTTACCATTAGATTTTCATTGCTGCATAGCCATTGGTGACGGTTCTGTCTGACATGGTGATTTCCTCCTTTGCAATTCTATTTGTTCACGCTCCACATAGGCGTACAGCCGCAGGCAGTCCACGGACAGGGAGAGTGTATTCTTGATCTGTTCCATCTGCGCCGATTCCGGCAGGATCTCATTTTTCTGAAAAGCCTGCCCGATTTCCTCCATGCGCTCCCCGATCTCAGCAATACGGGCTTTGTACCCAATCCGATCATGATGTGGTGCATAGAGACGGAACAGGATCTTCTCATATTGCTGCACTGTGTAAGATTTCTCCAGTGAGGCAAATTGTTTCTGGCCCAATAAAAAAGCAATCCCCGCCATTTCGTAGGATTGCCCGATCACATCCATGGGCCGATCCATGGAGAACTGTTTCAGTTTCTGGTATTGCTCCCTTAATTCATCCAGCGGATATTTTGGACACCTGTCATCAGTAAAGGCGATAGCCAGATCCTGACAGAGCGTTTTCATCCGTACCAGTCCTGGATGCTCTGTGCCGGGGATGGGTTCCAGCCCATGTTTGCTTTTGAGGCCCTCGTTCCAGTCCTTAAACCTCGGTTGCTCCGCAACGACCGTATAGACTCCCAGCCGCAGGATTTCTTCCTTCAGACGATAGTTTCCCTCAATGCCTGCGCTGTCATGATCGAGGCAGGTGACCACGGTATCGATCTGTGGATTCGTTTTCAAAATGTGCATGGCCCCATAAGTAGCTGTGGAGCAGAGGGCCACATAGCTGTGTTCCTGCCAGTTCTCCTTATGCAGAGAAATATAGGACAGCATATCGATAGGGGCCTCAAACACATACAGCCGATTGCTTTTCCCGATGTGGTGAAAACTGTAATCCGGATTGCTGCTGTCCACGTTGCCCTTGAAGCCACTGTCCGAGTAGGTGCCTCGTTTATGGGCATGACGGGCAATCCCATTTTCGTCCACGCCCACAAAGACCGCATTGTGATATTCTGAATCCTCATAGAGCAGGCCAGCCCGGACAAATGCATTCACAACCTCCCGATCCAGAAACCTTGCTTTCAGAAGATACGCATAAACTCTTCGCATGTCCTCATTCTTCGCTGGAAGGGCAAAGGGCTTTTTCTCCTTTGCCGGTACATCCTTTTGTAGAAGGATGACAACGCCTTGCTGTTCCAGGAGAAACTTCACCGCCTCCGGGAAATCCAAACCATAAAACTCTCTGGCAAATGCAATAGCATCACCACCTCCGCTATCTGGTTCATACTGATTAAACCACAGATTTCCCCGGATCGTGATCTTTTCTCCTCCGTGATTCCATTTGTATTCCGATCCGGATCGTTCCACCTTTTCACCCTGTCCGAGAAGGAAAGACCGCAAATCCGTGCGGCGGGCCTGATCTTTTTGTTCTTCTGTAAAGTGAATATAGGTTGTGGCCATAGAACCTCCTTTCTCAGCCCTGTTTCAAACCATGGGCCTGTTTCTTTTCATCGATCTTGCGCTTCAGCTTTCTGTCTATACCGCCCTTACCACCTTTGCGCTCGTCCTCGATCCGGTTCTGAATGATCCGGGCCAGATGCTGCAATAGCCGCAGACTACCCAAGGCCGCCGACCAATTCCGGTTGCTATGGACACTGTGAAGAAGCTGGGCAGCATAGACATTCCCCTGATCGGCAGAAGCGGTCAGATAGGAAATGGCTTTTTCCATATCCTGTTCCACCTCCCGGCCATAAAGGAATAACTTGCCAAGCTGATACTGAGCAAAAGCATTCCCCTGATCCGCTGACCTGGTAAACCAATATAGCGCCGCTTTCGCATCTTTGGGAATACCTTCATCGGCCAGATAGAGTTTTCCAAGAAGATATTGAGCGTACTCATGATCCTGCTCGGCGGCTTTCATCAGATAACGTACAGCCCTGGGGATGTCCTTCGGGCATAGCTCTCCTTGGGAGAAGACCTTGCCCAGCAGATACTGCGCTGCAGAGAATCCTTGATCCGCAGAGAAAGCAAGCAGCTCCATGGCTCTTGGAAGATCCTGCAGAAGAACCGTTCCTTCCAGCAGCGCTTTCCCCAAGGCATACGCCGCATAGGGATTGTTCCGTGCCGCTGCTCTTTCCAGAAGGAAAACCGCACGGGGAATGTCCTGGGGAAAATCCACGCCTTGAAGCAATGTTTTTCCTAAGAGGTATTCCGCATAGGGATTTTCTTTCTCCACGGCTTCTTCCAGCCAGCGCAGAGCATACTCCGGATTCTTAGGGATCTCTTTTCTTTCCAGAAACAACTTGCCGAGAGTATACATGGCATAATCATGGTCTTTCCCCGCTGCGTCCATGAGATGGTCGATTGCCTTTTTCACATCCCGGCCAGAGAAATCTCTACTCAGATACAGTTTCCCCAGGCCATACATGGCATCGGCATTGCCAAGCTCCGCCGCCTTTTCAAAGTACATTCTGGCCTGCTCTGGATCTTTCTTTGTTCCTGTGCCAGTAAGGTTCATCTGGCCCAGACGATAATACAGCTTGTCATCCGCCATGTTTTGTTCGATCTCCAGGAATCCCTGATATGCTTGCTTGTACCATTGCTCCGATGCCGCCTGATCCGGCGCAGTGCCAATCCCATTCTGGCACATGCGGCCCAGCTCATACTGAGCGTAGGCATTCGGCTTATTCTCATCTGTAGCTGCCATGGTAAACAGAGAAAATGCCTTTTCCTCATTCTGTTGCACGCCCTGGCCCCGGTGATACAGACTGCCCAGGGCATAAGCGGCAAAGGGATTTCCCTCCGCAACCGATTTTTCATACCACTCGGCAGCTTTCAGATAGTCCTGATCCACACCATAGCCGAAGGCGTACATCTTGCCGATCCGGTATCGGAGATACCCTGGCTTTTCCTCCTTTGGCTCTCTGGCACAGAAAGCAGAGAATGCTTTCCGAAACCATTCCTGCGCCTGTTCTTCATCCTTTTCACAGCCAAGACCGGACAGAGCCATTTTGCCAAGATCATGCATGGCAAAACCGTTGCCACGCAGGGCTTCTTCCTTCAGGCCAGCCAGGGCCTGTTCAAAATCCGGTTTGGATGTCTTGGTGCCATAGAGGAACGCACGGGCCTCCTTATATTCATCCGTCCACCAGGTATCCTTCTTCCGGCCCCAGCCGCCAGAGTAAGAGCGAAAGCCGGGAGGCGGATCTGGTTCGATGGGATCGCCTGCCTGAGAATCTGATCCCGGAGCTTCTGGCATTTCCGGATCAGGATCATCCTCCTGGGCCGGTTCCTCCACATCCTGCCGGTCAGCATGAATGCCCAGGGCCTCCTGTATCACTGCATTCTTGATCGGCTTGAATTCTTTATTCTGTGAAAGCGGCACCCGCTGTGGAAGTGCTTCTGTATAGACCTGAAGCGCTTCTTCTTTCTGCTCGTACCACAGATTGTAAAGAGCAGCGATCTTTTCATCCGCAGCCAGCTCATCCACGATGGCATCCACCAGGGCTTTCACATCCGATTTCAGATAGCCATAGACCTTTTTTCCCTTAGTTTTGGAGAGCCGGTCAGCCAAGTGGTGGAGCAGTTCCTCTACCTTGGGATTATCATAAGTTCCTGCATTGATGCGGGAGACGATCTCTGCAATCAGCTCCTTGCTGTGCAGACGCAGCTCATCCCTCTGAACGGTCTGCTTTTCATAAATGCAGAGCAGATCCTGCTGAAAGATATCCTTGGCCAGGGAAGACCGCATCTTCGCCACGCCTTGTTTGGTAAGGAAACCTTCCTTCTCTACAGTAGAGTACGCCAGCAGATGGACGTGGGGATGATGGCTCTCATTGTGAAAGGCCGCATACCATTTCAGATGATCCATGGGGATTTTCAGGCTATCGGCCAGAGCCTGCGTCTGCGTCCGGAGCATATCCCTCCACCGGACGCCGGTATTGAAACCGAGGCGCTCTGCATCTTCCCGGCGCAGAGAAATAATAAGTGTCCACACATTTCCCTGATGAACATTCAGCTCCTGGGATACCTCTTTTAGCTTTACCTGGACACCATCATCCGTGAACAGCCCATGGCTGCCAAATCGTTCCGCACCGGGCCGGGTGCCGATGTAGTCGGCATAGGTTTTCTGGTTCAGGATCTCATGGGCATTGTCCTCAATGGCACGGGTGATAAATTCGGAGGCGGCTCCCACGGTCTTTTCTCTCTGGTAGTCCTCATACTCCAGCATAGTGGCGCTATCCGGGAAATCCCGCAGGAGCTTTTCGATGAGCTGTTGTTGTTTCACTGTTGTGGGAGCCAACTTGAAAGACTCATCGATCTTCTCCACACCTTCACGGGTGGCGATGTAGGTGGCGTACCCGCCGATGGGCTTTTCCTGATCCGGCTTCAGGTATTTGAACTTGGTGACCAGACGGGCCATGGGAAACCTCCTTCCATTTTAGAGTAAAGAAAAAGCAGGAGACCTCGTAAAGAGATTTCCTGCTTGGATACTATATTCCCTTATATAAAATAGACTGATATTAGCTTTGCATCTTCAGTCGTTTGATCAGTTGTCGGGCAAAGAGTAAAGCGATTTCATCACAAGAATATGCTTTAGAATCTATAGCTTGAATATCTGCAACCGAGGGATACTTGTTCCGTAAATCTTCGTTAGTAATATTGTGAACAATCGGCAATATCAATTTCTGTCCATTTCTATTTTGCCTATTCAAGAATTCATTTAGTTCCTTTTCTGTCCATTCACGATCAAAGAAATTTTCTGAAATTACAATAATAGCAAATTCAGCTTTTTTCGTTCCTTCTAAAATACGGTCTTTCCATTTATCTCCCCATTCAAGAGATTTTTTATCATAAAATATTTTCACGCCAAGTTTTTCAAGAGAATCGTTCAGCTCATCTACAAGATCAGCTTTGTCCTTGTTGGCATGAGAAAGAAAAACATCATATTCTGGAAGCATATTGGCTTGGTATACTGGAACCGTTGTTTTTTCGATACCATTCATTTTATCAATAAATTCCTGATCCTTACTAATACTTTTAAGGCACGATACAAGTTGCCTATATGCGTCTAAGTTACGATGAAATAAAATAGTTTTAATTCTTGAACCAAGAGCATGTTCTTTCAAATATTTGTTGTAAAAAATTTCAACATCATTTATCCAATCTTCACTTGGCTGATTATACTTATGTAAATCAAAATCTTCTGATGCCGCATTAGCTGGAGGCTGAATGCTCTCTGTTCTTTTTAATAAATCATGTAGTTCCTTTTCAAATTGCGACATACCTAATCTTCTTTCTTGCTCTTTCTTTTCCTCATACAAATAACCATCTTTAAGAATTTGTATACGATAAGGATAGTTATCCCCCCATTGAACATGTATCAAACCAGACTCTTTTAATTCCTTAAAACAGCCTCTGAGAATCGTATCATCTCGATTACTTAAATTTTCAAATCTATCTTTCCAATAATCCGATGCGTTCTCATTATCTACTATCTCTTTCAACAGACTTTCTGCCTCATCGGAAATAACAATTTTATTCTCCATATACATCTCCTTCTATTATATTATCTTGTATTTAATCTCTATCATTCTCATTCTCTTTGCCAATCACTTTTATAAAAATTATTATATCATACTGTACATTTAATTGTAATCTACTTTATCCATGTCACTCGTCTTTTTCCCATCCTTTCTGCCAGCTCACCGCATCATCAAAAGAGAATGAGCCATTCAGCCTTTTGACTTCCTTGACACATTCTCCCCGCAGGCGATCCAGTGACACCGGATCGATGTTGTTATTTGCTGCGACCACATTCATCATGACCGCCAGTTCCACGGCCAGCTTGAAGATCATCCGGTTCTGCCGGTGATCGCTCTCCGCCACAATGCTTTTCAGTGTGGAGGTGACGATATTGGGGAGATAGGTTTTGTTATTCTCTGCGGAAAGATATCCGGCATAAAACAACACGGCCTTTTCGATAAACTCGCTCTTACTGTCGCAGTTGTCTTTTTTATAGAGAGTGTCCGCCAACTCCAGGGTGGATGGCCTGATCCAAAGCTGGAAGCGGCGTTTGATTTCTTTCTTTTTTGCTTCTGTATCCTGCATGGATGAAGCCCTCCTTCCTGATCGTAGGAACCTGTCAAAGCACCGTAACATTCCTTGAAACCTCTGATTTTCAGAAAATGAAAGCACCTGACCAGGAACCTTTTGTCCAAATCCGGCACCGTAATGATATTTCTTTCAGAAGCGGCGAAAAGACTTGAAGCGGCCGGCACTGCCGGACGCAGTGAGCTGGGGCGGAGCCGATCCACGGCACCGTCCCTTTCTCCTGCTTGATTTTCGACCCTGTATCCGCACGGGGAACCGTTGCTTCTCTATGGGGAGGGGCCTGCCCTTCACACGGGCCGCAAACGCCTCGCAAACCGGCGGGGAGGGATACTTCCTCGACCTCGTCCATAAAATCGCAACACGGGGCCGACAGGCGGCTCACCGGGGCGTTCTTTCTTGCATCACATTCCCTGGATCTGTGGAGTTGTTTCTTCTGGCTCCTTCTGCTGGATCTCTTGGCTATGGAGCGCATCTTCAAAGATCTGCTCTCTGGTCTGTAGGGAAAGGCCATTTCTCCTTTCTGCCCGGTAGATCGCTGTGGATACATCTTTCAACCGATAACTGCGCCACTCCGGATCAGCTTGCTCTTTCACACTGATGATGCCGGAATCAAAATCAAATTCCAGGAGAGCGGTGATGCGTTCATCATGCTCCATGGCATCGCATAAGATCGAGAAGGTCAGGTCATCGATGGGCTGATGCTCTCCGAAGGCAACCGCCAGACTGTCCAGCGTGAGTTTCCCCACATCCTCCTGCAGGAAGTTCCGGTAGCGATAGGCGGCGCTGTAAAACGTATTCCGCAGATCGGAAGTGAAATGAAAATCATCTCCGTCCTCATGGAAATGGATCACCGCAAACCGTCTGGCGGCTTCAGCTTCACGCTGTGCCTGTGCTTCTTCCTGACGGATCAGTGCTTCGATTTCCTCACGCTTTTCTTCCGGGACGAGAGACGCATAGGTTTCCTCAAAACATTTTCGCAGCACACCTTCGATGGTACGCCCCTGATCGTTCAGCACTTCGTCCAGAGCGGCAAGGCGGTGTTTGTTAAAATAAACCGTGACGTCAATATCATTCATGGGCCATGTCTCCCTTTGATTCGTTCATTGTTCCAGGCATGTTGGGCGGCTGTGTCTTTTTCTCCGGTCTGGGCCGCCTTGCTCTGGGCGCAGGATCTACCGGTTCGCCAGAGCGCATCTCAATAAATTCCCGCACATTGGACGGGACATGTTTGCCATAGAATCCTTCCATGGCTTTGGTCAATTCATCTTCAAGCTGCAGATCCTTCTGCTCCATGTAGAGCCGGAGCGCAGTCAGTTTTTCCTCATCAAAGGAAATTGTTACATTGGTTTTCTTCATAGGTTCCTCCTTCACATGGAAAGAGCAGGCCCGGAGTCCTGGCTCCAGTCCTGCTCATCCTCACTTACATGATTCATTTTTGCTTGCCCCATGGGTGTCTGATGGAACACGGTACTGTCTGTACAGCAGTTCGTCCAGTCGGTCTGTTCCATACGGCAGCTCTGGATCAGTGCGCCGGAAAAGTTGCTATGGGTAAAGATGGCTCCCCGGAAGGTACAGCCATCAGCCGCCATCTTTTTAAAACATGTTTCCTCCGCAGTGACGCCCTTGAGATCACAGGAGAACAAGGTTGCGTCTGTAAAATCAGAGAAGCACAGTTCCGCCTGCGCCAGATTCGTTTCATACATTCTGGTTCCTGCGAAGATGGCGCTGTTCAGATTCCGATGGCTCAAATTCAGCCCGGACAGATCGTATCCGGAGAAGTCAGCCTGTTCGCCGCCCGCATCGTGAAGCCAGAGGACATGTTTAGCGCAAATCACATCGGCGTCCTCCTGACTGAGCCGGGGAAGTTCTTTTTCTTCATGGGCATATTCCGGGTTCAGCTTGATGCACAGCTCATCGCCCAGGTCATCCAGATACGCAATCTCCGGGCGGTCCTCCAGCATTCCAACGAGAAGCTGGGCTTCAACTTTATCCAATGCCAGCTCATCTGTCAGTATCCGGTACATTCCGCTCTGCTGGTCGATGATGGCTTTTTGTGTGTATTGCTCCGCCATTTCCGCCATCTCCTGATTGAATTTTGCTATTGTAGGGTACTGATCCAGGAGATAAAGCTGGCGGGCCTTGGGAAGAAAAGCATGGTAGCGGGCATAGTCATAGCCTTCTGCGTCAACGAGGATACCATCTTCCTGGTTTTCTCCCAGCACTAACAGGCAGTGCCGGGTTCCGTCCGCATCCTGATGCATGACTCCACGGTGTTTGGCAATAAAATCATACTCCGCCAGCGGTGATTGGTAGAAGCGGGCATACTCGCTTTCAGACAGCTCCAACACTTTCTCTACCACACAATGCTGAGAGCGGATTTCTTCATCCTTGCGATGGAAAAAAGCATAGAGATCCATTCCTGTCACCTCCTATTGCATGACCGGTTCCTGGGATGCGTCTTCACAGCCCAGGGCATTCCAACGATCCTCAGCCTCTTTCAGATAATGCTGCGCCATGGCTTCGTTCTCCCCGAACAGCACTTCGACATTCTCTTTCCCATAATGTTTTCCCTTAACATCCGTATTGTAGCGGCCCAGGATATAATGGAGCGGCACATCCTCCATATCAAAAAACTGTCCTCGCATGGTACAGGTTTTCTCCAGTGGATCAATCGCTTTGACGATCCCTCCCCGGAAAGAAAAATCACCGGCACCGGCATATGGCTCCGTGTTAATAAATAATACTTCCTCGCCGAGCTTTACCTCTTTTGCCAGCAGGCAATCCCGCATCCGGCTAATGACCTCACCCCGTTGATGATAGGGATTCCCTTCATCCTGATAGGCATTATCCGTCATCTCAATGACAGCCAGAGCCTTCTCATAGACCGGCTGGATCTGTGCATCGGTCACGCCAGATTGGAAGAAGTGGCTCCCATGGCTTGGAAAGAAATCTGTTAAGCGATCCTCCTGGGGTACCTGAAAGATTTCTTCATAAGTGGCAATCAAGTTAACTGTGCGGATGGATTGGGAGGATTCCTCCGGCTGTTCTCCATCCTGTGCGTAGCTGCGATCCTCATCCGTTACCCATCGCTCATAGTCCTTCTCGGAACAGTATCCGGCCAGCATAAAGGAAAAGTCTGCAAGGCGCTGTGCCATACAGCCTGTCAGGGCCACCTGAAGGCCATAGCAACCAGAATAAACTTTTGTTACCTTTGCCTCCAGGACATCGGCCCATTCCGCCTTTCCTTCATCTGTCAGGGTGTCCTGGCTTAATTCTCTGATGGTGGTGATCTGGTGTTCTTCCTCGTCATGACACAGATGCACATCGTAAAGATTGCAGCCCATGAGAGAAAAGAGGTTCATGATTCCAGGTGCGCCGCCTTGATTACAGGCCGGACAGTATTCCAGATGATAGGCCATCTCGATGTTGTCCTCCGTCATGATCAGCTCGTTGATTTTTTCTTCCTGCTGTAATTCTCTTGCCAGAAGCCTCCCGGCATCGCTGTCAGCAGAGAAATCAAGTCCAAACCGTTCCCGGATTTCCTGAAAGCTCACTGACCACTTTCCCGTGATGGTGCGCCGGGTTCCTTCCTGGACGAGCGCATCCGCAATCTCTTTGAGCGTAAATTGTTTTTTCTCATTCATGTTGTTTGCTCCATTTCATAAAAATGGGGCAGTCTGTTTTGACCGCCCGTCCTGTCACATCCGTACTCGAAGCCCCGCAAGCTGATCGGTCTTTACACCCACCAGGTACCATCGGTCACTCATTTCAATGCGGGTAGGCACCCACCGGCTGCCGATGAGGACATCAAAGCATTCCCCGCAGTGAAGTCCGCCATAGTAATGCTCCAGGGAAAAACGGATATCATAACGCCCACTTTCCTTATCGTAAATCAGGGTTCCATGTCTTTTTCGATCCATAACATCCTCCTATTGTGTTGGTGTTTCATTATTACTGTTGTCAGTTTCGCCGCCTACCTGCAGAACGCCATAGCCCAGGATCTCATAATAGCCCACGCTGTAGGAGCGCTCCCGGCAGGCATCCCCGGAGTTTCCTTCGATGGTGTGGACGGTTCCATTCTCCACACTGGCTACAATCCCAACATGATCGGACACACCATCCTGCCCATTGTCCGCCCAATCAAAAAAGATAATCATGCCGGGGGAAGGGGTTTCTGTTCCCGCCAGCCATTGGTTCCTTTGCTGGAACCAACTGACGCCATCGGAGCAGAGGGAGAACTTCGGGCAGATACCACGGTCAATGTAACCGCACTGATCGGCACACCAGGAGACGAAACAAGCGCACCATTCCACACGGGATTCAAATCCGTACCAGCTCCAGTAGGGCTGCCCGCCTTCGTTGCCAAGCTGAGACTGGGCCACGGAGACGATCTCCTGATTGACACCCACGATGAGCTGGGTGAACTCTGCCGCATCGATGTCCGTTCCGAAGGCGGCATTGACGGCGGCGATGAGCTGCTCGTCTGTCTGATCCGGCGCAAAGCAGCCCACCAGCTTATTCACAAAATCCGGCTCAAAGGAAAATTCATAGAGAGCGGTCACATAGAGTACCTGGGCCTCCCGCACCTTCTGCCAGTCATAACCGGCGGCGGTCATGGCATCCTCGATGGCGTACATGGTATCCTCCACGCCCTGGAGCTTGGCGATTTCCTCGGCAGAGAGGTTCTGTTCCACCATCTGCTGAAGCTCTGCGGTATCAAATTCAATGGTACCGTTGAAGATGGAGACGATGGCCACGATAGGCATCACAATGATGATAATGATGCCCAGGACGATCCCGCCCACCACCTTGAGTACCTTTTTGTCTGTGAGAAGGGATACGGCAATCTTTTTAAGCGCCGCCCCCACAGTGGCGCTCATCGGCCTCCGGCCTTTCCGAAGATGGCCGATTTATAGTCCGGCGCAATGACCTGTAAAAGATACCGTTCAATCCCGCACCGATACAGGCAGGTGCCTCGCTCCGGATATTTAATCAGTTCAAACTCCGATGGCTCCACCTGGAGGGCATCCATAAACTCTGCGGGGTTGATCTGACCGGGGTTAAAGAGGAACTGATGGGTGGGGATGGAAAACAGCGGTTTCGTCATCTCGCAGACCTCCGGCATCAGGAAGTCATTGATGTTCTGGCTGGCGATGATGATCGCTGACTCCTTCTTCCGGACACGCTTCATAGCGTTTCGGATATACTCGATGGAGGTCAGGTTGGTCAGGTACATATACAGCTCATCGATGGCGGCTGCGGTATTCCCTTTGTCCAGGAGCTGGTTGGACATAAAAGAAAGCAGATTGAAGAGCATGGCATCCTTCAGCCTGCGGTTGGTGTCCATCAGCCCTTTCACGCCAAAGCATAAAAAGGCATCGTCCGTGATGTTGGTGTATCCATTGAAATACTTGCTTTCCGATCCTACGCACATGGAGTGGATGCCCAGGCATACCTGCTGGAGGGTTTCCTCTGTGTACAGGTACTTCCGCTGCTTATCGTAGGTCATGAATTCTTCCTCGCACAGCTTATAGAAGTCCTCCATGATAGGGAAGTCCGTAGGCTTTTTGGAGCTGTAGTCCGTGCTGTCGGTAATGCCGAACCGGGCATACAGCTTGGCCAGCAGGATCTCAATGGTGTCGATCTGCACATCCGTGAAATCCTTATAGGCCCGGAAGAAGTCCTTCAGGTAAGCGATGTGCTGGGAGAGCCTGGTTACTTTCCGGAAAGCCAGCGGTGTGGTGGCATCGACCTCGCCCTCCGTAGCATCGCCCCATGCCTTTGGCTCTAAGGGGTTGACGATGTACTCGCCGGACATGAAATCGATGTAGCAGCCGCCCAGGGCCTCCGTCAGTTCCTCGTATTCCGCCTCCACATCTAAGGCGATGACCAGCTTTCCTGTCTCCCTTAAGTTGGTCAGGATCAGCTTTAAGAGATAGGATTTCCCCTGGCCGGAATTGCCCAGGATCAGGATATTGCTGGTGGTCTTATCCTCGCTGCGCCGGTCAAAGTCCACCAGGATATTGGTGCCATACTTATCCCGGCCCAGGTAGATACCACGGGGATCGGTCTTGCCGGAAAAGTTAAAGGGGTACAGGTTGGCTACGGAGCTGGCGGGCAGCACACGCTCGAACTGCGCCCCGAACTGATTGGCCCCCACAGGCAGAACAGAAAGATATCCTTCCTTCTGCCGGAGGGTAAGTCGGTCAACCGTGATCTTGGAGCGAGTCAGCTCCATGGCGATCTCTGACTGCAGCTCCTTTAAGGCATCCATGCCCTTGGCTTTCAGCTCAATGAACACGGAGCAATGGAGAAGCGGTTCCTTGTTTTTCCGAAGGTTGGCCAGAAGCTCCACCACATCCTGCAGATTTCCTTCGGCCTCGATGGTTTCATTCACATCGCTGCCGGTACTCATCAGCTTGTTCTTCCGGGTGGCGTTCTGCAGGATCTTCCTCTGTTCCATGGCCTCCACCAGCCGGTGGTAGATCCGAAGCGTCACGCCATTGCGGTCAGCAAGCTGGGAAAGGATGGCCTGTTCCTCGGTGGAGGGCGGGTACTCCCGGATGGCCCACACGCAGCGGTAACTGTCTCCAACGATATAGTGGTCGGAAAGGAACTTGATGGTACCCGGCAGGATGCAGTCGAAGAAGTCCTTGGTGCGGATTTCCTCCATCTGCTCCGGTGTCAGCACCTTGGGTTTTCGTTTGAACATTTCTTACCTCCTTGCCGCCGCTTTGCACCGGCAAGGGGATCAGAAAAGGCCGCTTTGCCTGATGCAAAACGACCGATAGTTGATTGGTTATTCCGTTTTCGCAGCCACAATGAGCAGACGCCCATCCCCGCCGGATGAACCATAACAGGTGGACAGGGTGAGGAGCTGCTGGCCATATGTCGGGATGATCCCGGTGTCATAGAGGGAACACTCCCTGGCATAGCGGATCTGGTGCAGAAAGTCTGTCTCCGTATCTGCTGTAAGGAAACGGTACCAGGCATCGTCTTTTTTTACTTTCATGACAGAAAAGATCGTATAGAGTCCTTTGCCTGCGGCGGTTTCCAGCTCAATGGTGGGATGTTCGGCATAGTAGCTGGCATCCGTATAGTTTTTCAGGCTCCCGAACATGGTTCCGTTATTCATGTTGTGGCCATAAATGATTAAGTTTGCGCTCTCCAGGCTGCACCGGCCATCCAGGAAGGGGACGCCGCTTACGCTGTATGCCCCATAGAAATCCTTCCGAAGATATTTCTCAGAATCCTCCGGGGTATGCATCAGCGGATAGTCCACCGCTGTGCCGGGGATACAGACCCAGCCGATACAGTCGGCGTTCTGCTCGAACAATAAGGAGAGGTTTCTCGTTCCCTCCTGCGGCTCCTGGGCTTCTGTGGATTCTTCCGGCGCGGAGGATTCTGCCTGTGATTCCTCCGGATCTTCCGGAGCAGTTACCAGCTCCGCCAGATCCTCGAAGGTATCCTGTGCCTGCTTCTGCCGCCACAGGTCATGGCCCGCCATGAAAACCGACAGCAGAACAACAAAAACCAGGACAGTACCGATGACCGCCCTGAGGGTTTTAGGCTTCTTCTTCATCGGAATCCTCCCCGTCAAAGA
>CABPCP010000009.1 GCA_902406105.1 uncultured Mordavella sp.
TACCGGCTGCTAAACGGCTAGGTTTTGATTTTGCGAAAAACTATTGACACTATCTCGCCGCCAGAAAAGAAACGATGGAGGATCCCAAGACTGCCTCCTTCTGGAAAAAGGTGTTAAAAGAGTTATAAAGAGAAAATTTCCCCACAGCATTTCTGCTGTGGGAAAATTTTTTGCCTAATTCCGGGAAAGCTTTTATTGAAAGTATGAAGAAGGTGTGTTATTATTTATAAATAGAACATATGTTCTGTTCTGGAAGAAGGTGTGGTCTTGGAAAAAAACTATATCTGTATTGATCTGAAATCTTTTTATGCATCGGTAGAATGCAGGGAGCGGGGATTAGACCCTATGACTGCGAATCTTGTAGTGGCAGATCCGGAACGCACAGAGAAGACCATCTGCCTTGCTGTCTCGCCGGCTATGAAAGCGCTGGGAGTACCGGGAAGATGCCGTCTGTTTGAGATTCCAAAAGGCATTGAATATCTGATCGCGCCTCCAAGGATGAAATTGTATATGAAATATTCGGCGGATATTTATGAGATTTACTTAAAATATGTGGCGAAAGAAGATATCCATGTCTATTCTATCGATGAGGTATTTCTGGATGTGACGGATTACCTGGCTATGTATCGGATGACAGGAAGAGAGCTGGCGGGAAAGATGATGCAGGATGTGTATGAAAACACTGGGATTACGGCTGCGGCAGGTATCGGTACGAATCTGTATCTGGCTAAGATCGCATTGGATATTACGGCAAAGCACGCAGACGACCATATCGGGGAGCTGACCGAGGAGAGCTACCAGAGGACGTTGTGGGATCACAGACCTTTGACTGATTTCTGGAGAATTGGAAAAGGTACAGCCAGAAGCCTGGAATCGGCAGGGATCCGCACCATGGGAGAGCTGGCCCAAGGAGATCCAGATCTTTTGTACCATCTATTTGGCGTAGATGCGGAGCTTCTGATCGATCATGCCTGGGGCAGGGAACCGGTGACAATGGGGGATATCAAAGCCTACGCGCCCAAGTCCAACTCGATTGGAAGCGGCCAGGTACTGCCCAGGGACTATAGCTTTGAAGAGGGAAGACTTGTGGTGAAAGAGATGGCGGATCTGCTCAGCCTTGAATTGGTGGAGAAAGGACTGGTCACGGATTCTTTGACCCTGCATGTGGGATATTCCAATCGGATGAGAAGCAAACCGGCTCATGGCACAGCATCTCTCAGGGCGGCTACCAGTTCGGGGAAACGCTTGATGGAAGAGACGGAGGACCTTTATGGAAGGATCGTGGACCCTTATGTTCCGGTGCGGCGCATGACCCTGACCTTTAACCGGGTGATGGACGAGGCTTACCGGCAGTACGATCTGTTTTGCGATCCGGAAGAGGAAGAGCGGGAGAATCGGCTTCAGAAAGCGGTACTGGATATTAAAGATAAATATGGGAAGAATGCGGTCCTAAAAGGTATGAACTTGCAGAAAGGAGCCACCACGAAGGAACGGAACCTGCAGATCGGAGGACACAAAAGTGGAGAGGCCTAAGATGGAAAGAGCGGAGCGGGCGAAACAGTTTATGCCCTTTGCGGCGCTGAAAGGGTATCCGGCTGCTCTTAGACAAAGAGAAAAGATTATAGTGCCTAAAGTTGAGTTTTCTGAGGATTACCAGCAGGAGCTGGATCGGAAATTACGGCGGGTAAAGAAAGGGGATATGATCACGGCGGTTTACTTTCAAAATGGAGAGTACTTGAAAGTAACGGGTATGGTGTCTGGAATTGACAAAACCGCAAGAATCCTGAAGATCGTGCGCACAAAGATCCCATTTGACGACTTGTACGATATTTGTTTTTCTGGTCAAATATAAGCGAGTGCGATATAATGGAGAGCAGAGAAAAGGAGGAAAAGAGAAATGACGGAATATATACTGACAACAGACTCTAATTCCGATGTTCCGGCGGCTTTTTTGAAAGAGTATGAGATCCCGGTGATCCCTCAGTATTATATGTTTGGGGATACGGTATATGGAGACGAGCTGAATATGGAACCGGGGGAATTCTATGAAACTATGCGTAAGGGAGAATTGCCCAAGTCTATGGCTAATAATCCAGAAGTGATCCGGGAAACATTTGAGAAAATATTGAAGGAGGGAAAGGATATCCTGCATGTGGCGTTTTCCAGCGCGTTAAGCGGAAGCTGCGGAAATGTGCAGGTGGTGGCCAGAGATCTGATGGAAGAGTATCCAGAAAGAAAGATATTGGTATTCGATTCGCTGAACGCTTCCCTGGGAGAGGGAGTTTCCGTGATGCGGGCAGCAAGCCTTTGGCGGGAAGGAAAGCCAATGGAAGAAGTCCTGAAGATTCTGGAGGAAGAGCGGGATTACATAAATGTGTGGTTTACGGTAGATGACCTGCACCATTTGCAGAGAGGCGGGCGAGTATCCAAGACTACAGCGGTGGTGGGAAGTATGATCAATATCAAACCGCTGCTTACAGTGACGGCCGCTGGAAAGCTTGAGTCGGCCGGAACGGTGCGGGGAAGGAAGAAAGCATTAAAGACGCTGGCGGTTCGGATGAAAGAGGCTTTGGATCTGGAGCGGTTTGGAAAAGACCGTCCGGTGGCGGTCATCCATGGAGATTGTCTGGAAGACGCCAGGCTGGTGGAGAAACAGGCGCGGGAAATGGGTTTTGAGAATGTGATCATCAATGATGTAAGCCCCAGCATTGGGACCCATGCGGGGCCAGGTGTAGTGGGACTGGTATTTTATGGGAAGAAAGTAGAGCGATGAGATTTGAGGAAAATGACAGGGGGCAAAGGAAGGAAGATCCGTATGCTTCTTACAGGCCCAAGGATATCTATGGAAGTACAGGTTTTTACGTATGGGAACAGGAGGAGGCTGGGGCCGGCCGTTTTCTGAGGCTGAGGCTTTTCTATCTGGCGGGAATGATCCTGGCCGCTTTTTTACTGATCATTGGTCTGAGCATATTCAGTATCCGCCTTCCTGTCCAGACCAGGACATGGTTTCTGCTGGCGGCGGTAGTGGGGATCACAATGTTCCTTGCAGTCGGTGCCTATCAGATCGGAATCAGAAGCCAGGGGCTTTTGTGTGTCTTTGTAAGAGACGAATGGGGAAGAATCTATCTGTTTGATTACACGATGCCCGCCTTTCGGAAATTTATAAAGACAGGTTCCATAGGAGGTTTCCATGGACGGAACCCTTTGACATATTTGGAGGATGTTTGGAAAACGGCGAAAGCGCTGCGGGAAATCCGCCAGAGCCGGGCGGTGGAGAGAGTCATGGCTTCCGGCGGCGCGAAAGACTATGGAAATGAAGTGGCGCAGGTGAAAAGACTGCGCAGGAGAGCGGGAGGATGTCAAGTTTCCTGCTTAGTTTTGAGAACGGGCGGAGAAGAGTTTATGAAGAGAGTGTTTGTGCCAGTGTCTGTAGAGAATTACGAGGTCTTGTTCTCTTCTTTGCAGAGAATGAAAGGGTAAGAGGCAAAGGACTTTCGTAAGGAAGGGAGGCGGATGTCATGGAATATGAAGGACAGATCTGCAGAGCGCCTATGGAGCGGGGCTCTTTTATGCTTCCTGTGATGGTGGGCTGCTCTTACAACCAATGCCGGTTCTGTATGCTGTTTAAGCACTTGAAGTTCCGGGTTCTTCCGCTGGAACAGATCGAGAAAGAACTCCAAAGAGTGGAGGCTGCCGGCGGAAGACCGGAGAAGATCTTTCTGGGAGATGGGAATGCGTTTGACTTAAAGACGGAACGGCTGCTTCAGATTCTGGATCTGATCCACCAATATTTCCCAGAGTGCAGGACCATCAATATGGTACGGTGACAGGGATACATAACAAATCGGAGGCTGAGCTTTGCAGGCTGCGCCGGGAAGGAGTCAGTCATCTTTACCTTGGGATTGAAAGCGGGCTGGATGATGTGCTGCGGCTTATGAAAAAAGACCATACCATTTCCCAGGCTTACCGGGAGACAGAGCGGCTGAAAGAAGCGGGGCTGGTCTATGACGCCCATATGATGACCGGGATCGCGGGAAAGGGCCGTGGAATTGAGAATGGAGAGAGGACCGCGGAATTTTTTAACCGGACTGGGCCGAGCAGGATCGTGAATTTCTCCCTATTTCTTCATCGAAGCGCGCCTTTGTACCAAGAGATTCAAAAAGGAATCTTTACACCGGCGGATGAGAGGGAGAATCTGGAGGAAGAAGACAGGCTTCTTTCTCTTTTAGAGGTGCCCGGCTTGGAATATGATGGATTTCATGATTTCCTGGAAGTACGAGTACGGGGAAAGCTTCCTAAAGACCGGGAAAAGATGCGGGCAAAGATTCAAATGGCCCTTGCGGGATTAGATGGAAAAGAACCAATATTTGCTTTTGTAGATTAAGTTCCTTGATGTTTTTTGTCTTCCTTTCTGACGAAAGATTTTGAAAAGAAGATAAGCGGTTGTACTTGACAAAACTGCGTGAGATTGCTATGATTAAAAAACAGAACGCACTCTGTTTTTGAAATAATCTGAAAGAGAGGTGCCATATGCAAAGAGTATATTCACTATTAGTTGACAATAATCCAGGTGTGTTAAGCCGGATATCCGGGCTTTTCAGCCGCAGAGGATACAGCATCGACAGTATTACTGCCGGAGTGACCGCGGATCCTAGATTTACCAGGATCACCATCGTGGCAAGCGGAGACGAACTGATTCTGTCCCAGATTGAGAAGCAGGTAAGAAAATTAGAAGATGTGGTAGAGATCAAAGTACTGCAGCCGGATGATTCGGTTTACCGGGAACTGATCATGGTCAAGATCCGGGCGGACAGAGCTGAGCGGGCAGAGATCATTTCCGTGGCGGATATTTTCCGTGCGAAGATCGTAGATGTGGAAAAAGAGTCTCTGATCGTAGAGCTGACGGGAGCTCAATCTAAGCTGGAAGCATTTCTTAATCTGCTGGAAGGGTATGAGATCCTGGAGCTTGCAAGGACTGGGATCACCGGCCTGAACCGGGGGACGAAGAACGTAACCCTGATCGATCAGGACGGAAACATAAAGAAAATGTAGAGCCAGATGTGAGCCGGAATTAAATGGAGACAGAAGGCGAGCTTCTGCCCCTGTTTAACTATAAATCTATTTCATAAATGTAGGAGGAATGACAAAATGGCAGCAAGAATTTATTATCAGGAAGATTGTAATTTATCTTTACTGGAAGGAAAGAAGATTGCGGTTATTGGTTACGGAAGCCAGGGACACGCGCATGCGCTGAATTTGAAAGAATCCGGCTGCGATGTGATCGTTGGTCTTTACGAGGGAAGTAAATCCTGGGCAAAGGCTGAGGCGCAGGGATTGAAAGTTTATACAGCGGCAGAAGCGGCAAAACAGGCAGATATCATCATGATTCTGATCAATGATGAGAAACAGACCGCAATGTATAAAAAAGATATCGAGCCAAATCTGGAAGAAGGAAATATGCTGATGTTCGCACACGGATTCTGTATCCACTTCGGACAGATCGTACCTCCGGCAAATGTGGACGTTACCATGATCGCGCCAAAGGCTCCTGGCCATACCGTAAGAAGCGAATATCTGGCTGGAAAAGGAACACCGTGTCTGGTGGCTGTTGAACAGGATTACACCGGAAAAGCACTGGATACAGCTTTGGCATATGCGCTGGCAATCGGCGGGGCAAGAGCGGGCGTTCTGGAGACAACCTTCCGTACTGAGACCGAGACAGACCTCTTTGGCGAGCAGGCAGTGCTGTGCGGCGGTATCTGCGCGCTGATGCAGGCAGGATTCGACACATTGGTAGAGGCTGGATATGATCCAAGAAACGCGTACTTCGAGTGTGTACACGAGATGAAACTGATCGTAGATCTGATCTATGAATCCGGTTTCGCGGGAATGAGATACTCCATTTCCAACACCGCAGAATACGGCGATTACATTACAGGGCCAAAGATCATCACTGATGAGACCAGAAAGACCATGAAGAAGATCCTGGCAGACATCCAGGACGGCTCCTTCGCAAAAGAGTTCCTTCTGGATATGTCCTCCGCCGGCGGACAGGCACACTTCCGCGCAATGAGGAAACTGGCCTCCGAGCACGCTTCTGAGAAAGTCGGAAAAGAAGTAAGAAGTCTTTACAGCTGGAGCGATTCCGATAAACTGATCAATAATTAGAGTTTTATTTAATTTAGGACGTAGCCTTTTGCAAAAGGGCTACGTCCTAAATTGCGTTAAAGGGTGTACCTTTTTGGAAGATGGGGTGTACCAAAATGAATTTTGAGGTGTACCCGAATGTAATTCTTCCGTGTAAATTTGCTGAATTTGCAGGACGATTATGATAGAATAGATGTATCAAAAAAAGGAATATGCCTGCAGAAGGGAGGAAAAACTATGGATGGGAGATTTGAAGACCTGCGTTCGGTGAGAAATCCAAAAGCACGTATTAAAATTATGAAAGGACATTTTGCTACTAGTAACTCACATTTGAATACATATATCGATATGTCAACGATAAAAACCAGACATAATAATGCGAGGGAGACCGCAAAAGAGCTGGCGGGGGAGTATTTGGCCAATACTTTTGTAAATACGATTGTCTGTTTGGATGAGACAGAAGTGATTGGGACATTTTTGGCGGAGCAGCTGGCGGATTCCAGCCAGTTGTCTTTAAGCGCGGGAAATAATATTTCCGTAGTAACGCCAGAATACACGCCTTTTGGCCAGATTATGTTCAGGGATAATAAACAGCGAATGGTCAAGAATCAGCAGGTGTTGATTCTGGCTGCTTCTGTTACCACAGGGAAAACCATTAACAGGGCGATTGAATCTATACTTTACTATGGCGGAACTATATGTGGGATTTGTGCGATTTTCAGCGCAGTTACGAAAATTGCGGGAATGGATATTAAAACAATATTTACAAGTAAAGATGTGCCTGATTACCGCGCCTATGAGGCGGGAAACTGTCCTATGTGCCAGGAGGGCGGCAGAGTAGAGGCTCTTGTTAATAGTTTTGGATACTCTAAATTGGAGTAAAAGATACATTTGGGTACACCTTAAAACGCAAAAAGTGACACCCCAAAATGCGAAATGGTACACCGTAAATGTAAATTCCAGACGTAGCCTTTTTGCAAAAGGCTACGTCTGGAATTTACACGGAATTTACAAAATAAAAAACAGCCACGACGGTTATGGCTGTCTTTTTTCTATGCTATTAAGCGATTCCGTTGACTGCTTTTGCTAAACGGGAGATCTTTCTAGAGCATGTGTTTTTGTGATAAACACCTTTTGTTCCAGCCTTATCGATCTCAACGATTGCCGCTTTCAAAGCTGTCTTTGCAGCTTCTGCGTCTTTCTCAGCGACAGCAGCTTCTACTTTCTTTACAGCAGTTTTTACTTTAGATTTGATCGCTTTGTTTCTAGCCGCTTTTGTTTCGTTTACCAAAATCCTTTTCTTAGCAGATTTGATATTAGCCAACTCGTCCACCTCCATATCCATATTTCGATTTCATCGATTTCCAGTTCGTTAGAGCCGGACACGGACGTTCTAACGAAACATACGAATTTATTTTATTCCAAGGTTTGGGTTCTGTCAATACATATTTCTCAAAATATTGCAAAAACTGATGCTGTCGGCTGTGGTCCGCATTAGGAGCGGCCGTCAGTGAAACTTGAAGTTCAGCGAGGTTGATGGGATGATTGAGAAGTATAGTATCAGAACGGACTTGGCACTGGAACAAAAAGAAAGGTTCGAGTCGGATCATGTGGAAGTGCAGGGCGTGGTTTTGGAAGAGGATTACGATGAAGAGAGGGAAATCCGTATCACCAAAGTGAAGATCGAGACGGAAAATGGAGCGAAGGTGATGGGAAAACCAGTAGGAACCTATATTACGATGGAGGCGCCGGGAATGGCGGTGCCGGACGAGGACTATCACCGGGAGATTTCGGAGGAACTGGCCAAATTCCTGGAAGGATTCTTGAAAATGGAAAAGGAAGACTTCTCTGTACTGGTGGTAGGGCTTGGGAACCGTATGGTAACGCCGGATGCGCTGGGCCCGTATGTGGTGGATCATCTGAATATTACCCGGCATATCGTGAAGGAATATGGGAAATACGCTATGGGAGAAGAAAGGGTACGCTTGGTGAGCGCTATCGTGCCTGGCGTTATGGGCCAGACGGGAATGGAGACGGTAGAGATCGTAAAAGGCGTGGTCCGGGAAACGAAACCGGACATGATCATTGCGATAGATGCGCTGGCGGCCAGAAGCTCCCGTCGACTGAACAGGACTATCCAGGTTACAGATACGGGGATCAATCCTGGATCCGGAGTAGGAAATCACCGCAGCGGCCTGACAAAAGAGACGGTGGGAGTTCCGGTGGTAGCGATCGGGATTCCTACGGTGGTGGATGCGGCTACGATCGTAAACGATGCCATGGAGAACCTGATCGCGGCGCTGGAAACTTCGGAAGCTTTGAAGGGAGTAGGCGTTGTCCTTCAGGGATATAATGCGGCGGAAAAATATGAATTGGTGCGGGAATTGATCTCTCCTCACCTGAACGGTCTCTTTGTCACCCCAAAGGATATTGACGATACTATCAATCGGATCAGCTATACCCTGTCTGAGGCTCTCAACCTGCTGTTCTCAAGAGAAGAACGCTTATGAAAAGAGCAACGCTTATGAAGAGAGGAACGCTTATGAAAAGAGAAACCGCTTATGAAGAGAGGAAGTTTATTGAAGTAAAAACGCGCATGCGCATGTGAGGCGGATTTTTCAAAAGGACATGCACATATTTAAAATTCTGACATCATATAGTGTTAAGACACAAATAAGAAACCTGGCCTTGGACTAAGATCACAGCCAGGCGTTTGAGCGGAGTGAAATGGTTGGACTTATTGAAAAAGAGGATCAGTCAGATACTGATGGTCGTGATCCTGGGAATGTTGATCTTATATGCGGGATTTCACATAAATATCCATCTGCCGGAGGAAGCCAGAATGGAGCTGAACAGGTTCCTTGGAAGCAAAGCGGAGGATACGTACCTGACTGGATTTGCTTACTGTAAGGACGGGTCGGGAGAAGCGCCTTCCCGCTGGGCGGCAGAGGCAGCGATGGAACTTGTGCCTCTTGGCAGTTATGTGGAAGGGAAAACCATGACCGATACCGCCATTGAAGATCAGGAGACTTACGAAATGATCCTGGCCCAGCAGGCCAATGATGAAAATGCGGTAGACGAGAATGGGAATCTGATCGGAGAAGAGGAAAAGGCTGATACCGCCCAGGCAGCGTCTTCCGCAATAGATACCTCCCTTGAGAAATTAAAGAATTTTGATTATCTCATTGGAAATTTTTATACTGTGGACGGAAGTACCGCAGTAGACCCGGAACAACTGAACGCGGAAATACTTCTCAGTAAAAATATGAAGATCGATACAAAAAGCGATGGCCCGAAGGTTTTGGTCTATCATACCCATTCCCAGGAAGCCTTCGCTGATTCCAAGAAAGGGGATGAAAGCGCCTCCATTGTAGGAATGGGAGATTATCTGACGGAACTGCTGAACGATACGTATCATATCAGCACGATCCACCACAAAGGGGTCTACGATCTGATCGATGGACAGTTGGACCGGAGCCGTGCCTATGAGCTTGCGGAACCAAAGATCCAGAAGATCCTGGAAGAAAACCCGAGCATCGAGGTGGTCATCGACCTGCACAGGGACGGAGTGGGGGAATCGACCCATCTGGTGACAGAAATCAATGGGAAGCCAACGGCTCAGATTATGTTCTTTAACGGAATGAGCCGGACCAAAGCAAACGGCAGTATTGACTACCTCAAGAACCCGTACATAGAAGACAATCTTGCCTTCTCTCTTCAGATGCAGCTCGCGGCAGCGGAGAAATATCCGGGGTTCACCCGGAGGATCTATCTGAAGAGCTACCGCTATAATATGCACCTGAAACCCAAAACCCTTCTGGTAGAAGCCGGAGCGCAGACCAACACGGTGGAAGAGATGCGAAATGCCATGGAAGTGCTGGCGGAAACACTAGATACAGTGCTGACACCATAAAAGGTGTTTGATTAATACCACATTTTGTGCTAATATAGTCACGACATGGAAAAATGTAGGAAAGGATTTACAGACAATGGCGAAGAAGAATACATATGATGCGGACAGTATTGCGATATTGGAAGGCCTGGAAGCGGTACGGAAACGGCCGGGCATGTATATCGGAAGTGTGTCTACCAAAGGCCTGAACCATCTGATCTACGAGATCGTGGATAATTCTGTGGATGAACATTTGGCGGGATACTGCAGCGAGATCCGAGTGACCCTAGAGCGGGACGGTTCAGCCACGGTCGCCGACAACGGACGGGGAGTTCCAGTGGATCTTCACGCAAAAGGCGTGTCCGCAGAGCGTGTCGTATATACCACTCTTCACGCGGGAGGAAAATTTGATGATTCTGTCTATAAGACCAGCGGCGGGCTTCACGGTGTGGGCTCATCGGTGGTCAACGCCTTGTCTGCTTACATGGACGTAGAGATCAGCCGGGACGGGTATGTCCACCATGACCGCTATGAGCGCGGCGTGCCGGTGATAGAATTGGAAGACGGGCTGCTTCCTAAGACCGGGAAGACCCGCAAGACAGGGACGAAGATCAATTTCCTGCCGGACGATACAATCTTTGAGAAGACCCGGTTCCGCGCGGAGGAAGTGAAAAGCCGGATGCATGAGACGGCCTATCTGAACCCGGAGCTTACGATCATCTTTGAAGATCTGCGGGGAGAGACGAAAGAACATATCGTCTATCATGAGCCGGAGGGTATCCTTGGATTTATCCGGGATCTGAACTCCAAGAAAGAAACGGTCCATGAGCCGGTGTATTTTAAAGGAGAGGCGGAGGGCATACAGGTGGAAGTGGTCTTCCAGTATGTCAACGAGTTTCATGAAAATGTGCTGGGGTTCTGCAACAACATCTATAATGGAGAGGGAGGAACCCATCTGACCGGATTCAAGACTACCTTTACCACAGTGATCAACCAGTACGCCAGAGAATTGGGGATCCTGAAAGAGAAAGACGCTAACTTTACCGGCGCCGATGTAAGGAACGGCATGACGGCTATCGTTTCGATCAAGCATCCAGACCCCCGGTTTGAGGGGCAGACGAAGACAAAGCTGGACAACCCGGATGCCTCCCGCGCGGTCAGCAAGGTGGCGGGAGACGAGATCGTGCGGTATTTTGACCGGAACCTGGAGAACTTAAAGAAAGTCATCGGCTGCGCGGAGAAAGCGGCCAAGATCCGGAAAACAGAAGAGAAGGCGAAGACCAATCTTTTGACCAAACAGAAATATTCTTTTGACAGCAACGGGAAACTGGCAAACTGTGAGAGCCGGGATCCATCCAAATGTGAGATCTTCATTGTGGAGGGAGATTCGGCGGGCGGTTCCGCCAAAACGGCCAGAGACCGGATGTATCAGGCCATCCTGCCGATCCGGGGGAAGATCCTGAACGTAGAGAAAGCCAGCATTGACAAGATCCTGGCCAACGCAGAGATCAAAACCATGATCAATGCTTTTGGCTGCGGATTTTCAGAAGGCTATGGCAATGATTTCGATATCAGCAAGCTGCGCTATGACAAGATCATCATCATGGCAGATGCGGACGTGGATGGAGCGCATATCTCCACCCTGCTGCTGACGCTGTTTTACCGGTTTATGCCGGAACTTATTTACGAAGGGCATGTGTATATCGCTATGCCGCCTCTGTATAAGGCTATGCCCAAGAAAGGGGAAGAAGAGTACCTGTACGACGATAAGGCTCTGGAACATTACCGGAAGACCCATGACGGCCCATTTACCCTTCAAAGATACAAAGGTCTGGGAGAAATGGACGCCCAGCAGCTTTGGGAGACGACCCTGAACCCGGAGAGCCGGATGCTGAAACTGGTGGAGATCGAGGACGCCAGGATGGCCTCTGGTGTGACAGAGATGCTGATGGGCACAGAAGTGCCGCCCAGAAGGACATTTATTTATGAAAATGCGCTGGAAGCAGAGCTGGATGTCTAAAGGAGAGAAAAGATTATGCAGAATTCACAGATCATAAGAACCGAGTATTCGGACGTGATGAAAAAATCCTATATCGATTATGCCATGAGCGTGATCGTTTCCAGAGCGCTTCCAGATGTGCGGGACGGCTTAAAGCCGGTCCAGAGAAGGACGCTCTATGATATGCATGAACTGGGGCTGAAAGCCGACCGGCCTTACCGGAAATGCGCCCGTATCGTGGGAGACACCATGGGTAAATATCATCCCCATGGGGACAGCTCCATCTATGAAGCCTTGGTGGTGATGGCCCAGGATTTTAAGAAAGGGACGGTGCTGGTAGACGGCCACGGAAACTTTGGTTCCATTGAGGGCGACGGGGCGGCGGCAATGCGTTACACGGAAGCCCGGCTGGCCAAGATCACTCAGGAAGCCTACCTGCAGGATTTGGACAAAGATATTGTGAACTTTGTCCCTAATTTTGATGAGACGGAGAAAGAGCCGGAAGTACTTCCGGTGAGAGTCCCGAATCTTCTGGTCAACGGGGCGGAAGGCATCGCCGTAGGCATGGCCACGAGCATCCCAACCCACAACCTGGGAGAAGTGATCGACGGCGTGAAAGCCTATATGAAGAATAACGAGATCAGCACCAGGCAGCTGATGAAATATATCAAGGGGCCGGATTTCCCCACCGGAGGGATCGTAGTAAACAAAGACGATCTGCTCCAGATCTACGAGACCGGGACAGGCAAGATCAAGCTGCGCGGCAAAGTGGAAGTAGAAGAATTAAAAGGCGGCCGCAGCCAGATCGTGATCTCAGAGATTCCTTATACCATGATCGGAACTGGCATCGGCAAGTTCCTAAACGACGTCTATGGATTGGTGGAATCTAAGAAGACCAGCGATATCACCGACATTTCCAATCAGTCTTCCAAAGAAGGCATCCGCATTGTGATCGAACTGAAGCGGGGGGCAGACGCGGAAAATCTGATCAACATGCTCTATAAAAAGACCAGGCTTGAGGATACCTTCGGCGTAAATATGCTGGCGGTAGCAGACGGCCGGCCGGAGACCATGGGCTTAAAGAAGATCATCGAGCATCATGTGGACTTCCAGTTTGAACTGGCCACCCGGAAATACCAGACGCTTTTAGCGAAAGAAAAGGATAAAAAAGAGATCCAGGAAGGATTGATCAAGGCCTGCGATGTGATCGACCTGATCATTGAGATCTTAAGGGGCAGCCAGTCGGTAAAAGATGCCAAGGCATGTCTGACAAACGGCGTGACAGAGAATATTAAGTTCAAATCCAGCATCTCCAAGAAGATGGCGGCCATGCTCCGTTTTACTGAGCGCCAGGCCACAGCGATCCTGGAAATGCGTCTCTACCGTCTGATCGGCCTGGAGATCGAAGCCTTGATGAAGGAACATGAGGAAACCCTGAAGAATATCGAACGCTATGAGGATATCCTGAATAATTATGAGTCGATGGCGGATGTGATCATCCAGGACTTAGACCAGTTGAAAAAAGAATTCTCCTGGAAGCGGCGAACTCAGATTGAGAACGCCCAGGAAGCGGTGTTTGAAGAGAAGAAGATCGAGGAGCAGGAGGTTATCTTCCTGATGGACCGGTTTGGATACGCGAAAACCGTAGACCGGGCGACTTATGAGAGAAATCGGGAGGCGGCGGACTCCGAGAACAAATACGTGATCAGCTGTCTGAATACAGGAAAGCTTTGCATTTTCACGGCGGATGGAAAGATGCATCAGGTCAAAGTGCTGGATCTTCCCTTTGGAAAGTTCCGGGATAAAGGCCAGCCTATAGACAATGTGAGCAACTATGACAGTACCCAGGAAGAGATCATCTATATCTGCGATGCGGAACAGATGCGCTTTGCCCAGCTTTTGTTTGCCACCCGGATGGGAATGATCAAGAAGGTGTCAGGAACAGAATTCCAGGTGTCCAAACGGACCATTGCCGCCACCAAGCTGCAGGCGGAGGATGCTGTGGTGAGCGTACAGGTAGTAAGCGACAGCCAGCAGGTAGTCCTTCGGACAAAAGAAGGATATTTTCTGCGGTTTGGGGCGGAAGAGGTGTCAGAGAAGAAGAAAGGCGCCGTGGGCGTGAGGGGCATCCGCTTAAAGAAAAAAGATGAACTGGAAGAGGTGTATCTGTTTGAGGAAGGAACAGAGACGAAAGTCCAGTTTGGAGACCGGGAGATCACGCTGAACCGCCTTAAGGCAGCGAAGCGGGATGGAACGGGAACGAAAGCGAGGTAGGATCATGATACAGGATATACAGCCATATCAATATGATAACACCTATCACCCGGCGCTGCCGCAAGCACAGGATTTCCTGCTGTGCTATAAGGGAAACCGGACTTTGGTGAAACAAAATGGGGAGAAGATTGTTTTCCCGACTTTCCAGGATGTGGAAAAGGGGTGGGAAAAGGAGAGAGAGTCGCTGTACCAGGGAGCGGTCTATCTGTTTTCCATCCGGCGTCCCGATGAGTCGGGGCAGAAGGGATCTGCTCCGGCAGAAATCCGGTTTTATCTTCATCCGGAAGTGGACGGCCGCAGACTAGAGGCGGACGGATTTGCCTGGGAAGACAATTGGCTGTTCCGGACAGCAAAACCCAAATATCTGCGATTTGCCGGCATTACCGGATGGCAGTTGTTCCGCTGGTATGAGAGCCGTCGGTTCTGCGGCCGCTGCGGAGTCCCTATGGTGCGCGATGAGAAGGAACGGATGATGCGCTGCCCGGAATGTGGATTGATGGAATTTCCCAAGATCTGCCCGGCGGTGATCATTGGCGTGACCCACGGCAATAAGATCCTGATGTCCAAATACGCGGGGAGAGATTTCAAAGAGTACGCTCTTTTGGCAGGCTTTTGCGAGGTGGGGGAAACCATTGAAGAGACGGTGAAGCGGGAAGTAATGGAGGAAGTGGGGCTGAAGGTGAAAAATATTACATACTTTAAGAGCCAGCCCTGGTCCTTTTCAGATACCTTGCTGATGGGATTCTTCTGCGAACTGGATGGGGATGGGACAATCTCCATAGACCAGGAAGAACTTTCCATGGCGGAATGGTTTGAGCGGGAGGATATGCCGGTGAAGGAAGAAGACTTAAGTTTGACCAATGCCATGATGATGGCGTTTAAAGAAGGGAAAATATAATGACAGGAGAAAAAAGAGTCTTGGCGATAAAGTCAAGACTTCTTTCATTTTTTTGAAAAATATTGTTGTCTGGGATAAATTGTACGATCTTTAAAATGTCATATTTATCAAACTTTACTATTCTTCGATTATTCTATATAATTAATATGTGTCAATATAAGAAAATTTTTTATGAATGAGGGAGTGGAAGGCACAGTTATGAAGAAGTGGGTAAAAAAAGGAATTGCTTTGATTGTAATAGTTGCGCTATGTTCGGGGAACTTTGTGGAAATAGGAAAGGCCGCTCCGGGGGAAGAAATAGTGGACAACATTGAGGATAGGGAAAAAGAGAATGAAGTAGAAAGTGCGGAAAATGAAAAAACACAAGGAGATAAAAAGCAGGAGGTTGAGGATGAGATTTCTGATGAGCCGAGTAACACAGTAGAAGAAAAGAATTGTGAAAATAATTCTGAGTTGAAGGAGAACGTAGAAATTCCAAAACAAAGAAGTCGAGTCGCTACGGAGAATGAACCTTCGTTTTCTGGTGGAAGTGGGACGGAGAAAGATCCATATCTGATTTCATCAGAAAAAGATTTGTTAGCTTTTGCAGATAGTGTAAATAGTCAAAAGGAAGAATATCTAACGGCAAATTTTGTGCTGACAGATGATATTTATTTGAATGATATCAAAAATTATGATAGTTGGACGCAGTCGGCTCCAGAAAATCAATGGCCAGGGGTGAAAAATTTTTTTGGAACGCTGGACGGACAACAACATACGATATATGGAATTTATATGAGTAGTTCTTCTGATAAAGTGGGCTTTTTTAGTTCGATAGATGAAGATACTTTTGATGACGGGAAAATTACTATTAAAAATTTGCGACTAGAAAATTTATTTGTGAAAGGGAATTCTTACGTAGGTGGGGTGATTGGATATACAGACTGCGAAACTGAAATAGTAAATTGTGAAGTGATGGGAACAGTTATAGGGACAAATGGGTATATAGGTGGAATAGGTGGATATTTTAGATCAGGCGGAAATAAAGGGTTGACTTTGACTTCTGTAACAAATAGAGCAAATGTTTCAGGAAAGAGCTATATAGGAGGAATATGGGGATCGGCTTCTGTTGGAAATTCGATGGGGGCAAGTACATCTGGTAACGGTTCGGAAAAAATTACAATAAAAAAGTGTGACAACTATGGAAATATTATAGGAGAAAGTTCTAATACAGGTGGAATCATAGGGTCTTTAAGTCGTGATTTAAATTGCAAAGGATTTGATCTTGAGAAATTGCAGAATTTCGGGAATATAAAAGGAGCCAATTCTACAGGTGGAGTCTGCGGTAGAGTTAGTGCCTTTTCTGGAGGTGATGTTTCCGATTCATTAAAAGAATTTTATAATTCAGGTGAAATTTCAGGTGAAAATTATGTAGGAGGAATAATTGGAGTAGGGGCCCCAGATACTGAGAATGTTTATTTTGATAATATGTATAATACAGGAAAAATAAGTGGGGCATCTGCGGTGGGCGGAGTTATAGGATGTAGTCAGCCTGCTTATTATGGAGAGTTATATGTTCGGTATTCCCATAATACAGGAGAGATAATTGCCTCCGGAAAATCGGCCGCTATAGTAGGGGGAATAGAAGTAAAAGCCTGGGTCGGAGGAACTACAATTGTAAAAAATTGCTATTATAAAGAAGGGACATCCTCACAAAATACTTATGGGACCGCTTCTAACGTATCAGAACTTTCTCCAGAAGAATTTCTGTTGGAATCTAGCTTTTCAGGCTTTGATTTTGAGAATGTCTGGAAGATGGGGGAAAAGTATCCCACTTTTATCTGGCAGGATGGAGAGGGTTCGGGAAATTCAGGGACCAGCGAGGAAGACCGTTTTATAATTGAAAAAGTAAAGGAGTACACCTCAGATGCGGTCTATGCACAGTGGGAAGAGATTAGCAATAGTGAAGCTTCTGAGGAAACAAAATTTCAGCGGTATACAGAGTTGTTTAATCAGTACGGTTTTTTAGACGCAAAGGAAGGAATCCAGTATTTAAGTAAAACGACGAATGAGCGCTATGCTTATCTCACCTTAACTACGGATGAGACTTACTGCGCTTACAATTTTTATGACTGGCTTCATAATACCGGAAAAGGAGCAGTTGCGAGAGGTCTTTTAATTGCGGATGGACTGATTTTTAATAATGAATTGAGTGACTGGACTGATCTTTCGACTTATATTGAGGGAGATTACCCTGGTGTGGTTAAATATCAGGATATGCTCTATGATTTTATGGATACGGCATCTTTCGATGTGGAGAAAATGACATATATTTCTGATGTTAGTGCATTATCAGAAAAAGTAACCGATGCGGGAAAGGTGTATGCGGATAATCTGATTAGGAGACTGAATAAGTGTACCAATCGTAATGAACTTTATGAGGCGCTAAAATCAAATGATGCAATAGGACTTTACAGCGATGTGAAAACACAGGGAAGTGATTTGAATACTTTCAAATTGTCGTTTACCTTGGATGAGACCTCTGGATTTGGAAAGTTTTCTAAGGCTATGGGGTATGCGACAAAAACATTGGATATTGTAGATATGTCAATACAGCATGTGGAAGATATTATACAATTAGATAGTAAATTGCAGGTATATGAACAGTACCGGACATTTCTAAGTGAAGTGGAATTAGCAATAGACCTCCCTTTGGAAATGCGGTTGGCTGCAAAGAAAATTTTAAAGGATATGGAAGAAGGAGCCTGGGGAGAAATCTTAGATTTTGCAAGTGATCTTATAAACCAAACGTCCATAACATCCACAATTTCGGATACTATTTTGGAAACGGCTATTGGACAGACGGGTGCAGCAACTTTAAATGAATTTCTTTTAGTGCTTAAGATAGAAGCCTATTTTGTAAATCAGATTATGGATGTAGGAAAACTGGTGCAAGGAGTTGCATATGTAGAAGGTTACTCTACGTTATCTTCCCACTATAGGGAAAAGCTCGAAGAAAGCAAAAAGAATTTTTTGACTGATCAAAGTGCTGAAAATGCCTGGGATTTCTATGATAATTATTCTCTCTTGTATATGTTGCGTGTAAAAGGAGAAGAAGCCTATCTGAATATGTGTAAAATAGAAGGCCTGATTAATATTTTTACGGATTGTGGATACTCTGAGAAAGAGGAAGTTGTTAAGGAAACAATCCAAACTTTGGAAGAGAGATGCTTTTTTAATCTGGAAGAAGGAATAGAGATTCCAGAATCTGTTCAGTTTGCGTTGAAATCAGTTATATCCTGTCCAGTGGATGTATCGGTATATGCGCCAGATGGCACATTGGTTGCCAAACTTCGTGACGGCGAGGAAAATAATATTTCAAATGAATATGGACAATTTTCCGTTGTTTATCGACCGTATTCGGGAGAATACGCAAAAGTGCTCTGTTTTTACAAGGATGCGGATTACAAATTAGAAATAGCAGGGGTTGATAAAGGGCTTGTGAGCTTTGAGCTTGCGGAGGAAAAAGAAGGAGAAATAACCACATACTCATTTGAAAATCAGGGAATCGAAGCGGGAAATATATTACGGACATCGATTGAACAAATCCGTGGTGATGGTACAGTGGAGCTAGATATAGACGGAAATGGAGTGACAGAAAATACAATTTATTTAAATAAGAATCCAGAAGAAACTTATCGGCCAGTAGAGAGCTTAGAATTGAAAGAAACTTTTTTGATATTAGAGACTGGTGGAAGTGCATTAATGGAGGTGAAGATTTCCCCAGATGAAGTGACACGGCAACAGGTTTTCTGGTTGACTGGGGACGAAAATATTGCAAGAGTGGAAGAAGGGAAAGTTTCCGCAATGTCCAAAGGAATCACAAATATTTATTGTGTATCACAAGACAACAGAGATCAGATGGCCGTTTGTAAGGTGATTGTACGGAGTAAAGGGGCTTGTACACATCCTTTGGAAAAAGTAGATGAGAAGAAGCCGGATAGTGAACATACTGGAAATATAGAGTATTGGTATTGTCCAGAGTGTGACCGTTATTATGAAGATGAGAATGGAATGATTGAGACATCGCTGGAGAAAGTGACCTTATCAAAACTAAGTTCTCAGGAAGGAATGGGAACTAATCCAGATGAACAAGACAATTCGGCGGATAGTGAAGGGATGAGAGAACAACAGCAAACACCGGATACAGGCGATAAAGGGGTGGAGATATGGCTATTGGTTTGTGCTCTTTCTGGAATTATTATTGCTGGAATAGGAACTGGAAAAATGTGGAGATGGCACGAAAAGTAGATCTGCACAAATACGTTTTGTTTTTTGGTGTTTAAAAGTTCAAAAAGATTAGGAAAACCCTTGAATTTCTGCAAAAGAAGTGCTATACTAACCTACAGTTACATAGAAATCCGGCAGAAGAGTGAACGAAAGTTCACTCTTCTTTGTTGGTAAGGAGGAATTTTACATTGTCTAAAAGAGAAGTTTACGAGCAGAAAACAGAACAGCTTCTGCAGCCCATTGTGGATGAATATGGATTTGAGCTTGTAGATGTGGAGTATGTCAAGGAGGGGAGTACCTGGTACCTCCGGTCCTACATTGATAAAACCGGAGGAATCAGCATCGATGATTGTGAGAAGGTCAGCAGAAGACTTTCGGATCTTTTGGATCAGGAAGATTTTATCGAAGACGCCTACATCATGGAAGTGAGTTCCCCAGGGCTTGGCCGTCCTTTGAAGAAGGAGAAGGACTTCAAGAGGAGCCTGGGAGAAGAAGTAGAGGTCAAGACTTACCGCATGATCGACAAACAGAAAGAATTTACCGGAATCTTAAAAGATTACGATGAAGATACAGTAACCATTACGCTTGCAGACGAGACGGAAAAAACATTTGACAAAGGCGATATCGCTTTGATCCGCCTGGCGTTTGATTTTTAGATTAAGGAGGAGAAACGAATGAATACGGAATTACTGGAAGCATTGAACCTATTGGAGAAGGAGAAAGACATCAGCAAAGAGACTCTGCTGGACGCGATCGAGAATTCTCTTTTAAATGCCTGTAAGAACCATTTTGGGAAAGCCGACAATATCAAATTGATCATGGACCGGGAGACCTGCGACTACCAGCTCTACGCCGAGAAAGAGGTGGTAGAAGAAGTGGAAGACAAATTGGAGCAGATCAGCCTGGAAGAGGCAAAAGAGATCGATAGTACTTATGAGATCGGCGATATCGTGCGGATCCCTATTGAATCTAAATCCTTTGGACGTATCGCGACCCAGAACGCGAAGAACCTGATCCTGCAGAAGATCCGGGAAGAAGAGCGCAAGGTGATCTACGATCAGTATTTTGAGAAAGAAAAAGATATCGTGACGGGAATCGTACAGCGCTATGTGGGGAGAAACATCAGCATCAACCTGGGTAAGGCAGACGCCATGCTGACAGAAAACGAGCAGGTAAAAGGAGAGGTGTTTAAGCCGACAGAGAGGATCAAACTGTATGTGGTAGAAGTAAAGAACACCACAAAAGGGCCAAAGATCTTAGTGTCCCGTACTCATCCGGAATTGGTAAAGCGTCTGTTTGAATCAGAGGTGACGGAAGTCAGAGACGGGATTGTGGAGATCAAGAGCATTGCCAGAGAGGCTGGAAGCAGGACCAAGATCGCGGTATGGTCCAACGACCCGGATGTGGATCCGGTAGGCGCATGTGTGGGAATGAATGGAGCCAGAGTCAATGCCATCGTCAATGAATTGCGGGGAGAGAAGATCGACATCATCAATTGGAGCGATAACCCGGCGATCCTGATCGAGAACGCGTTAAGCCCGGCGAAGGTCATCTCTGTTATGGCAGACCCGGATGAGAAGACGGCAAGCGTTATCGTGCCGGACTACCAGCTTTCACTTGCTATCGGCAAAGAAGGACAGAACGCCAGACTGGCCGCGAGGCTGACAGGATATAAGATCGACATCAAGAGCGAGACTCAGGCGATCGAATCTGGAGAACTGCCGGAGAACTATATGGAGATGAGCGAAGGCGTGTTTGAGGAAGAAATGTATGAAGAAGACTACGATGAGTCTTACGAGGATGAATCTTACGAAGAAGGGGCTTACGAAGAAGGCTATGATGAGTCTTATGAGGAAGCGCCGGAAGATGCCGTTTATGACGGGGAAGCAGATGGAGAGCAGGAGTCAGAAGAGGAATAAGGTGATCATTTGAGTAAAAATAAAAAGATACCGTTGCGGAAATGCGTGGGTTGTCAGGAAATGCGCAGCAAAAAAGAGATGATCCGGGTCATTCGCACATCTGAGCAGGAGTTCCTGCTGGATGCTACCGGAAAGAAAAATGGCCGGGGAGCTTATCTGTGTCCCAACCGAGAGTGCCTGGAAAAAGCAAGGAAATGCAAAGGCTTGGAGCGATCCTTTGGCCAGGCGATCCCGCCGGAGGTATATGAATCCCTGGAAAAGGAGATGGAATGTCTTGAGTCAGAATAAGGCGCTGTCATTGATCGGTCTGGCTGTGAAGGCCGGGAAAGTGGCAAGCGGAGAGTTCTGCACAGAGAAAGAGGTAAAATCCGGCCGGGCCGCGCTGGTGATCGTAGCCGGGGACGCCTCCGGGAATACGAAGAAGAAATTCCAGAATATGTGCAGTTTTTATAGAGTACCAATCTATTTTTATAAAGATAAAGATACCTTGGGCCATGCAATGGGAAAAGAGTTCCGGGCATCCCTTGCGGTGACGGATGAGGGGTTTGCAAAAGGAATCAGGAAACATTTGGACACAGAAGAGAATACAATTGCATAATGGAGGTAGTGTGTATGTCGAAGATGAAAGTATACGAGTTAGCGAAAGAATTAGATGTTCCAAGCAAGGAACTGGTAGAGTTCCTTGCGGGGAAGAAGATAGAAGTGAAAAATCATATGAGCTCTCTGGAAGAAGAGGAAGTAAAGATGGTAAAAGCCGCCTTTAACAAAAGCGGGGCAGAGGAGGAAAAGTCTTCGGAGAAGGCAGAGAAACCCGCGGGGGAAACGCCAAAGAAGAAGAATATCGTCCATGTCTTCCGTCCGCAGAACACCCAGAATGGAGCGCGTCAGGGAAGACGTCCGGCAGGAGGCGGCAAGTCTGGGATCTCCCAGGGAAGACCTATGCAGGTAAATAACGGCCGTCCGGCGAAACCGCAGAACCGTCCGGGACAGCCGGGCCGTCCCGCGGCGGAAAAAGGGCAGGCGCCTGTGCGTTCAACGGAAAAATCTGTGGCGAAGGCATTTGAGAAAGCGCTTGAGAAAAAGCAGCCGAAGACGGCGGAACAGGAAGCGGCGCCAAAGGTTCAGACCCAGCAGCCGGTGAAAACTCAGGCGGATCACAGCCCCAAGCCGGCGCAGAGCAGCCGTCCATCTGAGCAGCCTCAGGGAAGAGCCGTAAACGCAAGCGAGAAGAATAGCAGCGGAAGAAGCGCCGCGGATAGAAACGGCGGCGAGCGCGGAAACGCGGAGAGACCTGCCGGCGAAAGAGGAAGGAACGACCGGAATTCCGGCGAAAGAGGCCAGAGCAGAGGCGGCGACAGAAACCAGAATCGAAACTTTGGCGAAAGAGGCCAGAGCAGGGGCGGTGAGAGAGGCCAGAACCGTTCCGGCGGACATGGAGAAAGGCGGAACAATGAAGGAAGACGGAACCAGGGAAGCATCCCGGCTCCGGAGACGCCGGCTCAGAAACCGCAGAGAAGCAAAGGCAAAGGGAAAGACGATTATAAGAAAAAAGAGTACCGCCGTGAGGAAGAAGATCGCAAGCCAAAGGGAAAGAAGCAGAAGGCAGAGCCAAAGCCGCAGCTTCAGAAACCCCAGCCGAAAGCCCAGAAGCAGGAGGAAGAAATCAAATCCATTACGATTCCTGAAGTCCTTACTATCAAGGATCTGGCAGATAAGATGAAGGTGGTACCTTCTGTGATCGTGAAGAAACTCTTTATGCAGGGCAAGATCGTGACGGTAAACCAGGAGATTGATTATGAAACCGCGGAAGAGATCGCGCTGGAATTCGATATCCTCTGCGAGAAAGAAGAAGTGGTGGATGTGATCGAAGAACTTCTGAAAGAGGAAGAAGAGGATGAAAAGAAACTGAAGAAACGTCCTCCGGTTGTCTGTGTCATGGGCCATGTAGACCATGGTAAGACTTCCCTTTTGGATGCGATCCGCCATACCAATGTGATCGGCGGAGAGGCCGGCGGTATCACCCAGCATATCGGCGCTTACGTGGTAGAGAGAAACGGGGAGAAGATCACCTTCCTGGATACACCGGGCCATGAAGCCTTTACAGCGATGCGTATGCGGGGAGCCAGCTCTACAGATATCGCTATTCTGGTAGTAGCGGCGGACGACGGCGTGATGCCGCAGACCATTGAAGCGATCAACCATGCCAAAGCGGCGGGTGTAGAGATCATCGTGGCAGTGAATAAGATTGATAAGCCAAGCGCCAATGTAGAGCGGGTAAAACAGGAACTGACCGAGTATGAGCTGATTCCGGAAGACTGGGGAGGAAGCACCATTTTTGTACCGGTATCCGCAAAGACCGGAGAAGGTCTGGATGAGTTGATGGAGATGATTCTTCTGACCGCGGAGGTTATGGAATTAAAAGCCAACCCAAATCGGCGGGCAAGAGGACTTGTGCTGGAAGCTGAGCTGGATAAAGGAAGAGGTCCTGTGGCGACAGTGCTGGTACAGAAAGGAACCCTGCGTATCGGCGATGCGGTGGCGGCAGGAGCGGCTCACGGCAAGGTCAGAGCTATGATGGACGACAAAGGGCGCCGAGTGAAAGAGGCCGGACCGTCTATGCCGGTAGAGATCCTGGGACTGAACGATGTGCCAAATGCGGGGGAAGTACTGGTAGGCTGCGGAAATGACAAAGAAGCCAGAAGCTTCGCTGAGACCTTTATTTCTCAGAGCAAAGTAAAACTTCTGGAAGAGACAAAGACGAAACTTTCTCTGGATGACTTGTTTACTCAGATCCAGGAAGGAAACTTAAAAGAACTGGGCATTGTAGTGAAAGCAGATGTGCAGGGGTCTGTCGAGGCCATTAAGCAGAGCCTTCTGAAGCTGTCCAACGATGAAGTAGTGGTGAAGATCATCCATGGCGGCGTCGGAGCGATCAATGAGTCAGACGTGAGCCTGGCCTCCGCTTCCAACGCGATCATTATCGGATTCAATGTGCGGCCGGATGCTACAGCCAAAGAAACCGCGGAACGAGAAGGAGTGGATATCCGTCTGTACCGGGTAATCTACAATGCCATTGAAGATGTGGAAGCGGCTATGAAGGGTATGTTAGACCCGGTATTCGAGGAGAAGGTTCTGGGCCATGCGGAAGTGCGCCAGCTGTTCAAGGCTTCCGGCGTTGGTACGATCGCGGGATCCTATGTGCTGGACGGAACTTTTGAGAGAGATTGTTCCGCACGGATCATCCGGGATGGTATCGTGGTCTACGAAGGCTCTCTTGCTTCGCTGAAGCGGTTCAAAGACGATGTGAAAGAAGTGCGGGCAGGATATGAATGCGGATTCGTATTCGCAAACTTTAATGATGTGAAGGAAGGCGACCAGGTGGAAGCGTTCAAGATGGTGGAAGTTCCAAGATAGTCTTGGATCTGAAACGGCCTTTCAAAATCCTCCTGCTTTGAAAAGAAAGAAGGAAGAAAATTGCGGAAAAGAAGTATTAAGAACACTAGAGTGAATGTAGAAGTCCAGCGGGAATTAAGCAGCATTATCCGGGGCGGCCTGAAAGACCCAAGGGTTGCCCCATGGACGTCTGTGGTGGCCGCGGAGGTGGCCCCGGATTTAAAGACATGCAAGGCGTATATCAGTGTGCTGGGAGATGAGAAGGCCCAGAAGGAGACGATACAGGGATTAGAAAGCGCGGAAGGGTATATCCGCCGGGAACTGGCACGGACTTTGAATATGCGCAATACACCGGAAATTCATTTCATACTGGACCAATCCATTGAATATGGTGTAAATATGTCTAAAAAGATAGAAGAAGTAACTGGCCAAATGGAGACGGAAGGTGAAAAAGATGCTCAATAGAATGATCGCGCAGGCAAATACTATCGCCATTGGAGGCCACGAGAGGCCGGATGGGGACTGTACCGGTTCTTGTATGGGATTATATCTTTATATCCTGGAAAATTACAGCGGGAAGACGGTGGACATTTATCTGGAACAGATTCCCAGGTCCTACCAGTTTCTGAAATGTTCCGGGGAGATCCGACATGAGGCTCCAAAGGATCAAAAGTATGATCTGTTCATTTGTCTGGACTGTGGAGATAAGGAAAGACTTGGATTCTCACAGACTCTTTTTGAACAGGCGGCCCATACGCTTTGTGTGGATCACCATATCAGCAATAAAGGCTTCGGGGAAGAAAATTATGTGGTCCCCGATGCGAGTTCCACATCAGAATTGATCTATGATCTGATCGACAAGGAGAAGATCACGCTTCCTGTAGCGGAGGCTCTGTATCTTGGGATCGTCCATGACACCGGAGTGTTCCAGTACTCCTGCGCCTCGCCGGCCACTCTGCGGGCGGCGGCGGATCTGATGGAACGGGGAGTGGATGCGCCTGCCTTGATCCGCAAGACCTATGTAGAAAAGAGCTATGCCCAGAACCAGGTGCTGGGGCGGGCGCTGATGGAGAGTATTCTTTTCATGGATGGAAGATGTATCGCCTCTTATATCCGCAGGCGGGAGATGGAATTCTATGGCGTAGAGCCCAAAGCTTTGGATGGGATTGTCAGCCATCTTAGGGATACCAAAGGAGTAGAAGTCGCCGTTTTCATGTATGAGCTGAAACCCAGTGTCTATAAAGTCAGCCTGCGTTCGAAAGAACAGGTGGATGTAAGCAGGATAGCTCAGTATCTGGGCGGCGGCGGCCATAAAAGAGCAGCCGGTTTCACTATGGCCGGGACCCCTCATGACGTGCTCAACAATCTGTCGGGCCTGATCGAGGATCAGCTGGGGGAACCGGTATGATCAATGGGATTTTGAATGTTTATAAAGAGAAAGGCTTCACCTCCCATGATGTGGTGGCTAAGCTGAGGGGAATCACAGGTCAGAGAAAGATCGGCCATACGGGAACGCTGGACCCGGAGGCTGAAGGGGTCCTTCCCATCTGTCTTGGCCGGGCCACAAAGGTATGCGAGCTTTTGACAGATCAGGACAAGACCTATGAGGCGGTGCTTCTTCTGGGAGTGCGGACAGATACGCAGGATACAGCCGGAACAGTGCTGGAAGAAGGAGATGCCTCAGCCGTAACTGAGGAAAGACTGAAAGAGACGGTGAAGAATTACATAGGAGACTATGATCAGATTCCACCCATGTATTCGGCGCTGAAAGTAAATGGTAAAAAGCTTTATGAACTTGCCAGAGAAGGAAAGACGGTAGAACGTAAGGCGCGCAGGGTGAGGATCCATGAGATAGAGATTCTGGATATCCATTTTCCAAGGATAAGGATGAGAGTCAACTGTTCCAAGGGAACCTATATCAGAACCTTATGCGATGACATCGGGAGAGAGCTTGGATGTTTTGGATGTATGGAATCCCTGGTGCGGACAAAGGCAGGACCTTTTGAAAAGAGCGGCGCCCATACGCTGGAAGAAATCGAGCAGAGGCAGAAACAGGGAACCCTGGGAGAAATCTTAAGATCTATTGATTCTCTGTTCCAGGAATATCCCGCCGTGTATGTGGAAGCCAGGTGGGAGAAGCTGGCGCTTAATGGGAACCGTCTCCGCCGGGGAATGATCCGGACAGAAGGGCGCGCGGAAGATGGAGAACGGGTCAGGCTGTATAATGAAAAAGGAGATTTCCTTGCCTTGTATGGTTACCAGAAAAAGACACAAGAATATAAAGCAGTAAAAATGTTTTGCGGCAGCTGAAGGGATTAATTATGGAATACTTAAAAGGACTTGAACATTATAAAGATACCCGCAGATCCGCGGTTACGTTTGGTAAGTTTGACGGGCTTCACAGAGGCCATCAGACTTTGATCCGCAAGGTGGCGCAGCTTAGGCAGACAGAACAGGTCCGCGCGGCAGTCTGCGCCTTCGATATGAAGCGGACTGGAATCCTTATGACAAAGGAGGAGCGGGCGGCTCATCTGGAAGATTCTATGGATTATCTGGTGGAATGTCCCTTCTCAGAAGAACTTCGGAAAATGAGCGGGGAAGAATTCATCAAAGAGATCATCTGCGGAGTGTTCCACGCCAAATACGTGGTGGTGGGAACGGATTTTCATTTTGGATATGGGCAGGGCGGAGACGCGGATATGCTGAAAGAATATGCCGGGGCTTACGGTTATGAAGCCATCGTTCTGGAGAAAGAACGGTACCAGGGCAGGATCATCAGCAGCACCTATATCAAAGAATTGATGGCGGAAGGGAATATCCAGCTGGCGGACAAGCTGCTGGGGTATCCTTACAGCATCAAAGGAGTGGTGGAGCACGGCAGGAGACTTGGACGGACACTTGGATTCCCCACCTTTAATGTAGAGTGGCCCCAGGCTAAGATTGTTCCTCCCAGAGGCGTGTATTTCAGCAGAACCTGGCTAGACGGCAAATGCTATGCCGGGATTACGAATGTGGGAGTCAAACCAACAGTTTCCACAGAAGATAAAGTTTTGGCTGAAAGTTTTCTTTTTGACTATGAAGGCAGCGCCTATGGCAAAGAAGTCCGGGTGGAGCTTTTGGATTTCCGCAGGCCGGAAAGGAAATTCGCGGATATCCAGGAGATGAAAGCAGCAGTTGACCGGGATATCGAAAGCGGACGGGAATATTTTAGAAAAAATGCTTGAAGAAGGGCAGATGCGTGTGCTATACTGTCCTAGTGACAGCAGCCGGTGTTCGGTAATCGGAAACTCCGACCATTACTTAATACCTGGCGTTTAGATGAAGTTTATAAAGGAGGAGACTAGAATGATCTCAAAAGAACAGAAAGAACAGATTATCGCTGAGTATGGAAGAAGCGAGGGAGACACAGGTTCACCGGAGGTTCAGGTAGCGATCCTGACAGCAAGGATCAATGACCTGACAGAGCACTTCAAGAACAATCCGAAGGATCATCATTCCAGAAGAGGACTTCTGAAGATGGTAGGACAGAGAAGAGGACTTCTGGCATATCTGAAGAAGATCGACATCGAGAGATATCGTTCACTGATCGAGAGACTTGGATTGAGAAAGTAATTCTTTTCATTAGGGACGGGGTATTTTTAAAAATACCCCGTCCCTAATTGCGTTATTCTGGCAGATATGATACAATAACTAAGATTATGGGCAGGGAGAGACTCCGAGACCACTGAAAAGTATATTTTCTTTTCGCAAAGTGTATTTTTCAGTAGTTTCGGCGCTCCCTTCCCTGAAGAAAAAAAGATAAAGGAGACCACTATGTACAAAAAGTATGAAATGGAACTTGCCGGCAGAACGCTGCGCGTGGATGTGGACCGGGTAGCGAAGCAGGCAAATGGAGCGGTGCTGATGCATTATGGAGATACAACCGTGCTCTGTACGGCTACCGCCTCAGAGAAACCCAGGGAAGGAATCGACTTTTTCCCGCTCAGCGTGGAGTATAACGAGCGTCTGTACGCAGTAGGAAAGATTCCGGGAGGTTTTAACAAGAGAGAGGGAAAGGCTTCTGAGAACGCGATCCTGACTTGCCGTGTGATCGATCGGCCCATGCGTCCGTTATTCCCAAAGGATTACCGCAATGACGTAACGCTGGAGAATCTGGTATTGTCTGTAGATCAGGACTGTTCCCCGGAATTGACGGCTATGCTGGGAGCGGCGATTGCCACTACCATCTCAGACATTCCTTTTGACGGCCCGATTTCTTCTACTCAAGTGGGACTGGTCGACGGCGAACTGGTATTCAACCCGACAGCGGCCCAGAGAGAAGTCTCCAAACTGTCTCTGACGGTTGCGTCTACCAAAGAGAAAGTGATCATGATCGAGGCTGGGGCGGAGGAAGTTCCGGAACAGCAGATGATCGACGCGATTTTTGCCGCGCATGAGCTGAACCAGAAGGTGATCGCGTTCATCGAGACCATCGTGGCAGAGTGCGGAAAACCGAAACATTCTTATGAGAGCTGCGCGGTTCCGGAAGAATTGTTCGAGGCAATTAAGGAGATCGTGCCTCCGGCTCAGATGGAAGAAGCGGTATTTACTGATGAAAAGCAGGTAAGAGAGGAAAATATCCGCCAGATCACGGAAAAGCTGGAAGAAGCTTTCGCAGAGAAAGAAGATTGGCTGGAAGTGCTTGGAGAAGCGGTATATCAGTATCAGAAGAAGACGGTGCGCAAGATGATCTTAAAGGATCACAAGCGTCCGGACGGAAGAGCGATTGACCAGATCCGGCCTTTGGCGGCAGAAGTAGATCTGATCCCGAGAGTCCACGGCTCTGCTATGTTTACCCGTGGACAGACCCAGATCTGTACGATTACTACACTGGCTCCCCTTGCGGAGGCCCAGAGACTGGACGGATTGGATGAGGCGGAGACTTCCAAGAGATATATGCATCATTATAATTTCCCTTCCTATTCTGTGGGAGAGACTAGACCTTCCAGAGGACCGGGACGCCGTGAGATCGGACACGGAGCGTTGGCAGAGCGCGCCCTTCTCCCGGTACTGCCGGATGAGACAGAGTTCCCTTACGCGATCCGTACCGTATCAGAGACCTTCGAGTCCAACGGATCTACCTCTCAGGCCAGCGTGTGCGCTTCCTCTATGTCCCTGATGGCTGCGGGAGTGCCGATCAAGTCTGCGGTGGCAGGTATTTCTGCCGGACTGGTGACCGGTGAGACCGATGATGATTATCTGGTGCTGACCGATATCCAGGGACTGGAAGATTTCTTTGGAGACATGGACTTCAAGGTGGCTGGAACCCATGAAGGGATCACCGCGATCCAGATGGATATTAAGATCCACGGCCTGACCAGACCGATCATCGAGGAGGCGATCGCGGCCACAAGGAAGGCAAGACTGTACATCTTAGATGAAGTGATGGCAAAGACTATCGCCGAGCCAAGACCGGAAGTAGGGCCGTACGCTCCGAAGATCATCCAGATGCAGATCGATCCTCAGAAGATTGGCGATGTGGTAGGCCAGAGAGGAAAAACCATCAACGCGATCATCGAGCAGACTGGAGTGAAGATCGATATTGAGGACGATGGCTCCGTATCCATCTGCGGAACAGAAGCGGCAAGCATGGAAGAGGCCCGCAAGCTGATCCATATCATTGTCACCGATTTTGAGGCGGGACAGGTATTGGAAGGAAAGGTAGTCAGCATCAAAGAGTTCGGCGCGTTCCTGGAATTCGCGCCGGGCAAAGAAGGAATGGTGCATATCTCCAAACTTGCGAAAGAAAGAGTCAACCATGTGGAAGATGTACTGACACTGGGCGATGTTGTAAAAGTTGTATGCCTTGGAAAAGACAAGATGGGAAGATTCTCATTCAGTATGAAGGATGTAGCGGAATAAGCCGTCTTTCTGACAGAATAGAATAAAAGGATCCATAAAGAGCATAGGAACCCCGTAACCGTGTGAGACGGATACGGGGTTTTTCAAAAAGAAAAATTCAGAAGAAGGAGGAATGGTTATGCAGTATGTCAGTCATTATCAGTCGCCTATAGGCAGGATCTTGCTGGCGGCAGACGAAACATGCCTTACCGGATTATGGTTTGAAGGACAGAAATATTTTGGGCTTCATCTTGACAAAGAGCGGGAAGAAAAAGAGATTCCCCTATTTCAAGCGGCGAAACAGTGGCTGGACATTTATTTCTCGGGAGAAGAGCCGCGGATTCCCCTGCCGCTCCACTTAAGAGGAACAGATTTCCAGAAAGAAGTATGGGAAATCCTCCGTACGATCCCTTACGGTCAGACTATGACCTATGGAGAGATTGCCGGCAGACTGGCCGGAAAAAGAGGGGGAAAGAAGGTGTCCGCCCGGGCGGTAGGCGGAGCGGTGGGCCATAACCAGATCTCTATCATCGTACCCTGCCACCGGGTGGTAGGGGCCAATGGCAGCCTGACAGGGTATGCAGGGGGAATCGAGAAAAAGGTGAAGCTACTAGAGCTGGAAAAGGCGGATGACCAGTTCTTATTTCCCGGCGGGAGGGCGCGGATGTGAGCAGTATATGGAAGTATAAATATTTTGTAGATGTGATCGAGAACAGGAGTTTTACAAAAGCGGGCAACATCAACTATGTGTCTCAGACGGCCATCAGCCAGAACATCTCATCTCTGGAGAAAATGGCGGGCGGAAAACTGATCAACCGGGGCAAGGGCGAGGTAGTTCCCACAGAGTTGGGACAGATCGTGTACCGCCGGGCTAAGGAGATGCTGGAGATAGAGGCGCGGATGACGCGGGAGATTGAGCAATTTCGGAATCGGGAGGTGACGTACATCGGAATTGACAGCGCTATCAACAAGAAGATGTGGATGACTTATGAGCAGGTGTATGATCCCAATTTCCTGAGGGTTGGTGAGAAGATGGAGTGTTACAATCTGGATAATATGATCGGAGCCCGGATGATGAAGAACCATGAACTGGACGTGTTCATCGGCTACGAAAACCAGGCGCTGGAGGATGAGCCTGGGGTGGCGGGGGAGAATCTAACCGGTTCCCGGATCGGTGTCTATGTGGGTAAGAATACTACGATCCCTTACGGACCGCTCCGGCTGGATGACCTGCGGGGGCATCGGTGCTATCTGGCCTCCTCCTACAGCTGCAGCGTCCAGGAGGAAGCTCGCGGCCGCCTGGAGGACGGGTGTCGGTTCATCGAGGTGAAGAATGTGGAGACCATGAAGATCAAGGTGGAGTTTAACGATGCCTTCGCCTTTGTAGACAGCCGTTACTTTTGGCGCGGGGACGGGGAGATCCGACAGCTGGCGGACTATGAGGAGACATGCGCGATTCGGCTTTATTATTTCCGCGCGTCGGAGAAAAAGAATGTATCGAAATTCATTAAGATATTGAAAGATAAAATGGAAGAATAACTTTTCCTTATCACTGCATAGCTTTTTCTTGTTTGAGTCTCAGGTGGTACAGATGTAGAATTTTAGGTATGATGCTGAACGTTAGGAGGAAATGAGAAAAATGGGAGAAAGTACAACAGCAGTGAAGAAAAAGCACCCTTGGGGCTTTTATGTCTGCAATCTGACATTCACGTTTGAAAGACTGGCTTACTACGGGGCAAAGCCAATTTTGCTACTGTTTCTGATCAAGGCGGTGGGAGAGGGCGGTCTGGGGATCGACAATGCGCAGGCTGCCGTGATCGCGGCCAACCTGACAGCCTATACTTACCTGGCGCCGATCATTGGCGGCTACATCAGCGACCGCTGGCTGGGAGCCAGATACGCCATCCCTTTAGGAAGCGTTATCATGGCTATTGGCTACCTGATCGGCTGGAAGGCGGCGAACGCGGCTATGGTGAACTTGATGGTGATCGTCATCTCTATCGGAACCGGATTCTTCAAGGGCAATCTGTCCGCGATACAGGGACGTATGTATGATGATAAGAGTATGCTGGATTCCGCGTTTTCAATCCAGTATTCTTTTGTAAATATCGGCTCCTTTGTGGGATCTGTGGCAACGGGCTACCTGTATCTGAATACATTTAAAAACGGCGATGTGTTAGGATTCCGTCAGTGTTTCTTCTTAAGCGCCGTATTCTGCCTGATCGCTGCCGTATGGTTTGTGGCAAACTGGAAATCTCTTCAGGGCCAGGGCAAAAAACCCTTTAAATACCTGACAGACACTCAGGGCAATATCATCGGCGAGGACAGCAAGAAGGACAAGAAGAAAGAAAAGTCCGCTGAGCCTCTGACACGAGCGGAGAAGAGACGAGTGTGGGCCATCATCCTTGTGTCTGCTTTCTCTATTATCTTTTGGCTGTTCTACTACCAGAACGAGCTGGCGCTGACCATCTATATGACCGAGTACGTGGATATGCACCTGGCAGGGATCGAGATTGCGCCGGGCTGGATCAACACCTCTCTTAACGGACTGCTGTGCGTGGCGCTTGGCGGTGTGATGGCGGCTGTTTGGAGAAAGCTTTCCGAGAGACCCCAGGGCGACCTGAACATGTTCCAGAAGATTGGATTAAGTTTCTTGTTCCTTGGATGTGCCTTCGGAGTGGTCGTGCTGGCAGAGTTCACCCGCGGCGTGGGTTCACCGGCTGGCAATAAGGTAAGTGTACTGTGGATGGTAGGATTTGTATTTCTTCTGACTATCGGCGAGATGTGCTTCTCACCGCTTCGCAACGCCTTCGTCAGCAAGTACGCGCCGAAGAAATACCTGTCCCTTCTCATGGGCGTTATCACGGTGGCGACATTCTGCGCTTCCAAGTTAAGCCCTTATGTTCAGGTGATCATCGAGAACATGAATATCTTTCCGGTTCTCGTGGCAATCTTCATTCTTCTTCTTCTGTGCGCGCTCTTCATGGTTGCGACAAACAAGAAGCTGAACAAGCTGGTGGAAGACGAGGATTAATAAAATAGAACGAACATAAAAATGTCAGGGCCGCAAGAAGACGCGGATCCCTGGCATTTCAAGAATAAGGAGGAAAAAGCTATGAAGGCATATGAGAGATTTTTAAGGTACGTAAATGTCTGGACGACAAGTGACGAAACGAGCGAGACGGTTCCGTCCACCCAGAGACAGTTTGAACTGGGCAGGCTTCTTGCGCAGGAGTTAAAGGACATTGGTGTTGAAAAAGTGGAACTCAACGACATGTGCTACCTCTACGCGGAGATTCCGGCCACTCCCGGCTATGAGGACAAGCCGGCCATCGGTCTTATCGCCCATATGGATACTGTGATGGATTTCCCCGGAAAGGATATCCATCCGCAGTTCACCAAGAACTACAACGGAGAGGACGTGAAACTGGGAGAGAGCGGGAAAGTGCTCTCTGTCAAAGAGTTCCCGCATCTGAAGAACATGAAAGGGAGAACCCTTATCACCACAGACGGAACTACGCTCCTGGGCGCGGACGACAAGGCGGGCATAGCGGAGATCATCACAGCGGCGGATGAGATCCTGAAGGAGAATATCCCCCATGGAAAGATCTGTATTGGCTTTACCCCGGATGAAGAGATAGCGCGGGGCGCTAAAAACTTCGATGTGGAACGCTTTGGCGCAGATTTTGCCTATACGCTGGACGGAGATATCGAAGGCGAGATTCAGTTTGAGAATTTTAACGCATCCACAGCATATTTTACAATCCACGGTGTGAACGTGCACACTGGCAGCGCAAAAGGAATCCTGGTGAACTCCCAGCTCATCGGCATGGAGATTCAGTCCAGACTGCCGGACGAGCGGCCGGAAACAACGGAAGGGTACGAGGGGTTCTTCCATCTGATGGCTTTCAATGGGAATACGGAGAAGACGCAGATGCGGTATTTAGTTCGCGACCACAGCGGAGAAAAATTTAAGCAGCGTCATGAGACCTTGCGCCGGATCCAAAAGGAAATGAACGAGAAGTACGGCGAGGGAACGGTAGAGCTGGAGATCGCGGAGTCTTACTACAATATGCGGGAGAAGATTGAACCCTGCATGCATCTGGTTGACATTGCCAAGAAGGCTATCACAGACGCGGGGCTTACACCGGATATTTCCCCGGTGCGCGGCGGCACGGATGGAGCGAGACTCAGCTTCAAGGGGCTGCCGTGTCCGAATCTTGGGACAGGCGGATCCGCGTTCCATGGCCCCTTTGAACACATCACAGTAGAGGGTATGGATCTGGCAGTAGGCATTGTTAAAGATATTCTGAAGAGCTACGCCGCATATGAGGAGAAATAGATATGGAAATGTATGATGAGGATATACAGGGGCTGATCCGTTTTCTGGCGGACAGTCCCACCGCCTTTCACGCGGCGGATAATTTTGCCTGTATGCTCAAGGGACACGGATTCCAGTGCCTTCCGGAGCGGGAGAGCTGGGATATCCGACCGGGCGGAGCGTACTATACAGTGCGGAACGGATCCAGCATCATTGCTTTCCGGGTCGGCTCCGCGCTGGAGGATTACAGTTTTAAGGTTGCGGCATCCCATAGTGACTCCCCTGCGTTTAAGCTGAAAGAGAAAGCGGAACTTTCGGTAAGGGGCCGTTATATGAAGCTCAACACAGAGGGATACGGGAGCGGTCTGTGCGCCACCTGGATGGACAGGCCGCTTTCGCTGGCTGGGCGTGTTATCCTGAAGGAGGAAGACGGCTTCCGGGAGAAATTGGTGAAGATCGACCGGGATCTGGCGCTGATCCCAAGTGTCGCCATCCACATGAACCGGGAGATCAACGAGAAGAGTTCCATCAATAAGCAGGTGGATATGCTCCCTCTGTTTGCGGGGGAAGCGGCCGATGCACAAGGAGCTGTAAGACAGATCGTGGCAGAAGAACTGGAGGCGGGACCGGAGGAGATTTTTGGTATGGATCTCTATCTCTACAACCGCATGCAGCCTTCTATCTGGGGGAAAGAAAGAGAGTTTATTTCAGCGCCCCATCTGGACGATCTGCAGAGTGCTTATGCATCTTTTATCGGATTTTTGAGAGGGGCCGACAAGCGCGCGGTCAATGTGTTCGCTTGTTTTGACAACGAGGAAGTTGGGTCCAATACAAAGCAGGGCGCCGCGTCTACGTTCCTTCGGGATGTGCTGGAACGGATCAATGACGGCCTGGGGAAAACGGCGGAGGAACTGCGCCGCGCAGTGGCGTCCAGCTTTATGGTCAGCTGCGATAACGCTCATGCGGTGCACCCGAACCATCCGGAGAAGACGGATGAGAACAATTGTGTCTATATGAATGAGGGGATAGTCGTTAAGTCTCATGCCGGGCAGCAGTATACAAGCGATGCGGTCAGCATCGCTGTGTGGAAAGGGATCTGCGCAAAGGCGGGAGTTCCCCTTCAGTTCTTCGCCAACCGCTCCGACATGCAAGGCGGAAGTACCCTGGGGAATATCGCCATGTCCCAGGTGTCTATGAACGCGGTGGATATTGGACTTCCTCAGCTTTCCATGCACTCAGCCTATGAGACTGCGGGCGTGCGGGACTGCGCCTTTATGATTCAGGCTGTCGAAGCCTTTTTTAACAGCGGAATCAGTGAATATACGCTTCGGCGGTAAGAAAAATCATAAGAGAGGTTTCAGGATATTATGAAATTTGAACCAGGAAAGGATATCAGAAGGATTCTCGTTATTGCTGTCGCATCTGCCATCATGGCGCTGAATATCAAGACATTCGTGCGCACGGGAGGACTTTTCCCGGGCGGGGCCACAGGTCTGACACTTTTGCTCCAGCGCGTGGGAGAGATATTCTTTCATATTGAGATTCCGTATACGGTTCTGAACGTGGCGATCAACGCCGTGCCTATATATATCGGCTATCGATATATCGGGAAGAAATTTACTCTGTTCTCAGGTCTGTCGATCGTGTTGACCAGTGTGCTGACGGATATCCTTCCGGCTTATGTGATCACATACGATACCCTGCTGATCTCGATTTTTGGCGGCATGATCAACGGCCTTGTCATCAGCATGTGCCTGGCGGTCAACGCGACCACAGGAGGAACAGACTTTATCGCGATTCACCTGTCCGAGAAGAAGGGAGTGGATTCCTTCAATATTGTGCTGGGGATCAATGCTGTGATCCTGGTGTCGGCGGGTATCCTGTTCGGATGGGACAAGGCGCTTTACTCTATCCTTTTCCAGTACGCCTCTACCCAGGTGCTGCATATCTTGTACAAGAAATACCAGCAGCAGACCCTTCTTGTCGTCACGAATCAGGCGAAAGACGTGTATGAAGCCATCTCCCGGACGAGCAATCATGGAGCTACGATCCTGGAGGGAGAAGGGTCCCATGAGCACAGGGAGAGGAAGGTGGTCTACTCCGTTGTCTCCAGCGCGGAGCAGAAGGAAGTTGTGCGGGCTATCCGGGAAGCGGATCCCCACGCATTTACAAATGTGCTGCGGACAGAGCAGGTCTCTGGACGGTTTTATTTCAAACCTAATGAGTAAAACAGATACGGATGCTTGTCAATTGGGGCCGGGGGATTTTTAAAAACCCCCCGGCCCCAATTGACAGTCGATCACACAGATCTCGCTCTTTGTCCCTACCCGCATATTTGGTCCGAAGACGCCCACGCCGGAGGTGACAATATTGTGCATACCGTCTTTTTCCAGATATCCGTAAGAATTTTCCCACAGAAGGCTGACGATCAGATTGGCGGGGAACAACTGTCCATCATGGGTGTGCCCGGATAGATCCAGGTCCACGCCTGCGGCCGCAAGATCGGCGAGTTCATCCGGCTCATGGTCTATGACAAGAATTGGCTTTGTTTTGTCCATATCTTCCGTCAATTCTGCGGGCGTCATCCGCTTATCTATGCCTCTTCCGGGACGCTCACGGTCGGCTCTCCCAATAAGGTAGAAAGAATCTTCGATCAGCAGGGACTCATCCTGCAGCAGTCGGATGCCGGAATTTTCAAGAAATGCGTCCATCCGAGGGTCGCTGACTTTCTTTTCATTAGAAGGGAAGGTAAATCCGGCCAGTATCTTTTCCTGAATATCGTGATTGCCATAGCAGGCGTAAGCGCCGTAACGGCTCTCTATCTTTCGGAGAATGGCGGCAATCCGGTCAGGATCTTTTACCGCATCAAAATCGTTATCAAAGAAATCTCCCGCAAAGACAACAAGATCCGGATCCTGGGCGTTGATTTTTTCTACCATCTGTTCCATCTGGGCTTCGCCCATATTGTATCCCAAGTGAAGATCAGCCGCCAGGACGATCCGGAGGGAGTCCAGACGGCCGCAGGATTTGTCCACAGCTACCTGGTAGGAAGTAGTCTGGATATTGCGGGCGCATGCGTAACCCCAGACGGTCAGGGATAGAATGAGAAGGATACACACACTTCCAACGGCAGCGAAGACTTTCCGGGAAGAAAGGGTTTCCGCCGGGACTTTTACAAGATATTTCAAAACCAGGCGGATCAAGTCCGCGGCCGCTACCACCAGAAATATGTAGCAGATCGCTCCGAACCAAAGATTAGAGAGCGCTTTGAGCCAACGAAACGGCAGAAAAAAGGCCAGCAGGATGGACAGCGCAAGAAAACAGTAGACTGCCAGGACCAATCCCTTTGACAGCGGTTTCTGGAAATGCACGCTGCAGGCGGACATCCAGCGGATCAGCCAGCGGAAAATGTAAATATGAAATAAAACATAGAAAGGCGCTAAAAAAATAGCGATCATAACAGACCTCCTTATACCAGATCAGGATAAAAATCAATTACCCGGATTGTAACATATTCAGGAATAAATGAAAAGCCGCAACATATATTGGTGTATAAAGAGGTGGACACAATGCAGGAAAAGAGAATCTTAAATGTACTGCCAAAAAGCGTGCGGATCCTGGTCCAAAAGGAAGAACTGCAATATGCGTTTCTTCAGGAGATCAAGCTGCGGGTAGGGCAGCCGCTCATGCTGATCTACCGGGGCGGAGAACTGATTCCAGGACGGCGCCAGGGCAGACCTTACCAGGTGACAAAAGAGGACATCCGGGAACTGCTGGAATATGTCAGCAACTATTCTCTGTACGCATACGAACAGGAAATGCGCCAGGGATTTATTACCATCGAAGGAGGACATAGAATCGGAATGGCAGGACAGGCGATCATGGAAGGCGGAAGGGTGAAGAATCTAAAATATATCTCTTCTGTCAATATCCGTATGTCTCATGAGGTGCTGGGATGCGCGGATAAAATTTTTCCTTTTATTACAGGAAATAAAAGACTTTGCCATACGCTGATCGTATCCCCGCCCCGCTGCGGAAAGACTACCCTTCTTAGGGATATTGTCCGGCAGGTTTCAGGCGGGAACACCTATATCCGCGGCATGTCGGTGGGGGTAGTGGATGAGCGTTCGGAGATCGGGGGGTGTTACATGGGAGTGGCTCAGAATCATCTGGGGATGCGTACTGACGTGCTGGACGCCTGCCCTAAGGCAGAAGGGATGATCATGCTGATCCGTTCTATGGGCCCGGAGGTGATCGCGGCAGATGAGATCGGCACAGCGGAAGATGTACATGCTATTGAATACGCTATGCACTGCGGCTGTAAAATGCTGGTGACGGTACACGGACAGTCTATGGAAGAGTTAAAGAAAAAGCCGCTGTTTGGCGAGATGATCGCAAAGAAGCGGTTTGAGCGCTATATCGTGCTGGGACGGGAAGACTATGTGGGGCAGGTGGAAGGGGTCTATGATGAGAGAGGAAGCCTTCTCTATTCGGAAAGGAGCCTGTCATGATGAAGATTGCGGGAGCTGTCTTGGTGGTCGGGGCCGCCGCCCTGATGGGGATGGCGAAAGCAGGAGATATCCGCAGTCAGTACACACAGCTTCTGCGCCTGCAGCGGCTGATCTGCTCCCTGCAGGGGGAGATGCGTTATGCCCGCTCCCATCTGGGAGAAATCTTTGAAATGATCGGGAGGCGTGAGGAAGAACCCTACAGGACTTGGCTTGCGGGGCTTGCAAAGGAAATGGGGAAACGCCAGAGAGGAACCTTTCCGCAGATATGGTCGGAGAGTATCGATGCATCCCTGGGCACATCCCAGCTTCCAGACAAAGAGATCCAGCGGCTGAAAAGCCTTGGCGCTCAGCTTGGCAGCGCAGATTTAGAACTTCAGATAAGGACCATAGATCTATATCTGGAACAGCTTGGGGGAACCATTGAGGAAGCGAGAGAAGAGATGAAGACGAAGGTGAGACTGTGCCACTGCCTGGGCGTGATGAGCGGCATGTTTGTGGCTGTCCTGCTGATGTAAAAGGGGAGGCGTACATGAGTGTAAACTTAATATTTAAAATTGCGGCGGTGGGGATCTTGGTCTCGGTGTTAAGCCAGGTCTTAAAACACAGCGGAAGAGAGGAACAAGCGTTTCTGACAAGCCTTGCGGGACTGCTCCTGGTGCTGTTTTGGATCGTACCTTATATCTACGATCTGTTTGAAGCCATCCAGAATCTGTTCTCGCTGTAGAAAGGCGTCGATCAAATAAGGGGGACAAAAACATGGATATCGTACAGGCAGGGATCATTGGAGTGGCAGGGGTCCTTCTGGCGGTCCAGTTTAAAGGAGGAAAAACCGAATACGGAATCTATATCAGCGCGGGACTGAGCCTGGTGATCTTCTTTGGAATCCTGGGGCATCTGCAGGTGATCACAGAAGCCGTGGACATGATCGGGGGTTATATCAGTCTGGACGGCGCCTACATAGGAACCCTCATCAAGATGCTGGGAATCACCTATATTGCCGAATTCGCTTCCAGCATCTGCAAAGATGCCGGATACCAGACCATCGCCCAACAGATTGAAATCTTTGGGAAATTAACGATCTTAGTGCTGAGTATGCCCATTTTGACGGCCCTCTTAGAAACCGTTGGGGAGTTCCTGTCATGAAGGGGAGAAGGAAAGGAAAAAAGTGGGTTTTGACAGCAGTCCTGCTGGCGGCGGCTCTGTGGGGCGCGATTCTTCCGGCGCGGGCTTCCGACCCTGGCGCGGGCAGCATAAGCGAAGAGGGGCAGGAGGACGCCGCGAAAGAAGAGGTATTAGAACAGTTTGATTTCAGCGGGATTGACGATTCTCTGGAAGAATTATTTCCGGAGGAAAAGCTGGATTTTAAGGAAACCCTGATGGAGATCTTATCTGGAGATATGACGCTGTCCGCCCAGCTCTTAAACCGGCTGGTGATGGAGCAGTTCTTTTACGCCCTGCGAAGCTGCGGGGAAAACTTAGGGCATATCCTTTTGATCGCCGTGATCGCCGCGGTTTTCTCCAATTTTTCCAGCGTGTTCCAGAACCGTCAGATTTCAGAGGTCAGCTTTTATATTCTCTACATCCTTCTGATCGCCCTGTGCTTAAATTCCTTCCAGGCGGTGACAGACTGGGTCGGCGGAGGGATTGAAGATCTTACCGACTTCATGGGAGTCTTCTGCCCGATTTACTTTCTGGCGGTTGCCGCGGCAAAAGGAAGTGTGACGGCGGTAGCGTTTTATAACCTGGTGCTGTTCTTAATCTATCTGGCTCAGCTTTTGATCGTGGGATTCCTTCTTCCGGTGATCCATATTTACTTTATGGTCCGGGTACTGGATTTCCTTTCCAAAGAAGAATACTTGAGCAAATTTGCGGGACTTATCAAGATGGGAATCTCCTGGACATTAAAAACCCTTCTGGCCTGTGTGGTGGGCTTAAATGTGATCCAGGGGCTGATCAGCCCGGCCATTGATTCTATCAAACAGAGCGCCATCACAAGGGGCGCGGAGGCGATTCCTGGAATCGGGGATGCCATCGGGGGAGTGACAGAAGTAGTGCTTGGGACGGCCGTCCTGATCAAAAACGGCATTGGGATGACGGGAGCGGTGATCTGCATAGCCCTTTGCGTCGGTCCTCTGGTACAGATCGGGTGTATCGTGATCATGTACAAATTGGCGGCGGCTCTGATTCAGCCGGTTTCTGATAAAAGAATCGTTGGATGTGTAGAAAGCGTGGGAGATGGGTGCCGTCTGCTGATGCGCGTGGTGTTTACCACAGCTCTTTTGTTTCTTTTGACGATCGTTATTGTGGCGGCGCTGACAGACCTGTGAGAAAGGATGGGGGAAGATGTTTGATTATCTATATGAATGGATCCGGAATATTGCTTTTTATCTGGTGTTAGTCACGGCGCTGCTGCACATCGTGCCGGAATCCGGCTATCAGAAATATATCCGCTTTTTTACCGGGCTTGTCCTGATCCTGCTGGTCTTGTTTCCGGTGCTGAAACTGTTTGGAATGGAAGGGCAGCTGCGGGAACTGTATCAGAGCCAGGAGTATCTGAAAGAGTTAGAGCAGATGGAAGAGGTTTCTGGATTCCAGGAAGAAGCAGAAGCAGTAGGAACCCGGGAAGAAGAACCGATGGAAGTGGAGGAGATCCGGATTGGAAGATAAGAAGAAGCAGATCAGCGGATGGATAGAAAAGCTGCGGTTGGGGAAATGGAAGAAAGACCAGATCCTGATTCTGTTCCTGGCGGGGATCCTACTGCTGGTGATCGCTGTACCGACAGAGAATCAGTCAAAGGAAAGCCGGCAGGAGGAAGAAACAGGGGCAGGCGGGAAAACGGGCGGGAGTATTTCGCAAGAGGATTACGCCCGGTATATGGAGGAGCATTTGTCTGAGGTCCTTTCCCAGATGGAGGGCGCCGGGGAAGTGGCTGTTATGGTCACGCTGGAGTCTTCCGCGGAAAGGGTGGTGGAGAAGGATGTAGAAGCGGGAGAAGAGACGGTTACAGAGTCTGACAGCCAGGGAGGGACCCGGACTACCAGCAATTCCACAAGCACGGAGACATCGGTTTATGAAGAGGACGATTCCCAGGGACAGCAGCCCTACGTGAGCAAAGAGATCACGCCCCAGGTGGAAGGAGTGGTGGTGCTGGCTCAAGGCGGAGACGACCCGGTGGTAGTACAGAATATTACAGAAGCGGTCCAAGCATTATTTGGGATAGACACGCATAAGATTAGGATAATGAAGAAGAATTAAAATCTATTGCCAGGAGGGAAAGAGACAGTGAAGCGAATCTTTAAAAAAAATCAGATCATCATTGCGGTTTTGGCAGTCATGATCGCAGCGGCGGGATATCTGAATTATTCAGGGCGGCTGTTTGCCGATGAGGACAGCGCCGCGGAGGCTAATGCCGATCTGGCAAGCCAGGAACTTTTGGATATCTCACAGGAAGATACGGCCGCTTCCTCAGAAGATATCAAGAGCCAGGATTCAGAAGCTGAGGACGGAAGCGTGGAAGGGACGCCGGGAGAAGCGGTACTAACAAGCGGAGAGGCCAGCGGCGTGGTAGCGGAAGCCAAGGTGACAAGAGAACAGGTCCGGGCCCAGAACAAAGAATCTCTGCTGGAGATCATTGACAATGAAAACTTAAGTGATGAGCAGAAGCAGGAAGCGGTCAACCAGATGGTGGCTATGACAGAAATGGCGGAAAAGGAGGCGGCGGCAGAGACGCTTCTTGCCTCGAAAGGATTCAGTGAAGCAGTAGTCAGTCTGACGGAAGACTCTGCGGATGTAGTGGTCAACGCGGCGGAATTAAGCGACGCCAACCGGGCGCAGATCGAAGATATTGTGACAAGAAAGACGGGAGTGGCGGCGGAAAATATTGTGATCACGCCTGTATACGCGGAGGGGGAAAAAGCGGAGGAGTAGGAGACAGAACCAGTTCAGCTATGTATATCTGAACTGGTTCTGTTTGGTTTTGCTTGAGCTGTATTCTCTCTTATGTTATACTGTTTAAAGTGCGTTTAGAGAGGATATAATACATTTAGGAGTGTACAGTCATGGGCGAGATAAAGAATGAATTGAAAAAGCAGATCGAGAAACGGCGGACATTTGCCATAATTTCCCACCCAGATGCGGGAAAAACCACGCTGACAGAGAAGTTCCTGCTGTATGGCGGAGCGATCAACCAGGCGGGAAGCGTGAAGGGAAAGGCTACCGCGAAACACGCGGTGTCGGACTGGATGGAGATCGAAAAGGAAAGAGGAATCTCGGTAACTTCTTCTGTACTGCAGTTCAATTATGAGGGATATTGCATCAATATCCTGGATACTCCGGGACATCAGGATTTTTCGGAGGACACTTACCGGACGCTGATGGCGGCGGATTCCGCGGTGATGGTCATTGACGCTTCCAAGGGCGTGGAAGCCCAGACCCGCAAGCTGTTCAAAGTATGTACCATGCGCCATATCCCTATTTTTACGTTTATCAACAAGATGGACCGGGAAGCTATGGATACCTTCGAGCTTCTGGATGATATTGAAACAGAACTTGGAATCGCCACCTGTCCCATTAACTGGCCCATCGGTTCAGGCAAAGAATTCCGGGGCGTCTATGACCGGGAGACGAAGAAAGTAGAAATCTTTTCAGATACCCAGAAAGGAACGACCCAGGGTGAGGTCAAGAAGGTAGATATCGCAGACCCGGAGATTTCCTGGCTGATCACCGATTCCCAGAGAGTCCAGTTAGAAGAAGAGATCGAGCTGCAGGATGGAGCGGGAGCGGCTTTTGACCAGGAATTAGTAAGCAAAGGAGAGCTGTCGCCGGTATTTTTCGGGTCGGCGCTGACCAACTTTGGGGTGGAGACATTTCTGGAGCATTTCCTGAAGATGACTACGCCTCCCCTTCCCAGAATGTCAGATCAGGGGCTTATCGATCCGATGTCAGAACCGGATTTTTCCGCCTTTGTCTTCAAGATACAAGCAAATATGAACAAGGCCCACCGGGACCGGATCGCTTTTATGCGGATCTGCTCTGGGGAGTTTGAGGCGGGCATGGATGTCTGGCATATGCAGGGCGGAAAGAAAGTGCGCCTCTCCCAGCCCCAGCAGCTGATGGCCAGTGAACGCAGGATGGTAGAACAGGCATGCGCGGGAGATATCATCGGTGTGTTTGATCCGGGCATCTTTTCTATCGGAGATACGCTGACTGCCTCCGGCGACCGCTTCGCCTATGAAGGGATCCCTACCTTTGCGCCGGAACACTTTGCCAGGGTCCGGCAGGTGGACACCATGAAACGAAAACAGTTTATCAAAGGCATCAACCAGATCGCTCAGGAAGGAGCCATCCAGATCTTTCAGGAATATAATACAGGGATGGAAGAGATCATTGTCGGAGTAGTGGGAGTTCTCCAGTTCGATGTGCTGAAATACCGGCTGGAAAATGAGTATAAAGTAGAGATTCGTTTGGACAGCCTGCCCTATGAATACATCCGGTGGATCGGAAATGAGGAGATTGATATGGACAAGCTCTCCGGAACTTCCGATATGAAGAAAGTCAAAGATCTGAAAGGGCGTCCCCTCCTTTTATTCGTCAACGAGTGGAGTATCCGGATGACTCAGGAGAGGAATGAAGGGTTGATCCTGGAAGAATTCGGCAGATAGGACCGGGCGCTCTTGTAAACACAGGTTAAATTTGGTATAATCATAAGAAGTGTAAAACCAGACAGGAGGTTGTTGCAATGGGAAAAGAAGAGAGAAACGCGTATACCATAAAGAACGACGAGAATCTTGGAGAGGTTAAGATCGCGGACGAGGTCGTGGCTATCATTGCGGGACTTGCGGCAATGGAAGTAGAAGGGGTGGCTTCTATGGCGGGGAACGCCACCAGAGAGCTGATCGGCAAGCTGGGGATGAAATCTTTATCGAAAGGCGTTAAGGTAGACGTACTGGAAGGAATCGTGACAGTGTCCCTTGCCTTGAACCTGAAATACGGATACCAGATCAAAGAGATCACTTCTCAGGTACAGGAGAAGGTAAAGGCGGCCATCGAGAACATGACGGGCCTTGAGGTGGCGGATGTGAATATCCGCGTTGCCGGAGTTGACGTGCCGGAGGAAGCATAAGTGAAGAGGACAGAGCAAAGAGAACATATCTTTAAAATGATATTCGGACTGGAATTCAATGAAGAGACAGAGATGTCCGAACAGATGAAGCTTTATTTTGAGCAGCTTGAAGATGCCAAAGAAAAGGATTTGGAATACATTCAGACAAAGGCTGGAAAGATCGCCGAGAAGACAGAAGAGATCGATGCTTTGATCAATTCCCATACAAAAGGATGGAAGACCAGCCGCATGAACAAGGTGGATCTTACGATCTTAAGACTGGCGGTCTATGAGATGAAATGGGATGAAGATGTGCCGGTAGGAGTGGCCATCGATGAAGCTGTAGAATTGGCGAAAAAGTATAGTGGTCCTGACGGGCCTTCGTTTATCAACGGAGTGCTGGCGCGTCTGGCAGATTAAGTCCGGGGTGAGCTATGGCACAGAATGTTTATACGGTGAAGCAGGTCAACGCTTATATTAAAAATATGTTTACTCAGGATTACATGCTTGGCCGCATCTACGTGAAAGGTGAGGTGTCCAATTGCAAATACCACACCTCAGGCCACATATATTTCTCACTGAAAGATGAGTCTGGAACGATTGCCTGCGTTATGTTCGCGGGGCAGCGCGGCGGACTCTCTTTTCGTATGGGAGAAGGACAGCAGGTGATCGTATTTGGCCAGGTGAATGTCTACGAAAGGAGCGGCTCCTACCAACTCTACGCCAAGGAGATCCGGCTGGATGGAGAAGGAGCCCTCTACGAGAGATTCCAGGCATTGAAGAGGGAATTGGAAGAGATGGGGATGTTCGCGCGGGAATATAAGAAGGAGATCCCCGCCTACGCTTCCAGGGTAGGTGTGGTGACGGCTCCCACAGGGGCGGCTGTCCGGGATATCATCAATATTTCCAGGCGAAGGAATCCCTATGTGCAGTTGATCTTATATCCGGCCAAAGTGCAGGGAGAGGGAGCCAAGGAAAGTATTGTCCGAGGGATAGAACTGCTGGATCGATCTGACGTAGATGTGATCATTGTAGGAAGAGGCGGAGGTTCTATAGAGGATCTGTGGGCGTTTAACGAAGAAGTAGTAGCCCGTGCTATCTTCAACTGCCGGACGCCGATCATCTCGGCGGTGGGACATGAGACAGACACTACGATCGCGGACTTTGCGGCGGACTTAAGGGCGCCTACGCCTTCCGCGGCGGCGGAGCTTGCGGTATATGATCTTTACCAGACCCAGGAACGGATCAGGGAGCTGGAAGGGAGGATGGGCCGCGTCCTGCGTCAGAAGCTGGAGTTGTGGCGCGCCCGGCTGAAATCCGTATCTATCCGTCTGGAATATCTGCATCCAAGGACACGGATCGCTGATAACCGGCAGCGTCTGGCGGATCTGGAAGAACGGATGCGGGCCAGGGCAGAACAGACACTTCTTAAAACCCGCCACCGGATGGAATTGTATCTGGAGAAAATGCGGGCCTTATCTCCCTTGGAGAAACTGAATCAAGGATATGCTTATGTGCAGGCAGAAGACGGGAAAGCCCTAAAAAGTATCAAACAGGCCGGGATAGGAGCAGTTCTGGAGGTCTATGTGACCGATGGAAGGATCCGGGCGGAGGTCCTGGATAAGAAGGAGGAACAGCATGGCTGAAAAGCAAGAGGAACAGAAACAGGAAGAAACTTTAGATCAGACCTTTGATAAACTGGAGAAGCTGATCCAGAAGATGGAAGCGGAAGATATTTCTCTGGAAGAGAGTTTTGCCCTTTATCACAGAGGAATGGACATGCTGAAATCCTGTAATGACAAGATCGACAAGATCGAGAAAAAAATGCTGGTATTGGATGAAGAGGGAGAAGTTCATGAATTCGAACAATGATTTTCATAGACAACAGGAAGAAAAAGTACGGGAGATCGAAGAAATTTTAAGGCAGTACCTGCCGGGGAAGCAGGGATACCAGAGCGTGATCATGGAAGCGATGGAGTACAGCCTGATGGCAGGGGGAAAACGGCTGCGTCCCATGCTCATGCGGGAGACCCACCGGCTGTTTGGAGGAGGATCAAAGGCTCTGGCGCCTTTTATGGCGGCCATTGAAATGATACATACCTATTCCCTGGTTCACGACGATCTGCCGGCTATGGACAATGACGACTACCGGAGAGGCCGCAAGACCACTCATGTGGTATACGGGGAAGACATGGGCATCCTGGCAGGGGACGCGCTTTTGAATTATGCCTTCGAGACATCCTTCCGGGCTTTTGCCCTGGCGCCGGAAGAGCATGTACAGATCGGAGAGGCTCTCCAGACGCTGGGAACGAAGGCCGGTATCTATGGGATGATCGGCGGACAAGTCATTGATGTGGGCAAAACAGGCCAGGCAATAGAGAAAGAAGTCCTGGATACGATCTATGAACTGAAAACGGCGGCTCTGATCGAGGCGGCAATGATGGTGGGCGCAATTCTGGCCGGCGCTTCCAAAGAAGAGGTCCAGACGGTGGAAAAGATTGCCTCCAGTGTGGGCATCGCGTTCCAGATCCAGGATGATATCCTGGATGTGACCAGTACGCCGGAAGTGCTGGGAAAACCGGTGCACAGCGATGAGAAGAATGAGAAGACTACCTATGTGACCCTGATGGGCGCGCAGGAAGCCGCCCGGCTTGTGGAAGCAAAATCCCAGGAAGCGGTCCGGCTCCTTAAGACACTTCCTGGAGAGAATGAATATCTGGAACAGCTTCTGATCCGGCTGATCCACAGAGACAGGTAGAAGGAGTGGCTGATATGCTGGAACGGATACAAAAGGAAAATGATATCAAGAAGTTAAATGGGGAGGAATTGGAAATTCTGGCTGGAGAGATCCGGCAGTTTCTGATCGGGAAGGTGAGCAGGACAGGAGGACATCTGGCTTCCAACCTGGGCGTGGTGGAGCTGACCATGGCTCTGCATTTGATGTTTCAGCTTCCAGAGGATAAGATCATCTGGGATGTGGGGCATCAGTCTTATACCCATAAGCTTTTGACCGGTCGGAGAGAAGGGTTTGATGATCTGCGCAGATACGGAGGGATGAGCGGGTTTCCGAAGCGCAAAGAAAGTCCCTGCGACGCGTTTGATACGGGGCACAGTTCCACCTCGATCTCCGCGGGGCTGGGGTATGTGTCTGCCAGAGATTTAAGAGGTGAGGATTACCAGGTGGTTTCCGTGATCGGAGACGGCTCTTTGACAGGCGGGATGGCTTACGAAGCATTGAATAACGCTTCTCATTTGGAGACAAACTTCATCATTGTACTCAATGATAATTATATGTCCATTTCTGAAAATGTAGGAGGCATGTCCAAATATCTGGCCAAGCTTAGAACGGCGGATTTTTACACAGGACTTAAGAAGGGAGTTACGGATACGCTCCATAAGATACCGGTAGTGGGGGATCCTATGATCGAGAAGATCCGCAGGACCAAAAGCAGTATCAAGCAGCTGGTAGTGCCGGGAATGTTTTTTGAAGATATGGGGATCACGTATCTGGGACCGGTGCCGGGCCATAATCTTCCAATGCTGTGCCGGGCTTTTCGGGAAGCGAAGAAGATCAAAGGCCCTGTCTTGCTGCATGTGCTGACGCAGAAAGGCAAAGGATACGCTCCGGCGGAGAAGGCGCCGGATAAGTTCCATGGAGTAGGACCTTTTGACGTGGAGACAGGAGAAGTCTGTTCCGGTGACAAGAAGGACACTTATACAGATGTATTTGGGAAAGTGTTGTGTGATGAGGCCAGAAAGAATCCGAATCTGGTGGCGATCACCGCGGCTATGGCTGACGGAACCGGGCTGTCCCGGTTCCGGAGAATGTTTCCGGACCGGTTTTTCGATGTGGGCATCGCGGAAGAACACGGGGTGACCTTTGCGGCCGGCTTGGCCGCTGGAGGGGTAAAGCCGGTGTTTGCGGTCTATTCTTCGTTTCTCCAGAGAGGCTATGACCAGTTGATCCATGACGTGGGACTGCAGAATCTTCCGGTTGTCTTGGCGGTAGGCCGGGCAGGACTGGTGGGAAGCGATGGAGAGACGCATCAGGGAATTTTTGATCTGTCTTATCTGGGAAGCATCCCCAATATGACCATCCTTTCCCCCAAGAATAAATGGGAGCTGGCGGACATGCTGCGGTTTGCCCTGGATTTCAACGGCCCTGTGGCGCTGCGGTATCCAAGAGGGGCCGCTTATGACAGATATCAGGAATTCCGGGCTCCGATCGAACTGGGGAAAAGCGAAATGATCTATGAAGAGAAAGAGATCGCTCTTCTGAGTGTGGGACATATGTTTCAGGAGGCGGCCGCCGTTCGGGAACATTTGAAACAGGAAGGATATTCCTGCAGTCTCATTAATGCCCGGTTTGTGAAACCTTTGGATGAAGAGATGATCGATCGTCTGGCCAAAGAACACCGCCTGATCGCGGTGATCGAGGAGAATGTGCCTTCCGGCGCTTTTGGAGAGCGGGTACAGCGGTACGCGGCGGAGAAAGGACTGAAGGTACGGATCCTTCCTATATCCCTGCCGGATGATTATGTGGAGCATGGAAATGTGGACATTCTGCGCAAAGCATCGGGCTTGGACCAGGAATCCATGACCAGGCGGATCCTGGAAACCTATAAGGAGCTGTAGAAGATGAAAGAACGTTTGGATGTGCTTTTGGTAAAACGGAATCTGGCCTCTTCCAGAGAGAAAGCGAAAGCGGTGATCATGTCTGGAAATGTCTATGTAGACGGACAGAAAGAGGATAAACCGGGAACCGCGTTCAACGACCAGTGCCGGATTGAAGTGCGGGGCCATACCCTCCCTTACGTAAGCCGGGGAGGGTTGAAACTGGAGAAAGCGCTGAGGGAATTCGACCTGTCTGTGGAAGGAAAGGTCTGCACAGACGTAGGTTCCTCCACAGGAGGATTTACAGACTGTATGCTGCAGAACGGAGCGAAAAAAGTCTATGCCATCGATGTGGGAAGAGGACAGCTGGACTGGAAACTGCGCCAGGATGAGCGGGTAGTATGTATGGAGAAGACCAATATCCGCTATGTGACTCCGGAAGACATTGGAGAACCGGTAGAGTTTTCCTCCATTGATGTGTCCTTTATTTCCCTGACCAAAGTCTTAAAGCCGATCCGGGACTATCTGACAGAAGACGGGGAGATCGCGGCTCTCATTAAGCCTCAGTTTGAGGCGGGAAGAGAGAAGGTAGGGAAGAAAGGCGTCGTTCGGGAAGCTTCCACTCACCGGGAAGTGATTGAAAAGGTGACAGGATATGCCCGCCAGATTGGCTTTGATGTGCTGGAACTGGATTATTCTCCAATTCGGGGGCCGGAGGGAAATATCGAATATCTGGTCCATTTAAAAAAATGCCGGAGGGAAGAGGGAGAGACTGCTTCCGGCGTGGATATTGATGAGACGGTGGAGCAGGCGTTTGCCGCGCTGGCAAAAGGATAAGGGAGAGAAAGATGGAGCACTTTTTTATTGTGACAAATGACGGAAAAGACGCGGACGGACAGGTGACCGCCAGGGTAAAGAAGCTGCTTGAGAAGGCGGGGAAAACTTGCGTGCTGTGCCGGAAAGACGAGAATAAGCAGATTATCAGAGAGAGCGTTCCAGAGAAAATCGACTGCGCGGTGGTGATCGGCGGGGACGGAAGCCTGATCGAAGTAGCGAGGCTTCTCCAAGGCCGGAATATCCCGGTATTAGGAATCAATATGGGAACACTGGGATATCTGACAGAAGTGGAAGTCAACCATATTGATGAAGCCATCGAGCAGATCCTCAGAGGCGAATATGGCCTGGAAGACCGGATGATGCTGGAAGGGATCTTATCAGATGGACGAAAAGACGTGTCTTTGAATGATATTGTAGTTTCCAGGAAAACAGAGATCCGGATCATTCATTTCCGAATCTATGTGAATGGGGAACTCTTGAACACCTATGAGGCGGACGGCGTCATCATCTCCACGCCTACCGGTTCTACCGCTTATAACCTGTCAGCGGGAGGCCCTATCGTAGAGCCGACGGCTTCTATGATCGTGATCACGCCCATCTGTCCCCACGCGCTGAACACCAGCAGCATTGTCTTGTCCGCGGAGGATGAAATTGTAGTAGAGATCGCCGAGGGACGCCATGAAGCGGTGGAAGAAGCCATGGTAGCCTTCGATGGGGCGGATACCATGCCGCTTGTGACAGGAGATACAGTGACCATTCGGAAAGCCGGCGCTTCTACCAGGCTGATGCGGCTTAGCAGGATCAGTTTTCTGGAAATGCTGCGCAGAAAGATGAAAGGAAATTAGAACATGAGAGTAAACCGACACGCGAAGATCATCGAACTGATCAACAAATATCAGGTTGAGACGCAGGAAGAACTGGCCTCTTATCTGAACCAGGAGGGGTTCAAGGTGACCCAGGCAACGGTATCCAGAGACATCCGGGATCTGAAGCTGACCAAAGTCCCAGCCGGAGAAGGAAAGCAGCGGTACGCCCCTCATCAGAGCGGAGACAGCGAGATGGGCGAGAAGTATATCCGGGTGCTGCGGGACGGATTTGTATCCATGGATATGGCCCAGAATATCCTTGTGATCAAAACCGTATCTGGGATGGCGATGGCTGTGTGCGCCGCCATCGACGCCATGGAATGGAAAGAAGTGGTGGGAAGCATTGCCGGGGACGATACGATCATGTGCGCGATCCGAAGTGTGGAAGATACGATAAAGGTGATGGATAAAATCAGCAAGATCATCTGACGGGTGACGGGAGGCAGTATGTTACGCAGTTTGCATGTGAAAAATCTCGCGCTGATCGACGAGATCGAAGTAGAATTTGAAGAAGGCCTAAATATCCTGACAGGAGAGACGGGAGCCGGGAAGTCTATTATTTTGGGTTCTGTGAACCTGGCTTTGGGAGGAAGATATACGAAAGATATCATCCGGAACGGGACGGACTACGGCTTTGTGGAGCTGACGTTCCAGGTTGAGAATCCCCGGCAGGAAGAAAAGTTAAAAGAACTGGATATCTTCCCGGAAGAAGGGATGGTGGTCTTAAGCCGCCGGCTGATGGAAGGCCGCAGTGTGAGCCGGATCAACGGAGAGACGGTGACCATGGCGCTCTTAAAAGAAGTATCCCAGGTTTTGATCGATATCCACGGACAGCATGAGCATCAATCCCTTCTTTACAAAAAGAATCATCTGGAGATCCTGGACGCTTTCGCAAGAGAGGAAGCGGGAGCGTGGAAGCAGAAAGTCCGGGAAGCTTACCAGGCTTACAAAGCCTGTTGGAAGGAATTGGAAGAAGCGGGAATGGATGAGTCCCAACGGGCGAAGGAGCTTTCTTTCCTGGAATTTGAGATAAAGGAAATTGAAGAAGCGGCGCTTGTGAAGGGAGAGGACGAAGAATTAGAGACGCTCTACCGGCGTATGGCAAACGGCAGGAAGATCGCCCAGGGAGCCGCGGAAGCTTATCGCTATACAAGTGAAGATGGAGACAGCGCCAGCGAGAATCTAAGCCGGGCGATCCGCGCGCTTGCGGAAGCGGCTGACTGCGATGAGCGTGCCAGACAGCTTCAGGACCAGTTGATGGAAGTGGACAGCCTTCTCAATGATTTTAACAGGGAACTGTCGGATTACAGCAAAGAGTGTGAGTTTTCAGAGGAAGAATTTTATGAGACGGAAAATCGGCTCAATGAGATCAACCGTCTGAAGGTGAAATACGGAAATACCATCGAAGAGATCCTGGATTATCAGGGACGTCAGGCAGAGAAAATGGCCAGGCTGGAGGATTATGAAACATATATCCAGGGCCTGAAAGAGAAAATGGAACAGGAAAAGGAGAGGCTTTCTAAAGCCTGTCAGGGATTAAGCAAAATCCGGAAAAGCCAGGCGTCCATCCTGGAGGAGGCAGTCCAGAAAGGACTGGAAGAATTAAATTTTGCGGATGTGCGCTTTCAGATCCATTTTGAGACATTGGAAACCTATACGGGAAATGGAACAGACGATGTGGAATTTATGATCTCCCTGAATCCGGGTCAGCCGCTGCGTCCGCTGAAGGATGTAGCCTCCGGCGGAGAATTGTCCAGGATCATGCTGGCGATCCGTACGGTGATGGCAAAACGGGATGATATTGAAACGCTGATCTTTGACGAGATCGATGTGGGGATCAGCGGAAGGACCGCGCAGAAAGTATCTGAGAAAATGGCGCTGATCGGCAGGACCCACCAAGTGATCTGTATTACCCATCTGGCTCAGATCGCCGCCATGGCAGATTCCCATTATGTGATTGAAAAAACGGTGGAAAAGATGGACACTAAGACCCAGATCCGGAAGCTGGATGAAGAAGCCTCTATTCAGGAACTGGCCAGGATCTTAGGAGGCGCCAAGATCACGGACCGGGTTTTGGAAAATGCCAGAGAGATGAAAGAACTTGCAGGAACTGCAAAATAGAAGGATGGAAAAAGAGAAAACTCCATATACTAAGACAGGCATCGGAAATGATGCCTGTCTTTTTAAGTTGAAAAGAAAGGAACAAAACTATGAAAAAATACTGGTATCGAAGGATTTTGATCATGATCGTAATATTTACCGCGGCTACGGGAGGAAGCTGGTATCTTATTCACAGCTACCGGCAGCAGTTCCCCAAAGAAGTCAGCGCCGATACATCGGATGAGACCATGGTGATACCGGGAGGCATGCCAGTAGGAATTTATCTGGAGACAGAAGGAGTAATGGTTCTTGGAACAGATGAAATAGAAGGGATGGACGGAAACGAATACGAGCCGGCCCAGAATCTGGTGCAGGCAGGCGACTATATCGTAGAAATGGATGGGACAAGGATCCATAATAAATCGGAATTGATCCAAGCGGTGGAAACCCTGACAGAAGAGGATGTGGTGCTGACAGTGGTAAGAAACGGACGGACCATAGACGTCAGGACCCAGGCGGTGCAGTGCCCTGGGGGAGAGTATAAGCTGGGAATCTGGGTAAGGGACAATACCCAGGGACTTGGAACGATCACATTTTTGAATGTGGACAGCAAATTTGGAGCGCTGGGACACGGCATCCATGATACAGATACCAGTGATCTTCTGGATATTTCGGAAGGGACCCTCTATGCGACCAGTAAGATCGATATCCAAAAAGGGGCCAACGGAACTCCCGGAGGTATGGAGGGAATCATTGTCTACAATAATTATAATATCCTGGGAACGGTAGAGAAAAATACAGAAGAAGGAATATACGGCACCATCCAGCGTATAGACACCTTATTCTCTGATCAGGAGCCTATGGAGACGGCGGCCAAAGAAGAGATCCAGGAAGGCACTGCC
>CABPCP010000010.1 GCA_902406105.1 uncultured Mordavella sp.
TTCTTATTCTCTGCAAAAAAGTGCTGTCGCACTAATTATTTAGTGCGACAGCCCCTTATTGGATTCAAGCTACTAAACTAGTAATATTTTGCTGATTTTTGTAAAATTACTTCAACTCTTTAAACAGTCCCTTTACCGTTGGATAGATCTTGCGGAACTTCTGGTACCGTTCTTCATATTTTGCCACCAGCTCCGGATCTGGTTCTACGGTATCCACCACTTTCACCATCTTGGCCGCGATGGTTTCCACATCCGGGTACTCGCCGCAGCCCACCGCCGCCAGCATAGCTCCGCCAAGGGCCGGTCCTTCTTCGCTCTCGATCACATCCACTTTCATATTCATCACATTGGCAATGATCTTCTTCCATAACGGACTTTTAGCGCCGCCGCCGCAGATCTTCGTCCTTTCGATCTGCAGTCCTAAGCTTCTTGCCACTTCCAGAGAATCTCTCAAACCAAAGGCTACACCTTCCAGAACTGCCTGTGTCATATCTTCTCTGGTGGTATCCATAGTCATTCCGATAAAAGTTGCTCTTGCATCCGGATCGTTGTGAGGGGAACGCTCTCCCATCAGATATGGCAGATAGAAGACCTGATTCTCTCCAAGCCTGGTAATTCCCGCCTGTTCCGCTCCAAAATCGCTGGTCTTTAAAATATCCTCATTCCACCACTTATTACAGGAAGCCGCGCTCAACATACACCCCATCAGATGATAGTTTCCATCCGCATGCGCAAAAGAATGAAGGGCATTATGCTCGTCCACCCCGAACTTTTTGCTGGAAATAAAAATGGTCCCTGATGTTCCAAGAGAGATGTTGCACATCCCGTCTCCTACCGTTCCGGTCCCTACAGCCGCAGCAGCATTGTCGCCAGCTCCCGCGATCACTTTTACCCGTTCAGACAGGCCAAGCTGTTCCGCGATCTCCGGCTTCAGTGTTCCCACCACTTCATAACTTTCATAGAGCTTAGGAAGCTGTTCTTCTGTGATGCCGCAGATCTCCATCATCTCTTTGGACCAGCGGCGGTTCTTCACATCCATCAAAAGCATGCCGGAAGCGTCTGATACATCACTGCAGAAAGAACCGGAAAGTTTGTACGCAAGATAATCTTTCGGCAGCATGATCTTGGAGATTTTCGCAAAATTCTCCGGCTCATTTTTCTTCATCCACAGGATTTTAGGGGCAGTAAATCCCGCGAACGCGATATTCGCTGTATACTGAGAGAGTTTGTCTTTTCCGATCACCTGGTTCAGATAATCTGTCTCCTCTCCGGTTCTTCCGTCATTCCAAAGGATCGCGGGACGAATCACCTGGTCTTCGCTATCCAGGGCCACGAGGCCATGCATCTGGCCGCCAAAGCTGATCCCCGCCACTTGGTCTTTCTCACATTCTGCTGTCAATTCTTTGATGCCTTCCATGGATTGTTCAAACCAGTCTTCCGGTTTCTGTTCCGACCAGCCTGGATGTGGGAAATATAAGGGGTACTCTCTGGACACGATCTTCTGGATTTTTCCTTCACTGTCCATCAGAAGTAATTTTACCGCCGATGTCCCAAGGTCAACACCAATATACAACATTTTTCTTTCCTCCTTTACGCAAACGGATTTTCCGTTTTATACCGTACTCCGGCCGGATGATTGTAACCGATCTCTTCTACCGGAACGCCGATATATTTAAATACTTCATATAACGCTTTCCCAAAATGTCCAAAAGCCACCGCTCCATGATGGGGATATCCGCCCTCGATCAGCACATGGCGGTAAAATCTTCCCATTTCCGGAATCGCAAATACTCCTACGCCGCCAAAGGACCGGGTCTTCACCGGAAGCACCTCGCCCTGAGCAATGTAAGCCCTCAGTTTATTGTCTGCTGTGCTCTGGAGACGATAGAATGTAATCTCTCCCGGAACGATATCTCCTTCCAAGGTTCCCTGAGTCACTTCTTCCGGTAATGTCCTGGCCATGATCATCTGATTCTTCATCTCGCAGAAAGCCAGCTTACTGGAAGCGGTATTTCCACAGTGGAATCCCATAAAGGTATCCTGGATCGTATAATCGTATTTCCCTTTGATGTCTGACTCATACATATCTTTTGGCACGGTATTATTGATATCAAGCAGTGTTACCGTGTCTTCGCTTACCACTGTTCCGATGAACTCGCTGAGCGCTCCATAGATATCCACCTCGCAGGAAACCGGAATTCCCTGATCTGTCAGACGGCTGTTCACGTAGCAGGGAACAAAACCAAACTGAGTCTGGAAGGCGGGCCAGCATTTTCCGGCGATCGCCACGTATTTGCGGTAGCCTCTGTGTTCTTCTACCCAGTCTTTCAAGGTCAGCTCGTACTGCGCCAATTTAGACAGGATCTCAGGTTTCTTATTTCCCGCCCCCAGCTCTTCTTCCATCTCTTTTACGAGAGCCGGTATCCGTTCATCTCCCGCATGCTTATGGAACGCTTCAAAAAGATCCAGTTCCGAGTTCTCTTCAATTTCCACGCCCAGGTTGTAAAGCTGTTTGATGGGAGCGTTACAAGCCAGGAAATTTAACGGCCTCGGTCCGAAGCTTATGATCTTTAATTCACTGAGCCCGATCACTGCCCGGGCGATCGGCACAAACTCATGAATCATATCCGCGCAGTCTTCCGCGTCGCCCACCGGGTATTCTGGAATATATGCCTGGATATTGCGCAGTTTCAGATTATAGCTGGCGTTTAACATCCCGCAGTAAGCATCACCTCTGCCCTGTACCAGATCATCTCCTGTTTCCTCTGCCGCCGCCACAAACATTTTGGGGCCGTCAAAATGTTTCGCAAGTAAGGTTTCGGAAATCTCCGGTCCAAAATTTCCAAGATAGACTACCAACGCGTTGCAGCCCGCCTTCTTCACGTCCTCCAGCGCCTGTACCATATGGATCTCGCTCTCCACGATACATACCGGGCATTCGTAGATTCCTTCTGAGCCGTACTTCTGTGTGTATGCATTCATCAAGTTCTTTCTTCTGTTTACAGACAGGCTCTCCGGGAAACAGTCACGGCTGACTGCCACTACCCCGATCTTTACTTCTGGCATATTGTTCATTGCCAAATTCCCTCCTTTGCATGATATGTAAATTTTAAATTTGACAGATTTCAAATCTCGATATTATCGCCTCTCAGCCCGCAGAAAGCTCCTTCGATACCTGCTTCCCCATGGGCGATCAACCATTTGTTTCTTGCGGTGAGCAGCTTCCCCTCTCCCTTTTTGCACTGCTCTCCAGCAAGCGCCGTATTGGTTCCCCTGGGAAGGATCACCGTGCAGCGGAAGCCCTTTCCCCCTGTCATACACGGCGCATAGTGCAAAGTGGTAGCGTACATCTCCACCACCGTTCCAGCCGGGACCAGAAATGCCTCCACCTTCTCTGTATCATACAGATAGCCTTCTGTGATATCCTGCTGTTTGCCGACCAGCAGGATCATATCCGTCGCCGCTACATTAATCTCTGACGACCGATGGTATTCCAGAGCATTTAACTTATGATTATGTCCGTTGCAAAATCCAATCTCAATCGGCAGCCCGCCAAAAGCCCTGTCCCTAAATTCAGCCGCGACCGCAAGATCCTCCAACTCTTCCACCGAAGCCACATACATAACTTCTCCATCGGGAAGCGGAGTATGGCTCATAGATCTCAGAAGCGCCTCCACAGAGTAGCCTTCAAGCACACGCCCATAAGGCGCAAAACACGCATCTGTCACATTTTTAATCTTCACTTCATCCTGCCTCCTCCCTGATTACTATTATTATAGCAATTCCTCTAGATTCTTACGACCAAATACTTAGCCCTTTTATGGCGTTTTTTTGCCTTTCTTTCATTTGGGTACAGGGCAAAAGCCAATTTGGGACGTAGCCTTTTCACAAAAGGCTACGTCCCAAATTGGCTTTTCGGAACTTGCTTGGCAGTTCTTTATACTTTTTCTGAAACACCTTGGCAAATGCCTTGCTGTTTGGAAATCCATTTTGGCTTGCGATTGCGCTGATAGACAACTCTGTGTTCATCAAATCTTTATATGCGTGCTCAAGCCGCAGATTGTCCAGATATGTTTTATAGTTGGTCTTCGCGTATTTCTGGAACATCCTGGACAAGTAGGTTGGCGAGTATCCAAAGGTCTGAGCCAAGGATTCCAGCGAAAGGTCTTTGTTATAGTTATTCTTCATATAGTCTGTAATGGTCGACAGTTTCATTAATTTTTTATTGCTTTTGACCATTTCCGCATCTACATTGGTCTTCCGATACTTGGTGACCAGAAGATAGATCAGTGTATAAAATCGGCTCTGCACCTGAAGTTCGTAACCAAATTCTTTTTCTGCATAAATCTGATACATGGATTGGATCACTTTCATGACCTCTTCATCCTGCAGCCGGCTGCTGTGAGAGAAGTAGATAAATTTCTCATCGGTATAGTATTTTTCAAAGGTGGATAGCGGGATCTGCAAAACCACCGTCAGGTTTTTCTTTGGAGAATGAATTGAATGTATCTCATTAGAATTCACAAGCATAAACTCTCCTGGCCGCAATGGATACCGGACTTCGTTCACATAGAATTCCAACTCCCCCTCAAAAAGAGCAAAAATCTCGATCGAGCGGTGCCAGTGTTTTTCACGAATGTAATTACCGTCTCTTCCTTCAAAAATAAACATTTTAAAAGGGATGTCATCATTAGGCATAATGATCTCATGTGAATATTCCATCCGCACTCTCCTTTCTTTTATTCAATATTTTCGTCATCTAGCTTATGGAAATCCTTATTCTGTCCAAATACATGGACCAGCGGAATGACCTTGATAAAGCAGTCGAACATTCCCTCCTTGATAAATTCACGAAGCTGGACATATTCCTTTGAATTGCACACGCAGCTCATCTGAATCTTAGCTTCCCGGGAATAGCCCCCCATGGCGTCATGGTAGATGGTCACACTTTTCCGGATCGTATTTATGATAAAATCCTCGATCCGTTCCATATCTCTTCCAATAATATGCACATCGTACAGTTTGGGCCCCAGGTTAAAGATCACGTAGTTCATGCAGTTCACATAGATCAGCTGGCCTACAAATGCATAGGCCAGAATGTTTAAGTCAAACACTGTTGCCATGAACAAGATGACCAGCGCTTCTTCAAAGTACATGATCTTCTTCAATTCAACCGATTTCCACACGCATTTCTTCAAGATCTTTGCCACCGTATCGTCTCCTCCATAGGAAAAGCCAATCCGGTAAGGAATTCCGATTCCCGTTCCATAAAGCACTCCAAAAGCCGCGATCGCGATCAGTTTATCTTCAAAAATAATCTGTACATCCACAAAACTCAGAACCCACAAAACCATAGGATACAAAAGCGAAAGGATAACAATATTCGAAGCATCCCTTTTTCCCAATGTAAAATAGGTCAAAACCAGGATCAAGATTGTAATAGCATAATAGATCAGCGCGTAATTAATTCCTGTAAAGTATTCTAATGTCATAGAAATACCTGTAATCCCTGGCGTTGACAATCCATTTGGGATCAAGATCCAGTTGGTCGCGATACTGCAGCACAGGCATCCCAGAATCAAAAGAAACGCACATTTGATTTGAGCCTTCTTCATCTTTTGTACCCCTCCTCATGACATAGTACCGGCCTACTAAAGCCGCCTGTATATTATGATATTATGGACGTCCGGGGGTTGTCAATATTTCTCTCCAAAATCCCTCTAAACGCCTCAAAGCCAGGCTGTCGCCCCTACGGCTTCAACTGCCCGCGCGCCGCATTGATTGGCAAAATCCGCACACTCCCGAATTGTTTTCCCTTCTGAAAGAGCCGCCAGAAAGCCGCCCGCAAAACTGTCGCCAGCGCCGGTAGTGTCCACACAGCGAACTTGTCCTACTGCCGGCGCCCAAAATGTTTCTGTTTGCGTCGCCGCATAACAGCCCCTCTTCCCGCATTTGATCACCACGTGGGAAACTCCCGCCTTCTGAAGCTCTTCCGCCGCTTCTTCCACCGAATCCTTCCTGGTCAGCAGTTTGGCCTCCTCTTCATTTGGGAAAAGATAGTCTACATACCGCAAAGCCGGCGCCATATCCCTAGCCGTTTCATGATTCTTGCAGCTCGTCATATCCGCGCAGACCGTGATCCCCTGTTCCTTAGCCGCCCGAAAGATCTGCTCCAGTTCATTTACAGTAAGCAGCGGTGAAACAAACATACTGGCAAGGCAAAGAATTTTCGTATCTTCAGCAAAAGGCAAATGGATGTGTTCTATTCCCAGCTTTCTAAGACTTCCATTTGGATTTGTCAAGAAAGAACGCTCTCCATTCTTTTGTATCAACACCGTATTGATTCCGGTCACCATATCTTCTGTGACGCACGAGTCATCCACAGAAACGCCTTTCTCTCGAAGATATTCCAGGATCATCCTTCCTGCCATATCCTTTCCCAGTACTGTCCAAAGCTGAACCTCTTTTCCAAGTCCCGCCAAAACCAAAGCCTCATTCGCCGCGTCCCCGCCAATATTCATCCGCATATCCTGCACTGGCATCGAACCCTTCTCAAACATATCCCGATCAACGGGGCGGGCCAGAATATCAATAATAGCCGCCCCAATAATAGTAATCTTCATCTGCTGTACCTTCTCCTAAATTGTGAAAATTCTGTGAACAAGGACGTAGTAAAGTTTAAAAAGGCTACGTCCCAAATTACGATAAAATATACCGATATATGCCCTCCGCGGCTCCGTTTTTATCATTTGCCGGCAATATATACTCTGCTTTCTTTTTTAGCTCCGGAACCGCATTTCCCATAGCCATGCGCAGTCCGGCCGCCTCAAACATGGGCAGGTCGTTTTCTCCGTCTCCAATGCATGCCACTTCTTCTTCCCGGATTCCAAGATAACCAGCCAGTTCTTTTAACGCGTCTCCCTTGGATGTTTGTTTTGCGAAGATCTCCGCATAGATTTTTGTATACGCGCCGGACAACTGGGGAAATTCTTCTAAGATACGTTTCGTTTTTTCACGTGATCCAGGTTTCAGGAAATAAAATTGAATTTCTTCTATCGCATCTGCCGCTTTCTGGACTGCGCTCCTCATTTCCGCGACATGCCGGATCGCTTGCGCATCTTTCCCAAACATAACACGCCCCGCCGCGGACAGCGCCTTCCCCTGCACGAAGTATTCATGGTCTATATGGGCGGTTATGCCTACCCCTACTCTTTTACTTCTTTCCAGCAGCGCCAGGGCGGTCTCCTTATCGATCAGCTTTTCAGAAAGGAGTTTTTGTCCCAGACAGTCTATGATTCTGGCTCCATTCGATGTGATCACATATCGGTAAATATCCTTCCGTTCTCTCAGACGATGGGGCAGGCAGGAAAGGCACCGGCCTGTCGCCGGCACGACTATCACCCCTGCTTTGGCCGACTCTTCTAATGCGCGCAATGTCCGATCGGTCATCCGGCTTCTGCGGTCCAGGCAGGTCCCATCCATATCAACCGCAAGCATCTTAATCTTTCTCATTCTATCGCTTCCACTCTTTAGTAAAACAAAATCAGGGAAGAGCACAAACACTCTTCCCTGTACTTTGTTTTTCGTCTTTCAGAATTACTCGATGATTGTAGCAACTCTTCCTGATCCTACAGTACGTCCGCCTTCACGGATAGCGAAACGAAGTCCCTGCTCCATAGCTACTGGATGGATCAGCTCAATGCTCATCTCTACGTTATCTCCAGGCATGCACATCTCTGTTCCTTCTGGCAGGTTGCAGACACCTGTAACGTCTGTTGTTCTGAAGTAGAACTGAGGACGATAGTTATTGAAGAAAGGAGTATGACGTCCACCTTCATCTTTGGTCAGAACGTATACCTGAGCGGTAAATTTGTGATGGCAGGTTACAGAACCTGGTTTACACAGAACCTGACCTCTTTCGATCTCGTCTCTCTGAACACCACGAAGAAGCGCTCCGATGTTGTCACCAGCCTGAGCCTCGTCAAGCAGTTTACGGAACATCTCAACACCTGTTACAACAGTCTTCTTGGTCTCTTCTTTGATACCAACGATCTCTACTTCGTCAGATACATGAAGAGTTCCACGCTCTACTCTACCAGTAGCAACTGTTCCACGTCCTGTGATAGAGAATACGTCCTCTACAGGCATCAGGAATGGCTTATCTGTATCACGCTCTGGATCTGGGATATAGCTGTCAACAGCATCCATCAGTTCCATGATCTTGTCTCCCCACTCTCCGTCTGGATCTTCCAGAGCTTTCAGAGCGGATCCCTGGATGATCGGAGTGTCATCGCCTGGGAACTCATACTCGTCAAGGAGTTCGCGGATTTCCATCTCAACCAGCTCAAGCAGCTCCTCATCGTCTACCATATCACATTTGTTCATGAATACAACGATGTAAGGAACGCCTACCTGACGAGAAAGCAGGATGTGCTCTCTTGTCTGAGCCATAACACCATCGGTAGCAGCTACTACCAAGATCGCGCCGTCCATCTGAGCGGCACCAGTGATCATGTTTTTAACATAGTCCGCATGTCCCGGGCAGTCAACGTGAGCATAGTGACGTTTGTCAGTCTCATACTCTACGTGAGCGGTAGAAATCGTGATTCCACGTTCTCTCTCTTCCGGAGCTTTGTCGATGTTATCGAATGCAACCTCTGCGTTACCAGCTACTCTCTTGGAAAGTACCTTTGTGATCGCAGCTGTCAGAGTAGTTTTACCATGGTCAACGTGACCGATGGTACCGATATTACAATGCGGTTTTGTTCTTTCAAATTTAGCTTTTGCCATTTTGAATATCCTCCTTATAATAGCGCCTGCAAGGGCATTTTCATAAAATTTTACGTTTTTGCTCGGCTAAGATTGATTATATTTCAAATCCTACAGTTTTTCAAGCCTTTTTCATATTTAATTACTCATTTTTCCCAGATAATACTTTTTCCTGTACGGATTTCGGTACCGGTTCGTATTTCTCAAAGAACATTGAGTAGTTTCCGCGTCCCTGTGTCCTGGAACGAAGATCTGTGGAGTATCCAAACATCTCAGACAACGGCACATATCCGCGAACGATCTTGCCGCCGCCCAGGTCATCCATACCCTCGATCCGTCCACGACGGGAGTTGATATCGCCGATGACGTCGCCCATGTATTCTTCCGGCATGGTGACTTCCACCTTCATGATCGGCTCAAGAAGTACTGGCGCCGCTTTCTTCATAGCATCTTTGAACGCCAGAGAACCTGCGATGTGGAACGCCATCTCACTGGAGTCTACCTCGTGGTAAGATCCATCGTATACGTTAGCGTGGATACCTACTACCGGGAATCCTCCCAGGATACCGGACTGCATAGCTTCCTCGATACCTTCTCCAACAGCCGGGATGTATTCCTTCGGAATCGCTCCTCCGACTACAGTGGATTCAAACTTGTAAGTTTCCTCACCATTGACATCCATTGGCTCGAATTTAACTTTACAGTGTCCGTACTGTCCACGTCCGCCAGACTGTTTTGCGTACTTGCTGTCTACGTCAACAGCTTTGGTAAATGCTTCTTTGTAAGCAACCTGAGGGGCTCCTACATTAGCCTCTACCTTAAATTCACGCAGAAGTCTGTCCACGATGATCTCCAAATGAAGTTCTCCCATTCCGGCGATGATGGTCTGACCGGTCTCATGGTCAGTATGCGCACGGAAAGTCGGGTCTTCTTCCGCCAGCTTCGCAAGGGACTCGCCAAGCTTGCCCTGGGAAGCCTTTGTCTTTGGCTCGATGGCCAGCTCGATAACCGGCTCTGGGAACTCCATGGACTCCAGGATTACCGGATGCTGCTCGTCACAGATGGTATCACCTGTGGTTGAGAACTTGAATCCGATCGCCGCAGCGATATCCCCGGAGTAAACCTTGTCAAGTTCCTGTCTCTTATTGGCGTGCATCTGAAGGATACGGCCTACACGCTCTTTCTTTCCTTTTGTCGCGTTCAGGACATAAGAACCGGAATTCACCGTTCCTGAATAAGCGCGGAAATAAGCAAGTTTTCCAACAAACGGGTCTGTCATGATCTTGAATACAAGAGCGGAAAACGGCTCTTCATCAGAAGAGTGTCTTACAATCTCGTTTCCATCCATGTCTACGCCCTGAATCGGCGGGATGTCTGTCGGCGCCGGCATATATTCCAGAACCGCATCCAGGAGTTTCTGCACTCCTTTATTTCTGTAAGCAGATCCGCAGCATACCGGGATCGCTTTGCACTCGCAGGTCGCTTTTCTCAGTACCCGCTTCAGATCATCGATAGAAGGTTCATTTCCCTCCAGATATTCCATCATCAGATCATCGTCCAGATCACAGATCTTCTCTACCAGTTCTGTCCGGTAAAGTTCCGCGTCATCCTTCATATCCTCTGGAATCTCTCCGATGGTGATGTCATCGCCCTTCTCATCATTATAAATGTAGGACTGCATCTCCATCAGATCGATGATTCCCTTGAAATCATCTTCTTTGCCGATCGGAAGCTGCAGGCAGATCGCGTTTTTCCCAAGTCTGGTACGTATCTGCTCTACCGCGTTATAAAAATCGGCGCCGAGAATGTCCATCTTATTGATGAACGCCATTCTCGGAACGTTGTATGTGTCAGCTTGACGCCATACATTTTCTGACTGAGGCTCAACGCCGCCTTTGGCGCAGAATACGCCTACCGCACCGTCCAGTACACGCAGAGAACGTTCTACCTCTACCGTAAAGTCAACGTGCCCCGGGGTATCAATGATATTGATCCTGTGTTCCGGCGCTCCCGGCTTTGGCTTCCCATTCTCTTCCAATGTCCAGTGACAGGTGGTAGCAGCGGAAGTGATCGTGATACCTCTTTCCTGCTCCTGCTCCATCCAGTCCATTGTCGCAGTACCTTCATGAGTATCACCAATCTTATAGTTTACGCCGGTATAATAGAGAATACGCTCTGTCAGCGTAGTCTTGCCGGCATCGATATGAGCCATGATACCAATATTTCTGGTTCTCTCTAATGGATATTCTCTTCCAGCCATTGTTGCCTCCTAGAATCTGTAGTGAGCAAATGCTTTATTTGCTTCAGCCATCTTGTGCATATCTTCTTTTCTCTTCACGGCTGCGCCTGTGTTGTTGGCCGCATCCATGATCTCATTCGCCAGTCTTTCTTCCATCGTCTTCTCGCCTCTTGCGCGGGAGAAGTTGGTCAGCCAGCGAAGAGCCAGCGCCTGTCTTCTGTCGGCTCTTACCTCGATCGGCACCTGATAGGTTGCTCCACCGATACGTCTTGCCTTTACTTCCAATACAGGCATAATGTTGTTCATTGCCTCTTCGAATACTTCGATCGCCGGTTTTCCGGTCTTATCGGCAACTCTTTCAAACGCTCCATATACAATCTTCTGAGCGATACCCTTCTTACCGTCTAACATAATGTTATTGATAAGCTTCGTTACCACTTTGTTATTGTACAATGGATCCGCTAATACGTCTCTTTTCTGAGTATGTCCTTTACGTGGCACGGTCCTTCCCTCCTTAAACATTGTGTTCTATCAAGAACAGCAGAGAAACATGAGAATTGTCTTTAGACAATTCGAGCCTGCTGTTCAAAACAGCGCTGCTCTCGATAAATTGATTAATTCATCGGTACTCACATGTGTCGTTCTAATGATACTGTGTAGTGCAAAAGGACATACCTATCTATATCCCTGCAACTTACTTTATCATAGTTCTGTTCGTGACTACATAAAATGTGGTAGTTCGAGGCCAGGCTCGAAAATCCAGACTGCTTCGCAGTCTTCCGCGCTACGCGCTTCTGATTTTCTAACAAGGCAGTCCTTCGACACTAGGCTCGAAAACACCTCGCCAAGTTTCGAAGAACAATCCTCGCACTAACCTCCTGCTTCGTCTTACGACTTGCACTCGCTAAGTGCTCTGGATTTACTTTTTCGCGTCTTTTGGTCTCTTAGCGCCGTACTTGGAACGTGCCTGTCTTCTCTTGGCAACGCCCGCTGTATCAAGCGTACCTCTGACGATGTGGTATCTGGTACCTGGAAGGTCCTTTACCCTTCCTCCACGGATCAGGACAACGCTGTGCTCCTGAAGGTTGTGGCCTTCTCCCGGAATATAGCTTGTCACTTCGATTCCGTTGGAAAGACGAACTCTGGCGATCTTACGAAGCGCTGAGTTAGGCTTCTTCGGTGTAGCTGTCTTAACCGCGGTACACACGCCTCTCTTCTGAGGAGCGGATTCATTGGTCGCTCTCTTTCTCAAAGAGTTGTAGCCTTTCTGAAGAGCCGGAGCTCCAGACTTCTTTACAGATGTCTGACGTCCCTTCTTTACTAACTGGTTAAATGTTGGCATTCTCTTTCACCTCCTACGATAATAATAAGCTGCATTCATTTCTGTTTCGTGAAATGAGCGCGCAAAAAGATAACGCATCTTCTTGCACGCCCAATTAGTTTATTACGTTTTTCCTGTATTGTCAAGGCTTTACACGTACTTTTTACAATCCCAGCTGATCCGCGATGGCTCCCATCTCTTCCAGAGCCACGTCGATCAGATCATCCAGGCTCAAGCCTGTAAACTCGATGGCTTCCATGTAGTCCCGGTTGGCGCCTTTGGCGAACCGAAGCTCGTTGAACCGTTTCATCACAGATTTATGCTTCACGCTGGCAATCTTTTTATCCGGGTAGATCTGCGCTACCGCTTTTACAAATCCGCTCATAGGATCTGCCGCCAGCACCGCGTACTGAAGGTTTGTCTTAGCCTTTACGCCGCTCTTTGGATTATGGGCGCAGATCGCGTCAAAAAGGACTTTATCCTCAATCCCTTCTTTCTTTAAAATCTCTACGGATGTGGGACCATGGACACTCATATCATGAGCCCAGTCGCACTGTTCTTCATCCAGATCGTGGAGCAGGCCCACGATCCCCCAGTATTCCACTTCATCCGGCGCAAGACGTTTTGCCAGTCCCCTCATGATGGCTTCCACCGCGTAAGAATGAGTAATATAGTTCTCTCCTTCCATATATTTCATCAAAATCTCATGCGCTTGTTCTCTGTTCATCTTTTTTCCTCCTGATAACCTTTTCTTCTAATTATTAATATAACATTTTCTGCACTTCTTCACTATCCATATTCTCCGCCGTCATCCACACATATCCTGTATCCACATAGGCTTCGTTATTCAGCCCGCAGGCGGCTCTGGCTGAGGCGATCACCGCCGCGTATCCCATTCCGAATGGATTCTGCACCGCAAGGCCGTCAATCTTCCCTTCCTCCAGGGCTGTTATTTCTTCTTCATCCGCGTCAAATCCGACTACCGTCATGTCCTCTTTGCCCAGACGATCCATATTCTCTGTGATCAGCCGCACCGCCTCTCCGCTGGTTCCATAACAGCCTTTGATGTCTGGATACTTTGTAAAAATATAATCCATAACATCTTCTTCTGTAATATCTTCTGCCGCTATATCCTGATCTGCCTGTTCGTCCATTTCCGGTCTCTGATAAGTTCCCGCCTGAATCTCATCCACGATTGTCTGCTGCATGGTTTCCAACTGATCCATATAGTATACAGAAACAATCTGGATCTCCGGATATTTCTCCTCGATCTGCGCCGTAAAACTATTTACCCGCTGCAGGGCAGACTGGGATTTGGAATCCTGGGCGAATATTGCGACCTGACCGCTGCCGCCCAATAGTTCCGCCATCTGATCGGACGCATATACCGCTGCCGCCGCGTTATCCGTTGAGACTGTCGCCATCAGTCCCTGATAATCACTTCCAGAATCAAAAGCTACCACTGGGATATCACTTTCCGCCGCCAGATCGAACTGCACATCACAGGCCTGGGCATCTGTCAGCGCGATTCCAAGCGCCACCGGATACCGGTCCAGTTCCTCATCCAAGATTCCCACCTGCTCGTCCACATCGTCCGCATCCGCAGGGCCGCTGTATGTGACCTTTACCTGATCCTCTCCCTCATATCCCAGTTCCTGATTAATGTCTTCACAAGCCTGCTGGGCGCCTTCTTTTACAGCCTCCCAATACTGGCCTCCTTCTCCCTTTCCGATGATCGAGATATAGGCTCCTTTCTCAAGGGACAGGCCTTTTGCGTTGCCATAAGCGGATGGATCGATGGCATCAAGCTTTGCCTGATATTCCGGCGTACTCGATTCTTCTGTTTCTTCTGTACCCTCGGAAGCTTCCGCTTTCTCCGGCCGCGCCTTCCCGCTGTCAGCCGCGCATGCGCAAAGCGCCAGTGAGAAGCATAGGATCAAAGCCGTCATGCTCCACTTCTTTTTCATAATATCAACTCTCCCAACGATTTCAAATCATTCTCTATAGTATAAACCAACAAATACTATACACCAATTCCGTGAAAAATTGTTGAAAAAAATCTTAATTTTTCCCTACTGTTTTTTTTCGTGTGCACTTTTAAACTCCCTTGTATATTTTACTTTTTTGTATTATGATAGGAATAGACAAAAAAGAGACATGTCTAACAATCAAAAAAGGAGGTACATACCAATGGCACACGTAATTAGCGATGAATGTGTAAGCTGTGGAGCATGCGAGGCTGAATGTCCAGTAGGCGCTATCTCTCAGGGCGCAGATCACTATGAGATTGATGCTGACACCTGCGTTGACTGTGGCGCATGTGCTGCTCAGTGTCCTACAGGAGCTATCTCTGAGGGTTAATCAAATATATTTTGAATTTGTATCAGGGAACCCTGTGTTTACAGAAATAGAGAGGAACACATTTTATGCGTTCCTCTTTATTTTTTTGCATAATCATATGCCAAAGTAGGCGTCGATCCCTTCCGCGATCCCTTCCGCCATCTGATCCTGGAATGAAGCATCTGCCATCTTCGTATCATCATGTTCATTGGTCATAAATCCCATTTCCAAAATCATCACCGGTATCTCACTCCAGTTCAGACCTGTCATCGTATCATTGGTCACTACTCCCTGATCCGCGAACCCCGTCGCCTGGCAATAGGAGTGCAGGACATTTTCCGCCAGCTTATTGCTTTCCTCATAAAGCTGTCCTACATACGGGTTGTCGGGAGACATGACCAGGCAAAGAGCCCCCTGACTAGAGGCATCTTCGCTTCCATTGGCATGTATCCTGACGCAGACATCCGCCCCCGCTTCATTGGCAAGCTGCGCTCTTTCTTTATTGCTGATGGCTGTATCGTTGTCTTCCCTGGCCATGACTACCTGATATCCCCGTTCCACAAGAAGATCCCGGACTTTCAGAGATACATCCAAATTTAACTGATATTCCGGCATGCCTGTATACGTTCCGGTTGTCCCGCCTGTAGCCTTTGCTTTCATCTCCCCGGACCCCGGGGCGTTCTCTTCTTTTGCGCTCATATCTATGTGAGACCCCTGATGCCCTGGATCAATAGCAACGATCAAGCCGTTTAACTGAGGCTTTTCTTCTGCCGCTTTCGTTTCTTCTTCCTCCAGAGCCTCTTCCTTTTCATCGAAAAATCGGACTGCAGACGCCAAAAGCCCCGGCCGCCCCTTTTCACTGTTCAAGGTCCCTTCCGTTTTGCTTTCCCTCCCCAGGTATGTTTTATAAAAAATCCCGCCCGCCGCCAGAAGTTCCGCGATCAAGACCAGCGCCAAGACAAGGATCAGCCCTTTCCGTTTCATGTAAAAGCCCCCCGCTTTTAAAGATATTTGAAATTATTATATCACAAAAAGAAGTCGTTTTCGCTCTGATTTCGTAAGAAAATTTCCCGTTCTCGGCGACTGGTTGCGACTCCTTTCGCTTTCTTTCCATGCTATCCTATGCATACCTGGAAAGGGGACAAGTTAATAAATAAGGGGGTTTTTCTATGGGAAACGCATTAGAACAGCTAAAACGCGAGACAAAAGATGACGCCAAACTTTATGGATGTATCCAGGAGTTATACGAACAAGGGGTTCCCTTCGACGAACTGAAAGCCCTGATCCCGGATCTTAGAAGAACACGGGAGCAGCTCCGCATGAAACGGATGCTGGAAAATAATAACGAAGTACTTCTGTCTATGTTCAGCAAAGAAATGTCCTTCCTTCTGGACGCCAAAGAACGGCAGGAGGAAGAACAATTCAAAAAACTGGACCAGCTCATCCGACAGCAGCAGTCCTTTCGGAAATCTGCCGCCGAGAGCGGTCCAGTAGAAAAATTAAAACGGCTATTCCTGCCGACTTAGATTGGCAAACTTTGTATAGTCCGCAAGCCAGGCAAGATGAACGGTCCCCACAGGGCCGTTTCTCTGTTTTGCGATAATGATCTCGGCCTGCTTCTTGAACTCGGAGTCTTTATTATAATACTCATCCCGGTATATAAACATGACCACGTCCGCATCCTGCTCGATGGCTCCAGATTCACGGAGATCCGAAAGCATAGGCCGCTTATCGGGTCTGGATTCCACAGCACGGCTCAGCTGAGACAGGGCCACTACAGGTACATTCAGCTCTCTGGCCAGCGCTTTCAGAGATCGAGAAATATCTGAGATTTCCTGCTGGCGCGACTCAGAATGTCTGCCTACACTTCCTGTCATCAATTGCAGATAGTCGATGATGATCAGCTGGATGTCATGTTCCAGCTTATATTTTCTGCATTTTGAGCGAAGCTCCGACACAGAGATGCCAGGAGTATCATCGATGATCAGATTAGATTTCCCAATGATCCCTGCTCCCTCGATCAGCTTCTCCCAATCCGAATCCTTCAAATTTCCAGTCCTAAGAGCCTGGGAATCCACCTGAGACTCCAAGGAAAACAGACGATTGACCAACTGCTCTTTGGACATTTCCAAGCTGAAGACCGCCACGCCCTTCTCCCGCTTAAACGCTACATACTGAGCAATATTCAGCACAAACGCCGTCTTTCCCATAGAAGGCCTGGCCGCCACCAGGATCAAGTCGGAAGGCTGCAGTCCTGACAGTTTATAATCCAGATCGTTGAAGCCTGTTGGAATCCCCGTTACATTCCCTTTATTTTTGGACGCTTTTTCAATCCGATCCAGCGCGTTCAGCACAACCTGCTTAATAGGCGTATAATCCCCAAGATTCCGCTTTTGGAGCAGTTCAAAAACAGATCTCTCCGTCATCTCCAGGATTGCCGGCAAAGGTTCATTTCCTACATAGCAGGCGTTTGATATCTCATCATTTAACTTGATCAGCCGGCGCATCATGGATTTATCGGCTACAATCTGGGCATAATATTTCACATTTGCAGAAGTAGGCACTGCCGTTACAAGATCCCTGACAAACTCCAGACTGGTGATCTCCGGCGGCACATCTTTCTCTTTCAGCCGGTCCTGCAGGGTCACCAGGTCAACTGGTTTTCCTTCATTGAATAATTCCACCATAGAATCAAAGATCACCCCATAGGCGCTCTGGTAGAAATCCTGCCCGCTGATCAGTTCAGAAGCCGTCAGAATCGCATCCTTGTCCATCAGCATAGCGCCGACCACCGACTGTTCCGCCTCAATACTGTGAGGCATGACCCGTTTGATGAGCGCTTCTTCCATTGCTTGGTCCTCCTATGCTTCTTCTGTCACGACCACCTTCAGTTCCACGGTCACTTTCGGATGAAGTTTAATAGGAACATTGTGGGTTCCCAGAGTCTTGATCGTCTCCTTGAGCTGGATCTTCTTTTTGTCAATCTCCAGGCCAAGCTGCGCTTTCGTCTCTTCCGCGATCTCCTTAGACGAAATAGAGCCAAAGGCTTTTCCGCCCTCACCCGTTTTGATGGAAACCTGGATCTGCCCGGCCTCTACTTTCTTTCCAAGCTCCTTTGCCGCCTCAAACTGCTCCTGGGCCACCTTATCCTGATTGGCCTTCTGCAGCTTCAGATCATTCAAGTTCTTTGAGTTCGCCTCTACTCCTTTGCCCTTTTTCAAGATAAAGTTTCTGGCATAGCCATCACTTACTTCTACTACCTGGCCTTTTTTCCCAAGGGATTTCACGTCTTCTTTTAAGATTACCTTCATCAGATATCTCCTCCTTCGATCATTTCATCAATCACCGCTTTCAGGGTGGCCACCGCTTGATCCATATCTGTATAATCAAACTGGGCGCCCGATGCGTTCATATGGCCGCCGCCGCCCAAACGCTCCATGATGATCTGTACATTGACCTCGTCAATGGAGCGGGCGCTGATATAGATTCTTCCGTTATATTCTGTAAGGACAAACGAGGCTTTGATCTCATTAATGTCCAATAATTCGTTAGCCGCCTGAGCCCCAACGATGGTAGGACTCTCAATGGTAAGACCGGCTCCCACAGCGATAGCAAAACGGTCTCTGTATACTTCCGTACTGCTGAGGATCTCCGCCTTTGCCCGGTACGACTCCATATCATCCCGGAACATCTTGCGCACCAGCGTAATATCCGCTCCATGCCGCCTCAGAAACGCCGCCGCTTCAAAGGTGCGTACGCCTGTCCGATTTACAAAATTGCTGGTATCGATCATGATCCCGGCGTAAAGACTGCTTGCCTCCAGCTTTGGAATCCGGATATCGTCCACAATGTACTGCAGAATTTCGGAGACCATCTCACAGGACGAAGAAGCGTACGGCTCAATATAAGATAACAGCGCGTTATCAATATTATCGCTGCTCTGCCGGTGATGATCCAGCACAACGATGGTCTTCGCAATATGCAGCAGTTCTTCACATTCTGTCATTCCCGGCCGGTTTGTATCTACCACAACCACCATAGAATTTTCATCCGCCATGCCAATAGCCTGGGAAGGCTGCAAAAACAGATCTTCCGGATAATCCGGATTGTCTATATATGAATTATACAAAGGGCGCAGAGATGCGGACACTTCATTCAAGACGATGTGCGCCTTCTTCTCCAGCGCCGCGGCCGCCCGGTAGATTCCGACCGCCGCTCCCAGCGCATCCGCGTCACTTAGCTTGTGTCCCATAACAAAAATCTTATCTTTCACTGTCAGGAATTCTCGGAGCGCCTCAGCCTTAACCCGCGCCTTAACTCTGGTATTCCTGGACGTCTGTTCCCGTTTTCCTCCAAAATAGGTGATGCCGTGGGAATCTTTGATGACCGCTTGGTCTCCGCCTCTGGCAAGGGCAAGATCGATGGCTACTCTGGCGTAATTATAACTTTGGGAGTAAGATTCGGTACTTAATCCCAGCCCAATACTAAGCGTCACCGGAACTCCATTTCCGATATTGACAGACTTTACCTCTTCCAGCAAAGAGAATTTATCTTCTTCCAATTCCTTGAAATACTGCTTTTGAATGGCGATAAAATATTTATCGTTCTCCATTTTTTTCACAATCCCGTCCGCTTTCGCGATATACTGATTGATCTTACGGTCCACCAGCGCTACCAGCAGAGACTGCCTTACCTCTTCTACGCTGTTGATCACCTCATCGTAATTATCAATATAAATCAGGCCGGCCACCAGGCGCTGCTCCTCATTCGCTTTGATATAGTGGCTCAGCTCCGTCACGTCCTGCAGATACACCGCGATGAAATACTCTTCTTCTTCCGGCATTTCCATCAGACGTTCCGTCTCGCTGAACCCTTTCACAGATACCTTCCTAAGCTCCGCCTTATATTCCCTGGCTCCATAATAGACATCCATGTGAACGACGTCATCTTCCTCTTTGGGGAAAATACTCTTATTCAGTTCCGGAATATATTTGCTGATATAGACGTCTCTCTTAGGTTTCCCTCCCAGCACCTCCTCGAACTGACTGTTCATCCATACCGCTTTTCCGTCTTCCAGGAAAATAGCATAGGGTACTGCAAGTTCCTTCAAAAGCGTATTCTGTACCACTCCGTATTGAGCCGCAAATTCTACCAGGTCTTTTACGATCAGCGACTTGCTGTACAAGTATAAAATCCCCGTCATCACGATATAGATCAATACAAAGATAAACATCAGCGTACCCGCCCGCCGATCGATCTTATAGGTCCATATATTTACGAACACCAGCAGGACCGCCATGACCGCGGGCCACTGCATATACAGCTTGAGTTGTCCTTTCAGACGTATGCTTTGATTGTCCTTTTTCTTTTTTCCCATTGCCGCATCCTCTAAAATCCACAAATATTTACTATAGATTTTTAACGATATACATCAGTATTATATCACTTTCCCGCCGAAAATAAAAGACGGAAATTGCCCCTGCAATTTCCGCCAAAAATCCAATCATGCGGCTATGATACTCCCGCTTTGCAGCGTCTGTTTATCCGCGGTACCCGTTAGGATTCTGAGACTGCCATCTCCAGGTGTCCTCACACATTTCCTCCAGATCCCGCTCCGCTTTCCAGCCAAGCACCCGTTCTGCTTTGGACGGATCCGCGTAGCACATGTCAATATCCCCGGCTCTCCTGGGTTTGATCTCATATGGAATCTCTTTCCCACAAGCTTTTGAAAAGGCTTTTACCATATCCAGTACCGAGTATCCAGTTCCAGTTCCCAGGTTGATGACATCCAGCCCCGGATCCGTAAAGATATAATCAATGGCCTTCACATGCCCCAGCGCCAGATCGACTACATGGATATAGTCCCGCACTCCCGTTCCGTCCGGCGTATTATAGTCATCGCCAAAGACGCCCAGCTTCGGAAGTTTTCCCACAGCCACCTGCGAGATATACGGCATCAGATTGTTAGGGATTCCCTTCGGGTCTTCCCCGATCCTTCCGCTCTTATGGGCTCCTACCGGGTTAAAGTAACGCAGCAGGATCACGTTCCAATCCGGCTTTGCCTTCTGTACGTCTGTCATGATCTGTTCCATCATAGACTTGGTCCATCCATAAGGGTTGGTGCATTGTCCCTTCGGGCAGTCTTCCGTGATCGGAATCACCTCCGGGTCTCCATAGACCGTAGCAGAGGAACTGAATACGATATTTTTCACTCCCACCTTATCCATCACACCCATCAGGGTCAGAGTTCCGGTAATATTATTATGATAGTATTCCAGTGGTTTCTGCACAGATTCGCCTACTGCTTTCAAAGCCGCGCAGTGGATCACCGCGTCAATTCCTTCCGCTCGGAACATCGCTTCCAACGCTTCCGCATCCAGCACATCTCCTTCGTAGAATTGAATGGTCTTTCCCGTCAGCTCTTCTACTCTGCGGATGGATTCTTTAGATGAATTACTCAGATTATCATAGACAACAACCTGATATCCTTTGTTCAAAAGTTCCAGCGCCGTATGACTCCCGATATAGCCGGCGCCGCCTGTGATCAATATCTTCGCCATGCTTTTTTGCCTCCTAGATATTGCTGTATTTATTAACGATTTCCTGCATAGTGTACCACTTTTCTTCCATATCCGCAACCAGCTTGAACTGAGTCCGGCAACGGTCCAGATTCTGCCCTTCCCGGTGGGTTTTAAAATATACGTCTCCTTGAAGATAGTCCGTCAGAAACCGCATCCCGCACTCAAAAGTCATAATCTTCGCGCCCATAGGCATAAGCTGGATTTCTTTCTCTGTAAGTTTTCCTCCGCAGCCTTCCACAAAGCCTTTGGTATACAGCTCAAACAATTCCATACTGCAGGAAACCTTGCTCAGATCCTTCTCGTCCTCCGCGGCCGTGCTGGCCCCAAAACGGATGGAGTCGCCAAAATCATTCATGGCAAGCCCCGGCATTACCGTATCCAGGTCGATCACGCAGATTCCTTTCCCTGTTTTATTATCGATCATGATATTGTTCAGCTTTGTATCATTGTGAGTTACCCGCACCGGAATCTCTTTTTTATCCAGCAGTTCACAGAAATAATTGGCTACGTCTTCCCGATCCAGGACAAACTGGATCTCTTCCCGGACAGAATCCGCCCTTCCCATCACATCTTCTTCCACCGCTTTCTGAAAAACAGCAAGCCTGGCCCTGGTATCATGGAAACCTTTGATGGTCTCATGAAGAGTCTCGGCCGGATAATCCGCCAGAAGCCGCTGAAAGTTTCCAAACGCCACCGCGCTCTGATAAAAATGCTCCGGTTTCTCCACCTGGTCATAACTGGTGGCATCGGTAATAAACTGATAGGAACGCCAGTAGTCTCCCAGGGAATCTACATAATAGGGCTTTCCATCCTTCGCCGGGATCACATTCAATGTCTCCCGCTCCGGATCGCCCCCATTTTCAATGATCCGCTCTCTTAAATATGAGGTAACTCCCATAATATTTTCCATCAACTCTACCGGCTTCTCAAATACCTCTCTATTCATCCGCTGAAGGATCACCTTGATCCTCCCCATCTCAGCAATCTCAAAAGTCAGCAGATAGGTATCGTTGATGTGTCCGCTTCCATATGGACCTTCCTCTACTAAAGTGCCCTCGTACTGAAAGTTCTTGATCACTTCCTCTTTCTGTTTCTGTGTCACCTCTGCCATTATGATTCCTCCCAGATATGCGCCGGATACAGTCCCTTTTCTTTCATTTCCTTAAGGGCCGCGACTACAACCGGTTTATCCTCTTTATAGGTTACGCCATACCATTTGTCTGAAGATTTGAGAACCGCTACGGAAGCCCTGCCTTCCCCAAGCAGACGGCTTACTACCGCAGGCAGAAAATATTCACATTTCATCGGATTTGCCTGAAGGCCTTCTTCTAAAAAGGCCGGAAATCCATCCCTGATCTCCCGCAGGATGCTCTCTGTAAATCCCCACATATTCATAGACACCGTTGTCTCCGCCGGAACAAAAGTCCAGCTTTCCCCATCGTCTTCGGTAAACGCGATTCCCCCATCGCGCTTCTCGATCCTGGTTCTTTCATTGATAGCGACCAATTCGCCCCGCTCGTTCATCTCGCAGATCCCGCGGGCCACATGTCCGTTGTCTGTTACCGTTTTTCCCAGCTCATACCCAACCATTGTATAACGGTACTTGTCATCATCCTGGTGAACGGCAAGGTAATCATAGATCAGCCGGAAAGCCTCTTGTCCATAATAGTCATCCGCGTTGATCACCGCAAATGGGCCGTCGATCTGGTCAATACAGCTTAAGACCGCATGCGCCGTCCCCCACGGCTTCACGCGCCCCTCAGGCACCTGGTACCCTTCCGGAATATTGGACAGTTCCTGATAAGCGTAAGACACTTCCATATATTTTGCCATCCGGTTTCCTACCGCTTCTTTGAAATCCGCCTCATTCTCTTTTTTAATGATGAAGATCACCTTTTCAAATCCCGCCTGCTTTGCGTCATACATGGAAAAGTCCATGATGATATGGCCGTCTTCATCCACCGGGTCGATCTGTTTCAATCCGCCATATCGGCTGCCCATTCCGGCTGCCATAATGACTAATACTGGTTTGTTCATTGTCTTTCCTCCAAGCTCTTATCTATATCTACGTTATGTCAATTATCCTTTGATTCCGCCAGTAACTCCTCCAATGATCTTCTCTGACAGGAAGATATACAGGATAAAGGTCGGAAGGAATACGATTACTACGGCCGCAAACATTCCCGCCCAGTTTCCTGTGTACTGCATGGACTGGAGCATTCCGTAAAGACCTACCGCCACCGGACGGAGCGTATCGTTGTTCGCAAAGATCAATGACAGGAAGTACTCATTCCAGATATTGATAAAGTTAAAAATCGTAACGGTTATGATTCCTGACTGCGCCATCGGGAACATGATCTTCCAGAAAGTCTTGGCCGGCGGACATCCATCAATCGCCGCCGCTTCTTCGTATGTCCTGGACAAATTTGAGAAGAAAGTCAGCAGGAAGATTGTGGTATACGGAATATTGATCCCTGTATACAGGAATATCAAAGTCGCCTTGCTGGCCGCCACACTGTTCAGGATACCCATATTGGCCACCATACAGAACAAAGGCAGTACGATCATAGTGATCGGCACTCCCATGGCGGATACGAAACTGGTCTGGATGATCTTATTCCCAAGGAAGGTAAATCTAGCCAGCACATAGGCCGCCGGCGCGCAGATCACGATCAGCAGCGCGCAGGACACTAAGGAATACAGAAGAGAGTTCATGAAAAAGGTTGCCACACCGCCAGATCCCCATGCCTGGATATAATTCTCAAAATGCAGTCCTGTCGGAAATTGCAGAGCCTTTCCGGCAAAAATATCCTGCGTTGTGGAAAAGCTGGCCGCAATGATCCATCCTAGGAGTACCAGTGTGAAAAGGACCCAGAGCAGTATAATGATATAACCCGGAGCCAGTTTCAGTTCTCTTTTCAGATTAAATTTATCTTTTTGTTTCTTTTCTTTCGCCATCACTGCCCCTCCTTCCTAAAATTCCAGATCGTCGTCTTTAACCAATGCGTTGCAGATGGTAAATACAAGCACGACACAAACGCACAGGATAATACCGATCGCGGCGCCATAGCCCGCGTTCCGTTCTGTTACCGCATTTCCAGCGCCAAAGATATTCATATACATATACTGCACTGGAACGATCGTGGCGTTGTTTGCCGTAACAGAGGAAAAAAGCTGGGACCATACGAAGAACGCCGCTGTACTTACCGTCCACATCGTCACATTTGTCTTAAACACGCCCTTTAACAGAGGCAGCGTCATATATCGAAACTGCTGGATCCGGTTTGCGCCGTCAATAGTCGCAGATTCATAGAGTTCTGGATTGATTCTCTCAATCCCGCTCATCCAGATCAGCATGTGATATCCGATCATACCAAAACAATAAGCAAACAACAGCGCCCAGAACACATTTTCCGGCGCCGTCCACTGAGTTTGCGCCAGTTCATCCATTCCCAGAAACTCAAAAAAGCTTTTCAAAAGACCAAACTGCGGGCTGTATACATACTGCAGCCACATAGTCGCCAACGCTACCGCGCTTACGATATTCGGAAGATAGATGATCGCCCGGAAAATCTTTTTCCCTTTGATCCCGCTTGTCAGGATCACACCGAACAGCAGCGAAACAAGCATGACGATGATTCCGCCGAGCAGCCAGATCTTTCCGATATTTTTCATCGCAGAAACAAAGATATCTGTTGTAAATAATCTTGTATAATTCTCAATTCCCACAAACTGCCAGGTATCCATGGTAGCCGTCACGGAATCGATCTTAAAAAGGCTCATTACAACTGTTCTAACGATCGGATATAAGAATACCATCAAGAAGATGATGACGGCCGGCGCAAGGAAAGCAACAATCATTCCTCTATTCTTTTTCATCAGAGCCCCTCCTTCTTCAAAAAATATGGTGGCGGCGCGGACGCCTATGCCACCATATTTTCCCCTAGCTCAATTTCTATGTTTAAAATCTGTCGTTTTTATTCTCCCGCTGAGGATGCGCAGGTTGCGATAAATTCATCTGCTGTAATGCTTCCTGCCATCAATTTAACCATGTTCTCATTCAGAACCGGTGTCAGGTCTCCGTTGTTCTCAGCGCCTACCGCCCAGTCATAGTAGGTTGTTGTTCCATCAAACGCAGGCTTCACTTCCGCCAGTTCTGCCGGCCAAGCATCTGCGTTTGCTGTATCAGTCGGGATGCAAAGAGCTTCTTCTGTCATCTGCTGGTCAAATTCGCCAGTAGTGATGTAAGTGATCAGCTCAAATGCTTCTTCTGCCATCTCAGAATCTTTATTGATCGCGAATACCTGGTTTGCGATATTGTTCGCAGTACTGTCATCAGTTCCGCCTTCTACAGATGGGTAGTTGAAGTATCCCCACTCAAAATCTTCAGCTACTGTGTTCTTTAATTCGTTCGGCAGCCAGGAACCGCAGAAGATCATTGCCGCATTTCCAGGCGCAAACTCCTGATTCTGTCCAGCAGGATAGATATTGGAAGCGATATTGGAAGAATAGTATCCTTTGCTCGCGAAATCCTCAATATCCGCAATAGCCTGGGCAACTCTTGGATCATCCCAGTTTACCGCTTCCGGATCCGCACAGTTTGGATCATTTACCAGAGCTTTCACTCCATCCTGTCCCAGGTAACGTCCCAGATGATATCCTAAGTATGCGGTCTGGTAAGTAGTGTCGCCTGTGATCGGAGTGATCCCTGCTTCAACCAGTTTCGCGCAGGCTGCATCCAACTCTTCTAACGTTGTTGGAACGGCCTCGATACCTGCCTGCTCAAACAATGCCTTGTTGTAGAAGAATCCGAAGATGGATGGCTGGAACGGAATTGAATGAAGCGTCTGATCTCCATCATGAGCCTGTGCGTACGCGTTTCTCGCGATCGTAAACAGGGTTGCGTTTCCATGCTCCGCCTCATAGTCAGCCGCCAGCTCTTCCAGGTCCATTGTATAGTCGCCCCAAGAGCCATTTACACGGTTTACATCCTCGTCAAACAGGTCGATCTGCTGTTTTGCGTCCAGCGCCGGCTGAAGTCCTTCCCTCTGTCCATTACGTCCTTTGAACTGAACATCAACTTCAACGCCGGTATCTTCCGTATACTTTTCAACCGCCGCCTGGATAACCTTTGCCTGTGGTTCTTCCTCACTCCACATCGCCCAGTATACCAGTTTGTCTCCGCCGCCGCTGCCGCTGTCGGATCCGCCGCCGCAGCCTACTGCCAGGCCGGCTACCATAGCCGCGCACAGCAGAACGCTTACGAGTTTCTTTTTCATAACTTTTACCTCCTAACAAAAACTTTGTTTAGTTGTTAAGTTCCATTATATTACAATGATGCACAAAAAGCTTTGTCTGATATTTCCCTTAATTTGTACTATCTGTGCTTTTTGTTTTGATTTTTACCTCCCAGTCATGTATAATATTGTTGTAATTAAACAAAAACAACATTTGATCCAGGAGGAATCATGGCATATTATGGCGTTGAGCTGAAAAATTCCATATCTGTAGATAAGATTTACAGCATCCATTATTTCGAGTATATGAGCGACTTTTCCTTTGCGGGGGAGGCGCATAATTTCTGGGAATTCATCTGCGTGGATAAAGGTGAAGTAAGCGTCACAGCCGGCAAAACCTTTTATATTTTAAAAAAAGGAGAGATCTTGTTCCATCCTCCCAATGAATTCCACAACGTCAAAGCGACCGGCGGCATCGCCCCCAATCTGGTGGTCATCTCCTTTCACTGCGGCGATGAAGCTATGCGCTTTTTCAAAAAGCGGCTTTTTAAAGTAGATGAGATCGAACGAAATTTATTGGCCAATATTATCATGGAAGCCAGGCGCTGCTTTGACTGCCGTCTGGACGACCCCTATCTGGAAAATATGCCTCAGAAAGAACCGGACAAATTCGGCAGCGAACAGTTGATCCGCCTGTACCTGGAAGAGTTTTTGATTCATTTGATCCGACGATATGTCAATCCTTCCGCCCCCCAAGATCGGCTTCCCAAGAATATCTCTTCCACCAAATCAACCCGCGCCAAAAGCGACACTGAAATCTTTACCCGCGTGGTGGATTATCTGGAGGCAAATCTGGCCAATCATATCACCATCGACCAGATCTGCCGGGACAACCTGATCGGACGCTCCCAGCTCCAGAAACTGTTTAAGAAAAAGACTTCTCTTGGGATCATCGAATATTTTTCCCATATGAAGATCAACACCGCCAAAGAACTGATCCGTACCGGGCAGATGAATTTTACACAGATCTCCGAACATCTGGGCTATACATCTATCCACTATTTTTCTCGACAGTTCAAGAAGGTGACCGGCATGACTCCATCTGAATATGCCTCTTCTATCAAGGCAATGGCAGACGGCAGTTTTTAAGCTGCCGTTTATTTTATGATCACCGCCTCCGCGAAAAATTCCGGGAGGTGGAAACTTGGCGTCTCCGTCTCAAGAGGCGCGTAAGACGCATAGTGTTCAATCTCTCTTGTCTCAGAAATCTTATAAAAGTTGCAGGTAAAGCGGCTTCCTTCTCTCAGCTCCAACGGGCCGTAAATTTCTTCCAGAATATCCACGGGGATTTCCATTTCAAATTCCCATTTTGTTTCTCCCACTTTTGCCCTGCAGCCAAATTTCTCACATTCATCCTGGGAAAAATAAGTACGGTACATTCTCCCCTCTCCATATCCCGCAAGCAGGGCGCCGTTTCCGTTTGCCTCAAAATTCAGATAAATGGGCGGAGCCTCCCTGCGCTTAGCGCTTTCAAATAGAAAGAACGCCTCCATCGCGCTGTCCCGATAAACCGGATCCATATTTTCCTTGTAGGTACGAAGCGGATTCTGTTCTTCGCAAACCATCTTCAGGCAGAACCTGTCGCCAGGGATAAACCCAAGATATCCATAAGTACGGGGGATTCCTTTCGTTCCCCACAAAAGCCGGTCCACATAGAACGGAGCCAAACTCTCCAATTCCTCTCTCCTTTTGATCATCTTAACTTCTAACAATGATCCACCACCCCTTTCCTGCTGACCTTAATATATCAAACTTCCTCTATAAACACAAGTTTTAGTAAGTCGGCAAAAAGATCAAAATGTACAAAAAAATCGGCGGATTGTGCTATTGAAATAGAAGGCATTATCCCATATACTCATAATAGCAAAAAGGGACAGGGCATTTTTAATTTGGGCCGGGGGCTTTTTAAAAATCCCCCGGCCCAAATTAAAAAAGGAGGATATTATGTCAAAGACAAAAGGGCGGGTTACTCTGCCAAGCGAATCGAATTTTCTGGAACAGACGAAAGAGATGCTGGACCGCTGGGGCGCGGATGCGCTGCGCGACAGTGACGGCACAAAACTGGATGATGAGATCAAAGCACTGGATGCTAAAATATACACCACTTACTTTGTGGCGAGAGGACACAATGAATTTGCCGAAAAACACATGGACGAATGTCAGCAGATGCTGCTGATGTCCAAACATAATCTGGCGGTTTCCGATGAGTTGTCCATCGACTTCCTGGATGGCTACTACCGCCAGCAGGTAATCGCCGACTATATCCACGATCCTAAGAAATGGTGGGAAGTGATCGACCGTACTACAGGAGACGTTGTAGCTCCTGAAAACTGGTCTGTAGATCAGAAAAACGACCGGGTAGTCGTGACCGGATGTACGCCATTCCACGAATACACGGTATCTTTCTTTGTTTTTGCCATCTGGGATCCGACCCAGATGTACAATCATATCACCAATAATTGGGGAGACAAGCCTCACGAAATTCCATTTGACGTGCGCCAGGCTAATTCCGGCGCTTTCGCCAAGGATTATCTGAAGCAGTGGCTGATCGACAACCCAGACACAGACGTGGTCCGCTTTACCACATTTTTCTATCATTTCACCTTGGTATTCAACGCCGATGCCAAGGAAAAATATGTAGACTGGTTTGGCTATGGGGCCACTATTTCCATCAAAGCTCTGGAGGAATTTGAAAAAGAATATGGTTATGCCCTGCGCCCGGAGGATATCGTAGACAACGGCTATTATAATACCACTTTCCGCGTTCCCACCAAAGCTTACCGCGATTACATGGATTTCATCCAGCGGTTTGTCGCAACCAAAGCAAAGGAACTTGTGGACCTTGTCCACGATGCCGGCAGAGAGGCCATGATGTTTCTGGGCGACAACTGGATCGGCACGGAGCCTTACGGCCCCTATTTTGAAAGCATTGGTCTGGACGCGGTCGTGGGAAGTGTGGGCGGCGGCGCCACTTTGCGTCTGATCTCCGACATTCCCGGCGTGAAATATACGGAAGGCCGTTTCCTTCCTTATTTCTTCCCGGATACTTTTTATGAAGGAAATGATCCCTGCATTGAAGCCATCGATAACTGGCTCAGCGCAAGGCGCGCCCTTATGCGTAATCCGGTAGACCGGATCGGCTACGGCGGCTATTTGAGCCTGGCTTACAAATTCCCCAAATTCGTGGACTACATTGAAAATGTTACCGACGAATTCCGGGAAATCTACGATAATGTAAAAGGCAAGAAACCTTACTGCGGACTGAAAGTGGGCATCTTGAATTCCTGGGGCCGCCTTCGTTCCTGGCAGCCTTATATGGTAGCCCACGCTCTCTGGTATAAGCAGACTTACTCTTACTTTGGTATTCTGGAATCCTTAAGCGGCGCGGCTGTAGACGTTGTATTCTTAAGCTTTGACGACATCCGCGAAAACGGCGTTCCAAAAGACATCGATGTGATCATCAACGCAGGCGATGCCGGAACCGCATTTTCCGGCGGCGAAGAATGGGCAGACGAAAAGCTGGTGACCGCCATCCGCAGATGGGTCTACGAGGGAGGCGGTCTGATCGGTGTCGGCGAACCTTCCGCATTCCATCACGGAGGCCGTTTCTTCCAGCTTGCGGATATCTTTGGCGTGGATAAAGAACTTGGTTTCACCCTCTCCACAGACAAGTATTTCACCAAGGCTCTGGATAACCATTTCATTACCGAAGACAGAACCAGCGCTTTCGACTTTGGAGAAAGCAAACACGACATTTACGCTTTATCAGAAAAAACAGAAATTATTGAATATTCCAACAACGAAGTACACTTAGCAGCCAGCACCTACGGAAAGGGCCGGGGCGTCTATATCGCAGGTCTTCCTTACAGCTACGAAAACACTCGGCTGCTGGTGAGAGCCATGTATTACGCCGCTCATAAAGAAGACCGCTACCACATCTGGTATGCGGACAACTTAAACTGCGAAGTAAACGCTTATCCAGAAAGCGGAAAATACGCAATCTTAAACAATTCAAACGAAACACAGACCACGAAATTCTATGATGGAAATGGAAATTGCGAGACAATTACATTAAAACCATGTGAAATATTGTGGAGATAATCAATTAGGGCCGGGGGATTTTTAAAAATCCCCCGGCCCCGTCTACAATTGCTACAATTCCAATTCCTCCAGATCATCCGGCACATACAGCCGGCCGTGATAGTATTTCTCCCCTTCTGCCTGATACAGCTGTTTCCGCTCTCCGCCATGGGTTTCTTCTGTATGATACAGAAGGAGATTGGGTATCCCAAAGGTTTCCGCCAGTTCGCAGGCTTCTTTGACCGTACTGTGGTGTTTCTCATAGGGTTTGAAAAGTTCAGCCTCTTGATACAGGCAGAAAGCCTCATGCAGCAGCCAGTCGCTGCCTTCTACATACTGCCGCTCTTCCTCCCGGTAAGGTTCGTCGCCGGTGCAGGTCAGTTTTCTTCCATCGGGAAGCCTCATGGTAAATCCAAATTGTTTTGCCTTGGTGGAGGCAATGTCAAAAAAGGTCACCGGGCATCCCAGGATCTGGCGGGTTTCCCCGGATTCCACTACTTCAAACAGAATTTTCTCTCCAAAGTTCCGGCATACTTTCTTCTGGATTGTCATTTCCGCGATCGCCCGGAGCTTTTCCTCCAGCTCTTTGTGGCAGTAGATCCGAAGTTTCCCTTTATACTGTCCTTTATTCATCTTCTGCCCGATCATACGGATCAGCCAGATCACCCCCAAAATATGGTCGATATGCTCATGGGTGACAAAAAGATCATGGATATCTTCCAACCTTATTCCTGCGTCTTTTAAAACTTTAAGGATCCGGTTTCCGCCTCCCCCATCTATAAGGAAATGCGCTCCCATCTGTTTCTCCGAAAGCACAAAACAAGTATTATAGTAATCCAGTACATTTGCGTTCCCCGTTCCCAGCATGGTCAATCTCATTGGTCGTCCTCCTTCTTCCGCCGCGGTCATTCTCTTTCACGATACATCGTTTTTCACTTCTTCTAAAATACTGAATCTTTACAGGATTTGCAAGAGATGAAGCCAAAAAAACAGGTACAAACGAATTTTACGTCTGTACCTGTCTGTTCACTTTTTTTCGACCTGCTTTCCAGGATTAGTCCTGTACGTATGGCATCAGAGCGATGTGACGGGCTCTTTTGATGGCAACCGTAAGCGCTCTCTGATGTTTTGCGCAGTTTCCAGTAATTCTCCTTGGAAGGATCTTTCCTCTCTCAGAGATATACTTCCTCAGCTTTGCTACATCTTTGTAATCGATCTCGTTGTTCTCTTTTCCACAGAACACGCAAACTTTTTTTCTTCTGCGTCCGCCGCCTCTTCTCTTGAAGCCGCCTTCTGGACGATTCGCTTTATCAAAAGCCATTTTGCTTTACCTCCTTAATTGAATGGTAATTCCTCATCAATTCCATCTGGAATATTCATGAACCCGTCCCCGGCATCTGCCGCAGGTGCCGGCGCAGGCGCGGGCGCTGACTGGAAATGTCCTGCGTTCGCATCGCTTGCCGCTTTGCTTTCCGCAAATTCCTGTTCGTCTACAACCACCTCTGTAGTATAGACTTTCACACCGTCTCTGTTGGTGTAGCTTCCGGTCTGGATCCGGCCGCTGACTACCACCTTCAGGCCCTGGCGGTAATATCTCTCCACATGCTCCGCCTGTCTTCCAAAAGCCACGCAGTTGATAAAATCTGCCGTTGGCTCTCCGTCCCGCTTAAATCTACGGTCCACAGCCAGTGTGTATCTGGCGATCGCCAGGGAATTCTCTCCCTGCGAATACCGGATTTCCGGGTCTCTGGTCAGTCGTCCCATCAAAATTACTTTATTCATAAATTTACCTCTTCTTCCCGCTTATGCTTCCTGTCTAACGCATAAATACCTGATCACGTTGTCCATGATACGGATTCTCTGCTCGATCTCGTCTGGAACATCGCTCTTGGCCTCGAAGTGGATGAAATAATAATACGCTTCTTTCATCTTCTGAATTTCGTAAGCAAGCTTTTTCTTACCCCATTCATCGACGTCAGAGATCTGGCCCCCAAAACGCTCAACCAGCGCTTTTACTTTCTCGACTACCTGAGCTCTTTCGTCATCTTCGATTTTTGCACTGACAACAACAGCTAATTCGTATTTGTTCATGTCGCCTTTGCACCTCCTTCTGGTCTTTTGGCCCCCGCTTTCTATCTCCCGCGGGAGCAAGGACTAATGTATCACGGTTTTACATGATATCATAAAAGGTGCCCGGTTTCAAGCCTTTTTCTTCAAATCTCTCGTGTTTTTTTCCACCAGTTTGCGGCTGATCATGATCTGGTGTCCGCAGCCGGCGCATTTCAGCCGAAAATCCGCCCCAACCCGCAGGATCTCCCATTCTTTACTTCCGCAGGGGTGGGGTTTCTTCAAAGTAACAATGTCCCCCACTTCATATTGGTATGCCATATTCTCACTCCTCAAGCTCTACTTCTTTTTCTTTCACGCCCCGCACCACGATCCGGTTCTCGTCACTGGCGCTGGTACAGGTTGACAGAGTAACGATAGTGTCCTCCGCGTCAACTTCCACTCCCGTATCATATTCCGAGGTTTCCATCGTCATATCCAGGAATTCCTGGTACGACTCATCATCCCCAAATTCCGTCAGATAGGTATCAGAAACCGCGTTTACCACCGCATAAGAATAGATATGATACGTGATCTCTTTCCCGTCCGGCGTATAGATATAGAAGTAAGGATTGTCTTTCCAAAAGGATTCGTCCTCATAATCCTGCAGATGCCGGAACATGGACCCATCCCGCATCCGGTGCCCGTAAATGATGGTGTTTTTGTCAGAGTAATCCGCGCTGTTGTCCACATTCAGGAAAATCGCTCCCAGCGTATTCTCATTCGCGGAAAATGTCTCATGGAGATATCGCTCATTATCCTCGCCCTGAACAATGGGGTAGCTGATCTGGGAAGGTTCCGGATAAAAACGGATCCATCCCACTGTGTCTGGATTGATCTTCATCAATTCCTCAAAATCCACCCGGAAGCCCTCCTGCTCATCCGGATTGGTCAGCGCCACATCCCGCACCTTTTCATACTCGCTCCGGCCGTCCAAGTATCCTTTTCCGATCCGGATCAACTGGAACCCCGATACGCAGAACACCACAATGGCAACTGCCAGAATGAGATTCGACAAAACTCCTCCCTTTCGCTTCCGCCTCCTGCCTCTGCGATGCCTTTTCTTTCTATTTGCCTCTGCCATAATTGCATTTTCCTCCCGCGCCGCGTTTTTCCACAGCTTTCTGTTATTTATTCTCCATGATCTCCACGATCGTCTTTTCCGTTTCTTCCATTCCCGGCGAAGCGATCAGCCCCATATTGCGCATGGTATCCTCCGGCGTCTTCCCGTTGATTCCGTGGATATTTTCGATACAGATCCCTTCCATAGCCAGATCCACCGCCCGGAAGGCCGCGTCCACCGCGGTGATCCCTTTCATGACGCAGCCATGGTTGCCCCCGTCGCAGATCATTCCCGTCAGACCGCTGGCCATATTCTGGATTACTTTAGTCAATTCCTCTTCCCCGCCGCCTCTTAAATACGCAAGCCCGCAGGCCATCCCGGTTCCCGCGGCGATCCCGCAGCCGCAGAAAGCGGATAATTTTCCAGAGTATTCCTTGATGTACATAGTGATCAGATAACTGAGCGCGGTTGCCCGCAGCAGAAGATCATCATCCACCACCTCATAGTTCACCTCATAATAGGCGAACAGCGGCATCGCAGCAATGATTCCGTGAGCTCCGCTTCCAGTGATGCTCATTGCCGGCCTGCTTAATCCTAAGACTCTCGCCTCGATCGCTCCATTACAGAGGAGCTGGGCGCTCTTCCTGGCGTCCTCCGATATGATCTGGCCTCCATTCTCCTTGAGGAGCTGGCCGGCGATCACAGCCCGCCCAGAATGGATCCCCTCTTCCAGAAGATCCATATTCATAGAAAACGCTTCTCGGATGAAACTGATCTCTTCCTCCGGAACCGTTCTGATATAGGTAAGGATATCTGACAGCCGATAACGATGGATAGCCGGCATCTCTTCCTCTGACGGCTTCATTTCTGCCTCCGGCGCCGGTTCTTCCGTTTCCTTAAACACGCGCTCTCCGTTTTTCTCGATGCTTACGATATGAGTATGGCTGTCCCGAATCCGCACGGTACAGACGTCTTGGGATGAGCGCACAGAAGCGTCAATAGAAATCCGGGAATCCACCCGATCCATCCAGACCTTTATTTTCCCTTCCTCTACCATCCGGGCCGCCTTTTCGTCGTCTTCCGGCGTAATGTCTGCAAGGGATTCCAGGCCTTTTTCCGCCTTTGCCGCCACCGCCCCCAAAGCCGCGGCATAGAGATTGCCATAGCGGCTGGAATTAGGGATCCCGCAGGTAAACGCATTTTTATACATCCCGGAATTCAGCGCCACCGAAACTTCTTCCGCCGCTCCATCCAGATAGCTCCTGGCAGTCGCCACAGCAAAAGCAATCGCGCCCGGCTCCGTTACGCCCAGGGCTGGTTTCATATCTTCTTTGATCAGTCTTGTCAATTCCTGCATATTATCCCTCTCTTTCTTCTTATCCCTAAGTCTTTTTCCCCGCCGTCCGCATGTCTATAATAGTATATCACAAATACTCCCTGATTTTAATTTTTATATATTTTTAATCGCCAGTTTATTGACTTTGCTTCCTAAGGCGGTATCATAAATTTATACTCAGACAGGAGGAGGATTCATTTTGAGAGAGAAATTGATACGGTTTATGCAGGGAAGATACGGAATGGATTACCTGGGACGGTTTACCATCATCCTTGGGCTTGCCGCCATCATCCTTTCCATGTTTATCGACAGCGCCATTCTTTCTATTTTGGCCTGGGCGTGTATTATTTTCGCATATTTCCGGATGTTTTCCCGGAATATCTATAAGCGTTCCTCAGAAAATCAAGCCTTCTTGACAAAAACTTATAAGATCCGCTGTTTCTTCGCCCGGCAGAAAAATATGATGGCCCAGCGCAAAACCCATCATATCTACAAATGCCCTACCTGCAAGCAGAAGATCCGTGTCCCCAGGGGCAAGGGACGCATCGAGATCCGCTGTCCCAAATGCAACACTACTTTTATTAAGAAAAGCTGATTAGGGAGCCTGCCTTTATGTTTGGATATATTGCGATCAACAAAGCAGAAATGAAATTTAAAGATTATGATGTGTATCATTCTTATTACTGCGGGCTCTGCCAGCGGTTGAAGGAATGTTATGGCCGCCGGGGCCAGATGACGCTGTCTTTTGATATGACCTTTCTGATCCTTCTGCTGACCGGCTTGTACGAGCCGGAAACAGAAGTAAAGACGGTAAACTGCATCGCCCACCCGCTGGAAAAGCACACTGCCAGGATCAATGAGTTTACAGATTACGCGGCGGCAGTCAATCTGCTTCTTACCTATTATAAACTGATGGACGACTGGACCGATGAACGGAAGCGGAAAAGCCTGGCGGCCGCCAGGCTTTTAAGGCCTCAGATCAAAACGATCCAGAATATCTATCCCGCCAAATCCGCCGCCATCGCATCTAACCTTTCCACCTTGACCGCCCTGGAACGGGCCGGAGAGCAAAGTCTGGATAAAATGGCTGGACTATTTGGCCAGATTATGGCAGAATTATTTACATACCGCAAAGACGAATGGGAAGATTCCCTTCAAAAGATCGGCTTCTTCCTGGGAAAATTTATCTATCTGATGGATGCCTATGAAGATGTGGAGCAGGATCTAAAGACCGGAAGCTATAATCCTTTAAAGGAAGATTTCCAGAAGAATCCGGATTTTGCCCAGGACTGCCGCCAGCTTCTGACACTGATGATGGCGGAATGTTCCAGAGAATTCGAGACCCTCCCCATTCTTCTCCACGCCGATATCCTCCGCAATATTCTTTACTCCGGAGTGTGGTGCCGTTACACATCTGTTACGGCCAAACGGCAGGAAGCTGGTACAGGACAGACGTCTTTGCAGAATACTCATACAGGAGACAACAATCATGACTGACCCATACAGCGTCCTTGGCGTATCAAGAAACGCTTCCGACGAGGAGATCAAAAAAGCTTACCGGTCTCTGAGCCGCAAATACCATCCTGACGCCAATATCAACAACCCCAATAAGGATCAGGCGGAAGCTCGTTTCAAAGAAGTCCAGCAGGCCTATCAGCAGATCATGCATGAACGGGAATACGGTTCTTCCTCCCAGAGCGGCGGAGATTATGATTTTGGCGGATTTGGGGATTTTGGTTCCTTCCGTGGATTCAGCGGCCAGTACCGACAGGCAGGAAGCAGTTCCGCCCAGACAGAGGACGAGTTACATATGCAGGCTGCCGCCAACTTTATCAACAGCCGCCATTATCAGGAGGCCCTTAATCTTTTGAACGGCATGAAGACACGGAATGCCCAGTGGTATTTTTACAGCGCCGCCGCCAACTCCGGCGTGGGCAATAATGTAATCGCCCTGGAACACGCGAAAGAAGCCCTGCGTCAGGATCCTGGCAATCTTCAATATCAGATGCTGGTCCGCCAGCTGGAAAGCGGAGGCATGTGGTATGAACAGCGGCAGGGCCCTTACCAGACCACATTTTCCGGCGGCAGCAGCTGGTGCATGAAACTTTGTCTGGCTAATCTGGTCTGTAATCTGTGCTGCGGCGGCAGCGGATTATGCTGCGGCAGCGGCCCTTACTCAGGCGGCCGATACATCTAGCCCATTTTTTTAGAAAATACTCTTTCTCGAGAAAGGAGGTTTTTATATTGTTAGAATATCTGGTTTTATACGACAGTGAGTCCGGAAACACCAAGAAGATAGCGGCCGCTATTTTCTCCCGGCTTCCCGGCAACTCCAAGGATCTGATCGATATCACGACCGATAAAACGATTCCAGAGGCGAAAGTATATTTCGTAGGATTCTGCGTTCACCGGGGTACCTGCAGCCTGGCTGTCAGTGATTTCTTAGGTGACTTAAGCGGAAAAGAAATTGCTCTTTTCGGCACTTGCGGGATGGGGGATTCCCCGGATTACTATAAACGGATCGAACACAGCGTCAGCGCATGGATCGAAAGCGATAACGAGTACCTGGGCGCTTTTATCTGCCAAGGGAAAATGCCCCAGAAAGTACGGCAGAAATACGAAGCTATGCGTAATGAGGAAAACTCCGCCCAGATGGATCTTTTTATCCGCAACTTCGATGAAGCGCTTCCCCATCCCGACAGCCTGGATGAGGAACACGCAAAAGTCTTTGTAGATAAGGTTCTTAAAAAACTTCAAATAGGGCCGGGGGATTTTTAAAAATCCCCCGGCCCTATTTGAAAATGCCCTGTCCCTTTTTAGCTTTTCCCCCGATATTCCGAGATTCCCAGTCCTGCCAGTGTAAGCAGGATTCCCGCCCATCCAGGGCCTGATATCTTCTCATGAAGCACCAGCACGGAACTGATCACAGTGATCACCGGCACAAGGTAAATATACACACTGGTCTTTACTGCTCCCAATACTTTCACCGCAAAATTCCAGGTCACAAAACATATGGCCGACGCCCCCACTCCTAAGAACAGGATATTGAGAAGGTTCTCCGGTTTTGTAAACCGGGAAAGTCCCAACTGAAAATCAAAGAAAAATAGGGTTGGCAGCATAAAAATAATGCCGTAAGCAAATATTCTTCTCGTCGTCTGCACCGTTGGATATCCAAATTTGCTGATCTTCCTGGTCAAAATGGAGTAGCAGGCCCACACCACTGCCGCTGCCAGCGAAAGCAGATCCCCAATGGGACTTACTTCTACTTTGGTCCCCCAGAAACTGATCAGTCCGATCCCCGCCATGGCAACCGCAAATCCTAGAAAAAATCTGGCTTTCAGTCGTTCTTTTTCTCCAAAAATTCGGTTGAAGATTGCTGTAAAAAACGGAGATACTGATACAATGACTCCCACATTAGAGGCCAGGGTATAAGTCAAAGCGATATTTTCCAAGAGATAATACAGACAGACGCCGCACAGTCCTGCCGCCGCAAAAATGAACTCCCGCCTCCGGTCCGTCCCTTTCATCCGTCCGGGGTATACCAGCAGCAGAATCACAAACCCCAGAACAAACCGAAACAAAAGAATCTCCACAGGTTCAAATTCTTTCAAAAGAATCTTAGTAAAAATAAATGTGGTCCCCCAGATCACGATGGTAAGAATCGCGGCCAGATGGCCCGCTCCCTGTCTATGCTCCATTTTCTGTCTTCCTCTCTTTCTTGTCTTTTTATATGAAGCGGTATCTCAAAAAGCCTTTCCTCCGCTTTTTATTAAACCAAGCCCTGAACATCCGCAGAAATAACTTAGAAAAAGTCCCGCAGTTTACATTGTAACATGTCTGGCGCAAAAAAGCCGGGATGGATAGGAAATATTTCTTTCTATCCATCCCGGCTTTCTCTCTAAATCTGCGTCTCTGATCTGTAATCTATATTATTCCGCCGCCTTATTGATACAGGCAATAGCATTTAAACTTCTGGGATAACCGATATACGGCAGACATTGGGACACTACCTTGATCAGAAATTCTTTGTCATTTCCCATATTCATATTTCCCTTTGCGTGGGATGTAAGCTGAGGTTCGCAGCCTCCCTGGGCCGCCAGGAAACAGAATGTGATCATCTCCCGCTGAGCCAGTTCCAATCCTTTTCTCGTATAATAATCTCCAAAACAATTGGCTGCAAGCCAGCGGTTGATATGCCCGTTCTTCCAGGCTTCTTTCATCTGATCGCCAAACATGGTCACCTGAGCCTGGGCCCCTTTTTCCAGACGGTCCGCGTAAGTCGTCGTGGCCTGCCCTTCCAGGGGGAGCTTTACGCCTCTGTCCTCCAGGATTTCATTGGCAAGTGTCAAGAAAGGACGAACTCTTCCCATTCCCAGATAAGCAGTCGCCTGATAAATGATTTCTTTTGCCTCCACCGGAGTCACTCCCGCATCCAGGGCTTTTGGAAGAATCTCCTGGAACTCTGCCGTTCCCTGGCAGCCAAGCAGCGTGGCCAGGATGGCCATATACCGAGTCCTGTCATCTAACTGCTGGCCTTCTTCGCCAGGAACTTCCTTTTCCGCAAAATGTTCAAATCTCTCCATAAATTCCGGATCTGTCTCATACAAATTCATTCTTGTCACACTCCCGTCATTTTTGTCTCCGTTTTTCTGCTTCTTTTTCTTCTGTACAGCAATCTATTTTAATTTCCCGTACTCCTCGTCAGATACCGGTTCACACCACTCATTAGAAGCGCCCTCCGCCGGGACTTCGATGGCAAGATGCTGGAACCAGGAATCCGCGGACGCTCCGTGCCAGTGTTTCACCTCCGGCGGAATATTTACCACATCGCCGGCCTTCAGCTCCTGAGCTTCTTTGCCCCATTCCTGATACCAGCCTCTCCCTCCGGTCACAAGCAGAATCTGGCCGCCTTTATGATGAATGTGCCAGTTATTGCGGCAGCCCGGCTCGAAGGTAACATTGCCGACGCCGACTCTCTCCATGGTCAGCATTTTAAGATAACTCTGCCCGATAAAATACTGCCCAAAAGCTGTATTCGGATCTCCAATCTCAAATACGGCTCCGCCTCCTAAATCCCGTTTCATTTTCTCTGTATCCATATATAACGCCTCCTAATTCATTAAGTACAAGACTTTCTATCTGCTTTGTCTGTGTATATTGTAAAACGCTTTAAACCAATAGGCAAATACTTGGTTTACATAATACTTCATGCCTTTTAGGTATAATTTCAGTTTGATGATATAGGGCTTTATTATTGACATATGTCAGAAATAGGTGTAAACTTTCAATTAGGGCCGGGGGATTTTTAAAAATCCCCCGGCCCCGATGAAAAATGCCCTGTCCCAAATTAACATCTTGGAGGTGATCATTTTGCCAAGGCCGCGAAAATGCAGACGTGTCTGCTCTTTGCCTTCCATCCATGGATTTACTCCGGTTCCGGATCAGCCCGACTGTTCTCCGGTGATCCTGACGGTGGATGAATATGAGGCGGTCCGCCTGATCGATAAGGAAGGGTTTTCCCAAGAGGAATGCAGTTCTTATATGGCGGTGGCCCGGACCACAGTTCAGCAGATCTACGCTTCTGCCCGGCACAAGCTTGCCCTGGCTCTGGTAGACGGCCTCCCCTTAAAGATCGAAGGCGGGGACTACCGTCTCTGCGACGGCGCGGAAAAGGCGTGCAACTGCGGCGGATGCCGCAGACATAGAATACAGAATAATATCCAGGAGGAACAAGAAATGAAAATTGCAGTAACTTATGAAAATGGAGAAGTTTTTCAGCATTTTGGACACACGAAACAGTTCAAGCTCTATACCGTGTCTGATCGGAAGATCACCGACTCTTCTGTTGTGGACACCAACGGAAGCGGCCACGGCGCGCTGGCTGATTTCCTGAAGGAATACGGCGTTGATACCTTGATCTGCGGCGGCATCGGCGGCGGCGCCCGCACAGCTCTAGCCGAGGCCGGTATCCATCTGTATCCCGGCGTGACCGGCGCGGCGGACCAGGCTGTAGAAGCGCTTCTGGAAGACCGTCTGGAATACGATCCCGACACCCTCTGCAGCCATCACGGGGAACATCACCATGAGGGACATGACTGTGGTTCCCACGGCTGCGGCGGACATTCCTGCCACGAGTAGATGAGCGGAAGTTTATCTGATAAATGGCCTGTCTGAGTTCAGACAGGCCGTTTCTTCTATAAATAATGTTTTTCTTTTTCTGTAAGTTTGCCGAGCAGCGTCTTAATTCCAAGGATTGCCGCTCCAACAAGGGATACGATCGCTGCCGCTTTCAAAAATATTCTCATACTTATCCTCTCTTTCTCCCCATTTTTAGACGATGGGGACGTCAACTCTTTACTTCTTCAGCCTTCCTGTAGGAAATTTCTCCTCTCACTACCAAAAGGCGAAGTCCCTGATACGGCTCTCTTTGACAGCAAAAGATTGTTCCATCGGTGATCTCCACCGTGATTTTATTCTCCCAGTCCTGGGGAATGTAAAGCTTCTTACAGATTCGATAGTCCTTGGCCTCTTTCCTAGACATCACAAAGCTTGTCACCGGCTGTGTCTCCTTTTCTAATATCCAGCTCATAAATTTTGCTGACATGATTTCTATCCTCCGGATTCCTGTAGTCCACATATCATACACCGTTTCCATCTTCTTCCTCCTGGCAGTCCCTATTTCATCAGTTATCTATCCGCGGCATACAATGCTGCCTCATTTTTAGCTTTGAGAGAACACAACATTTCTGCCGCTTTCTCCATAACTCTTGCAGAATCCTTCTTCCATCAGCCACTTTGCCTCATCCCTTAGGGTCTCCTCATAGGGCCTGGTGTGATATCCCAGTTCCCGCTCCGCCTTAGAAGAGTCAAACTGATTATTTCTGGCCAGATTATACACGGCAAACTTCGTCATCATAGGCTTTTCTCCCGTCTTTTCCGCCTTTTTCTCCATCCACTGAGCCAGTTTATAAGCCATACCGATCGGCACATACAGATACGGCTTCTTACAGCCGCTGGCTTTGTGGAGCATCTGGCACATTTCCTTTAACGTTACTTCCTTATTCCCAAGGATATAACATTCACCGATCCTTCCCTTATCCGCCGCGCTTACACAGCCATGAGCCAAGTCCCGCACATCACAGAGGTTAAACGAACCGCCCATGCCTATTGGCATCTCGCCGTTCATAATCTTGATGACCGTCCCTGTGGTCTCGCCCACCGCATGATCTTCCGGTCCCAGGATCCCGCTTGGGTGAACGACGCAGGCTTTCAATCCTCTTTCCGCGCAGGCATCCAGCACCGCCTGGGTAGCCAAGGCTTTTGATTGACTGTAACATCCCACCTGCCTGCTTTCATCGATGGGTGTAAACTGGTCCGTCTCCCGGATCAAAGTTCCCTTGGTCTGCTCTTTGATCGCCCCTGTGGAACTGACATATACCATCTTCTGACATTCGGGATGTTTCAGACATTGATCGATCATATTCTCTGTCCCGCCCACGTTAACATCCATTAATTTCTGATTGAAGGCCGCGTTTGTCGTTACCATGCTGGCGCAGTGGATAACGATCGACGTTTGTCCCTCTGGGATGGTGAAAAACCGTTCCAGGGAATCCACATCACAAAGGTCTCCCTTCACAATCTCCACTTCCTTTGGAACATATTGGGCGGCCCGGTCGCCCGCAAGCACCAGCGCTCTTACCTTGCTTCCCCGTTCCAGCAGTTCATGGCAGATATGGCTTCCCAGGAAACCTGCCGCCCCTGTTACCAGATACACTATGTTTTCCATAAAAAAGACCTCGCTTTCTCAATCTTATTGCCATCTGACGAGATCAAATATAAACGAAGTCTATTGCCCTTTTATTTCTGTATAATTTCTATTTTGTTAATTCCGTTTTTCCGCAGAAATAGAAAAAAGGCAGCGTCTCTTTGACTGACTGCCTTGAACATTCCTCCTATTTCAAGCCTTTGGTCAGCGGGATCAGGCATAAAAGAAGTACGATCCCCACAATTCCAACCAAAATCCCAATGAGCATACTGCTCCATACCATCGTCAGGCACATTCCCACGCCAAGGATCAAGGCTCCGGCAATACCAAGCAGAACGGTTCCAATAATTTTCCCTGACAGGCGGACCGGACTTTTCTTTTCCATTCTCCGCCACACCAGCACCATGACCAGCAGTACAGCCACTCCGATCACGCCCATAATAATCCCCTGATCAAAAGCGTTCCACTCCGGGATCAATGTCATACACATTCCCAGCGCAAACAGGATTCCTCCGATGGTTGACAAGATCATTGCTACAAAACTACTCTTCTTCATTTTTTACCTCTCCCTTCTTCTTTGTTCTTCCTTTTCCCTCTGCTGTTTTTCTTCTGCCAGCCTTGCCTTGGCTTCTTCCACAGTTTCTCCGTCTCTGGTCAAAAACTCGTCCACAAATGCATCTGACATTTTGATAAATCCATTTACGGCGTCTTCTTCGATTTTCTTATAGCCGCCTACTACCCCTTCTTCGATCTTCTTATAGCCGCCCACCACTTTCTCAGCTATTTTCTCATTTTTCTCCGCCAGTTTTGACTTAGCCACGATTCATTTCCTCCTTTTGATATCTTCTTTTGACTCTGTAAGAATATCCCGTTTCTGTTGCAAAATCGTTTCTGTTTTGTTTCTGAAATATGAATCCTGCCGAATTTTTCAAAATACCATCTATCTTCCGCCATGAAATCCTTCTTAAGAAACACCCCGCGGCTCTTTCAGTTATAACCCCGGAGATTCTTTCCTTTTACGGGCATAATAGATCATACTGATGCCCAATGCGGCAATAAGTACACATACCGCCATTCCGGTCATGCCATTCATCCGATCCGCGTCCAGGCTTCCTGTTTCCTGAAAGGAAGCCAGCATGGTCATCTGCAGCGTCAGCATGGATACCAGCGCGTCAGCCACCCCTATATTGCGGATCGTGATCAGGATGGGTGACTGCATTTTTCTCACTTTTACCATATTGATCACAGCCATTGTGATCTTATAAAACGTATATGCCGCTATAGATATGGCGATGATATCGGGATAACTGCGGGCTCTCCCTCTCGCTATCGTCAGCAGGACAACTCCGCTCAGCGCCAGATTTAACACCAAAAGCAGGAGGCCATCTATTTTTATAACTGCCAGCTCCGCTTCTCTGATCCTCTTTTGATCTTCCATCTTGGATATTTTTCTTTCTGTATTCACTGCCTGATAGCGCATGAGCCCCAGCAGACTGTAGTAGACGGCCATCGCAATGAACCAGGACGACTGATTCAAAACGCCGATCACACCGTTATATATGGTATAAACCACATTGATCACAAAGCTTGGCAGGGTGGTCAAAACCGTTCGAAACCTGTAGTCTTCCAGGAAATGAGCTCCAAAAACCGTCTTCTTTCTCAGCATCAGCACTCTCCCTGCCGCTCCTTTTATCACATCTTTATATAAGCATATACCGGCCATCGTCAGCGAAATGGCCGCAAGAATATATACGACGATCCCTATAAAATCCGGCAGCAAATTTTTCTGCGACTGGACCACAGACAGGACAGAAACTACCGCTGTCGCCAGGTAAATGATCCAATGCGCGATCTTGTTTCTCTTCATCTTTTTCAGCAGTGTTGCCGGCACTGCTCTTCCCTCCTTTTCCCATTATCCGACTGATCTCTTATTTACTTTACTTATGGATTTTCCTTTTGTGCGGCAACACTATATCACAGTTTTGTTTCATTTTTGTTTCTATTTTTTATAATTGTATTGACACAGTGTCAGTATCGATATACAATAGCACTGTTGACACGATGTCAGTATCAGAAAGTGAGGAAATGACCTATGAAGAAAAATATTGGTTCTACATTAGCTTTATATCCTACTCCGCTTGTTGTCGTTGGCGCCATGGCCGGCGAAAAGCCAACCTGGACATTAGTAGGACATGTGGGCATCATTGGGCACGACCGAATTTTAGTAAGTCTTGCGTCCAATCATTACATTAACAGCTTTATTAACGAAGGGAAAAAGCTGTCTTTAAATATCGTTGACAGTTCCTGTCTTCCGGAGGCTGACTATGTAGGCAGCGTAAGCGGGGCCAAAACAGACAAATCCAACGTATTCGACTATGAAGTCGGAGCGGCCGGGACTCCCATCATCCAAAAGGTACCGTTGGCAATGGAATGTACCGTTGTTGATGTTTACAATTCCAAAGGTTTTGAAAATTTCATCTGTACCATCGACAGTACTCTGGTCGAAGAAACTTGCCTGAATGAAGAAGGACGTATTGATTACCACAAGCTAAAGCCAGTACTTTTTGAGTTCCCGACTTACGAATACTTACAGACCGGCGAAGTCTTGGGGAAATGTCTGTCCTTCAAAAATAACCTGTAACAGCCGCAAAACGGATTGGAGAAATACATTGGATGGAAGCCATGACAAAGGAATCAAATCAATTGACCGTCCTGCGGCAAAACGAAATCATCGAAGCCTGCAAGTCCCTTTACCAGACAAAAGGGTTCCGGGAAGTAACGATCAAAGAGATCAGCAAGAAAACCAGTTTTTCCAGGCCTTCCATTTATAATTACTTTGAAACAAAAGAAGAAATATTTCTCGCACTTTTAACAAGAGAATATGACCGTTGGACGGACAAACTGGAAACTGTCTCAGAGTCCAATGATAATTGGGACCAGGAAGCGTTTGCAAAGGCGCTGGCCCACACACTGGAAGACCAGGAAATCATGCTGAAGATCCAGACCATGAACTTATATGAAATCGAGGAAAACAGCCGGGAGGAACGGCTCGCGGAATATAAACGCTCCTTCTACCGCACTATGACTGTCATTGACGACTGTCTGGTCTCCTATAAACCTGATATAACAGAATTAGAAAAACAGGATTTCCGCTATGCTTTTTTCCCGTTTATGTATGGAATTTACGCATATGCGCACCCTACCGAGAAACAGCTTACTGTCATGAAACAAGTGGGAATCCCCCCATACAGAACTGACAGTGTTTGAACTGGCATTGCATTGTATCCGGCGTCTTCTGCCGGAAAGATAAGGAGAGATCGAAATGGAATACACAACACTTGGAAACACAAATATAGAAGTATCAAAACTCTGCGTAGGCTGTATGAGTTTCGGAAAACCCAGAACACTCCACGACTGGACGGTGGACGAGGCCGCCACAGAGAACATTGTAAAGCACGCTCTGGACCTGGGAATCAATTTTTTCGATACCGCAAATGGCTATTCGGAGGGCACCAGCGAAGAGTATCTGGGCAGAGCGCTTAAGAAAAATGCCGCAAGAGATAAAGTCGTCATCGCTTCAAAGGTCTACTTCAATCCGGGAAGACTTTCTTCCGAAGCCATCCACCGGGAGATCGATGGGAGCCTGAAGCGTCTCGGCACAGATTATCTCGACCTGTATATCATTCACAGGTTTGATTATGAGACGCCGATCGAGGAGACAATGGAAGCGCTGAACGATCTTGTAGTATCCGGGAAGGTGCGTGCCATCGGAGCTTCAGCCATGTACGGATACCAGTTCTATAATATGCAGTTAGCCGCCAGAGACAATGGCTGGGCACAATTTTCAGCTATGGAAAATCATTACAATCTGCTCTACAGGGAAGACGAACACGAACTGATACCAATCTGCCGTCAGATGAATGTATCTCTTATGCCTTACAGCCCTCTTGCAGCCGGGCATCTGACCAGACCAGAATGGAATTCGGACTCTATCCGGAGCAAGACCGACCGTGCGGCGATGGGAAAATACGACCGCACCCAGGAGCAGGATATGGAAATCGTCCGCAGAGTCCATTCTCTTTCAGAAAGATATGGCGTGAAAATGCAGCAGATCGCCCTGGCATGGGAATGGGCCAAAGGTGTGGCCTCACCGATCATCGGAGCCACAAAAGCGACTCATTTTGACGATGCCGCCGGAGCATTTGCTGTAAAACTTACAGCGGAAGATATCGCCTACTTGGAAGAGCCATATATGCCCCACAGAATCGTGGGCGCTATCGACCAAAATCCTGCCGATGGAGTTAAGCTGCTGGATGAAAAAAAATAATTGTTTCATAGTAAAATCCCGGAGGTTCAGTCCTCCGGGATTTTAATTCACCTTTTCAATGCTGCATTTAGAATTTCAACTAACCTAACAGCATCACTTTCTCCCGTAAGCAGTGATTCATTTACTTCCAATGTACCTTCTGCTACGATCGCGTCATTGCAGATCTGATTCCCGCTTTCCAGCACCACCAGATCATCCTCTACGATCTCTTCCAGATCGACCGTTCTTTCCTGACCTTCTCGCCGTACGCATACGCGGGGACGATTTAAAATCGACAGCTCATCTACTAATTTTTTTGCTTTCAGTTCCTGGGTGATTCCAATGATGATATTTAAAATAATGATGGCGATAAACAACATGTTTGAATAAGCGCCTACCGCAAAAAGAAGACCCGCGATCAAAAAGTTCAAAAAATTAAAAAGTGTAAACAAATTCTCAGAAATGATCTTCCCCCTGCTTTTTGTGATCTGTTCCTGCCGTGTTTCTCCTTTCCCGGCTTCCCTGCGTTCATTCACCTCAAAAGCAGACAAGCCTGATAGGATCTCTTTTTTCTGCCGATCTATATTTTGCTGTTTTTCCATGCTTTCTTCCTCCCTGTTATCTTTTCTACAACAAAGGATAGCAGGGAGGGCTAAATATTCCGGTAGGATTTCTTAAACAATTCATAAACAATTCCGTCTCTTGCGGTCATCTTCTGAAAGGTTTCCCGCCCTGCTTAACAGACGGCCGACGTAAATAGACTTCACAGATACCGAGAAAAACAGAGGCCGCGCACAAAGCGTTTAAAAGAAACATGGAGTTTCCCATAAAATTCATCAGCGGATTGAACCAGTCCAAAATCTGTATGACCACTAATGAAATACTGCAAATAATACATATATGTCCCGCAAGTGTTTTTAAGATATTTATCGTTCTCATTACAATCCCTCCGTAATAAATATTCCGTCTTCGACTTTATGCCCCGCTCTGTATGGATGATTCACTACCCGATCCTTTAATGTCATAAAGGAGCAGTGCCCTCCATCCAGATTATACGCGGCCTTGCAGCCAAGCTTTTCAAACAATCCTGCCATTTCATCCAAAAACATTCCTCTGGAATTATCCTGCCTGCCGTCCACGACTAACAGACAATAATGTCCCGGCTCATAATAACCAATGGCGGTCCTTGGGTGCGATTCCCGGATATAGGACCATGTTTGGAATGTTGTTTTAGCTTTCCCATTATCATCCAGAAGGCTGGGTCCAAAAATCCAGCTCTGATATGCGCCGCTGTCAATTAACTGCTGCGTGTTCATTTCTTCCGGCGCGTATATCTTCATTGTTCCGTCCCAATTCAGCACACAGGTCTCCATATCTGTCTGCTTTGCCCGGTAGATCACCCCATTCCGGATGATCGTTCCGTTATTTTGATGCCTGCTGTTGCTGTAAGAATCTCCGTTCACGGCAAGAACAGATTTTAAACGTGCCGACATGTCAGACAATTTTTCATCATATCCCACTCCATAGACATTCTGCGCAAAACAGGTCTGCAGACATGTAATATCACTGATATAGATATCAGCAAGTACGTAGGAAATATTCGTTCCATATTGTAAATGTTTGCCTCCCTGCGTCTTATCAAGCCTGCTCGTATCGTATGTATTATAGGAAAGCTGTACAGATACGTTGGGACTTGTATATGAAGTATCTGTGGAAACGACTTGATCGGTAAACTTGTCCGCGAATTTCTGATGCCAGTCCTGTGTATCCAGAGATACTTTTGTTGTCGGAAGACCGTTGGAATAACTGCTCGTCAGCGACTGTAATTCTTCTTCCCTCGCTTGGGGATCCTCGGTCTGGTTCTCGCCTTGGGACGTGTTTCCCTTATTCTGCGAAGAGCCTGAATTATCCGGTAACTTTTCCTTATCCTGACCGGAAGAATGATTCGCGGCCTGCGCGACCATTGTCCGCGCGGAGATGCCTTTCTGCGGAAGCAGATAATTTACGCCATAAATCCCGCATAACAAAAGCGCCGCGATCACCAGGTCAGCCGCAAAAGCAATTATTTTCCCTCTTACTCTTTTTTTCATCTTATCCCTTCTTTCGTCTTATGCTCAAATGTAGTCTATCGGATATATCTAATAACTTCGTATAAATTTGTTAAACAACTTTTAAACAATTTCTTATCTATAGCCACTGTCCCGCCATCTCCTCCATCTGTTCATCTGCCCGGCTGACAATTTCAGCGCACTGTTTCAGCTGCTCCTGCATTTCTAATGTAAACTGCCTGCTCTTTTTATATCGAAGCTGATGTTCCAAACTCGCCCAGAACTCCATCGCAATCGTTCTCAGCTGTATTTCCACATTTTTTTATATCTCCCTGCTTCAAAAGCAGTCCCGCTATATGATAGACATCGGAAATAAACGGACATACCACTCTTACGCCCGCGATATCCATGATGAATTGATTCAATAGGATTCCTGTCATTGCACGCCTGAAATTCACGATTTAAAATTTCTAATTTTGCCGTAATCTGGCGAATACCCGCTTCATAAAAAAACATAATCTGATTATATTGTTCTGTAATATTTAACGCGTCGCTGGCTATGGGAAGAAACAGATGTCTTTCTTCTTCTGGCTGAATCTGCGCGACCTCAACGATCGTCTGGTTCCCTTTTTTCCTGTTATACATATTTCTAAAAATGTTCTGCATATATTTACTCACCTCGGAAATAGAATACTCAGGAAATCTAAAAGGACAGAATGGATTTTTTAAATAAATTCTAAAATTAAGTCTCGTTTCATATGCGGGAGCAGTATTCTTCTAAACAACAAATCATGCGCGGAAATGACTTGGAGCCGCCCATACGGACGGCTCCTGCATATTATAGATCCGATATCCATTTCACTGTTTTACGGAATGCATCTTCACGGCTTTTCCGGCAGTCTCCCGGATATTGTCTCTCAATTTTAAACATTTTCAGCTTAGGCGGATTTAAAGGGACAAGAATGTGGCTTGCTTTTTCATATTCCAGGATATCTACCCAGATGTTTTCCACACGGATGGCTGTATTCTCATCGAAATGTTTCAGCGGTTCTTCGTAGATATAGGATAATTCGAACTGCCGGTGGAGGATCAGATTCCGGATTGCCGGGCCATATTTCAGATGCGCGGCCATACATGGAAAATCTTTTCCCCTGTATGTGAATTCGGATGCGGTTGTGAAAGTTTTGGACGCCATACTTTTATTCCCACGCATGCCTCCCCATACGCAGTGCAGCGGGGAAATCGCCGCGACACCGCAGATATCCGGCATGAGGGAAGCACAGAGCAGCGCCAGGACCGCGCCTTTCGAAATCCCATACATGATAATCTTTTCATGGCCCTTGCTTTTCAGCCACAGGATCGCTTTTTCAAATGGATCGACCGGCACCCGGACCAGTTCTTTTGGCAGCCCGTCTACGTTCCAGTAACAAACGCCCAACGCGGCGATACCACACCGGGCAAACATAGCGCCGACATGCATTAGAATATTTTCATTTCCTTCACTGCCGCCTACTACGATGACCGCTTTTTTATGATCCTGTTCTTCAGCAGGGACGTGATAAAATCCATAGACCCCTTCCCGCGCAACCGTTGTATACTCCTTCAAAACATACTCATAAATGAGGGAATGATTGCCGGAGCCGTCTTGAAATGGAATTTCCGCGGTCTTTATAAATCCGCGTTTTTCGTAAAATTCCCATGAAGCAAGCGTGTTTGTAAACAGTCGTACGTTTCCTGCCCCATCGGCTTTTGCCCGACTCAAAAACTGTGTGACTAATGCGGTCCCCAGGCCTTTTCTGTAATCTCTTTTGGACGAAAGGGCAACAAGCTCAAGATCACATCTCCCAAAGGTTTTCTTGTCCCTTTCCCTCAGCTGACGAAAAAAAGCGTCAAACTGTTTCTGAAACGTTTCCGACATTTTATATCTTTTCAAGTAAAACAACCTGACGATCCTCCGTTTCAGCCACATAGGTAAAGTTGCATTTTTCAATCAGGATCTGCGCATAATCACGCAATAGTATCCTGTCATTCTGATCCGCAGGACATGTAAAAAAGCCCTCATAGAAACATTCCCCGCAGGCCGCCGCAACTAAATGGCTGAGCAAAGCCGTTGACCATATTCCGTTTAATCCGAATCCCATTTCAGACAGATCCTAGTTTCCTAAAAACACTCCTTGAATACCAAGTAATAAGTATGGAGGCAATCGATGCAATGAGCATTACCGCCCAAGCTCTTTCAGCGCATATGTCAAATAAAACCCCATAAATCATTTGTCCCAGCGGTTGTCCGCACATAGCAACGGAAACTAATGCAGCCATAATTTTCCCGACCAACTCTGGCGGCGTCTGCGTCTGGGCCACAGTATAGATCTGCACGACAAATACTGTGGATACTCCCATAGCGGCAAAACACATAGTAGTAATTATCCAGTAAGAAATCATTTCCGGCAGTCCAAGCATCAGTGAAATTCCCATTAAAAATACTGAAACCGAGCAAATCAACAGCAATACATATAAATTCCCCAGTTTTATTCTTTTTGTCACTATTCCAGCGAAAAAACCTCCGCATAATCCTCCTAAAGAAAGTGCCGCCTGGGAAAAGCCATACCATATATCAGACATATTCAAAACTTCTGAAATCAATATTGGCAGCCCTACAATCAGTACCGCGCTTAATACCAGATTAAAAATACATACCAGAATAATTACACAGATAAATATCGGCTGATCCTGTTTCAAAAAGCGGAAACTTTCTTTCAAATCATTGATCACGGCTGCGGCAGCCCCTGTTTCGCAGCTGCGTTTTTGATATGGTATATGTATAAAAATTTCCATAACCGCTGATAAAGCAAAGCAAACGATACTCGCGGCCAGGATTGGCCAAATTCCATAAAATTGGAGAATAACTCCGCCAATTGCAGGTCCCGCGAAATTAGCCAAAGTATTTACCTGGTTGATTACCGCGTTTCCCATAGAAAGTTTCTCCATCGGAACAAGCAGGGGTACGCTTGCCTGCACGGAAGGCTGATAAGCCCCGGAAATTCCATACATCAGCATTAAAAACACAATAAATAAAGGAACCATTGGAACTTTGCCAAACAAAAAATAGAATACGGTAATGATAATCGCTGTGCTAAAATCCAAGCCGACCATAATATTTCGCTTATTTATCCTGTCCGCAAGAATCCCGCCTGCCATTGATAAAACAACCATAGGAAGAAAAGAGCAGGCTGTTACGAGCCCGAACAGGGTAGATGAACCAGTTTCTTTCAGCAAATAGTAGGGCAGCGCAAAACGCAGAATCGCGTTGCCAAATAGGGAAATAACCTGCCCAATTACCACAAGAGTAAAATCTCGATTAAAAAGTTTATTCTTCATTTCCAAAACCTTTTTCCTCCTTAAAATAATTTATAAACCGACCGTCGGTTTTTATAATTGATAAAAATAAACCGCACTTGCTTGGCGCAGTTTATTTTTATCATCTTCATCCATTACTTATTACAGAGTCGAAGTAAAGCAGAAATCGTATTATCGTCTAACAAACTATCAATACCTAAACCGTTTAAAAGCATATTAAACGTGTCGCATCTTTTTTTCATTCCGTCTATATCTGTCATTTTAACCAAAGGATTCAACCATACATTTGTCAGTATCATGATCGCTTCCGCGATCTCATGCGGATTTTCAATCTCAATCGAACCATCCTTCATACCTTCCGTCAAGATCGGTTCTACAAAATGCGGAGCTGCAAAGTCGTATATCTGTTCTATCTGCATTGCCAGAAAGCGCGGATTGTTCAGCAGACATGGGGACACTGTGAGCAATACACTTTGATTGGAATGAAGCACCGCTGTCTGGAATATTTTTCTCAATTTTTCAATAGCGTTTAAATTATGATCATCCCTTATTTCTGCAAATATTTCTGCATTTTCATTTCCAAGGCGGTGAAAGATTGCTTTTAATATATCTTCCTTGGAATCAAAGTGATGGTAGATTGCTCCTTTAGATAGTTTCGTTTCATTGATAATATCCTGTAATGAAGTATTGTCATACCCCTTTTCAGAAAACAGTCCGGCAGATACATCCAAAATTAATTTCATTGTTTCTTCCGGATATTTATTCCGTGCCATATTTCACCTCCGCATACAAACCATCGGTCTGTATATAGTATAGATTCCCGCGGGAGCTCTGTCAAGGAATTTTTCAGCATAATTTTCCAGCAAATCGAGTAGGAGGAAATTCCTCTGATTGAGGAATTTCCGTCCTCTCACACCACC
>CABPCP010000011.1 GCA_902406105.1 uncultured Mordavella sp.
GGAAAAAGGGGGTAGAAATTATTGAGAATGATGTTAAAATATACACAGGGTCTGACACGGCCCAGGCAAAAGGAACGCTGACCGTCCTTATGCCGATTGGGGAAGAAACGCCTTCCAGGCCGATCCAACTTCCTCAGAAAGAACAGTCAGGAGAAGATGCAGATGGGAATGATGGAAGCAGTAATTGAAATTCCTGCTGAACATGAGAAAAATATATTTGGCCAGCTGGATGTATTCGCAAAGAAAATCGAGCGCGCTTTACATGTAACGCTGATCGCCAGGGATGAAAGCGTCAAGATCTTAGGGGAAGCGGCGCAGGTGGAGCGGGCGAAAAGTGTCCTCTCGCAGCTGGCTGAGCTGTCTAAAAGAGGGAATACGATCCAGGAACAGAATGTGGACTACACCCTGGCCCTTGCGATGGAAGGACAGGAGGATGAGGTCCTGGAGATTGACAGAGATATCATCTGTCATACACTTCAGGGAAAACCGATCAAGCCAAAGACCTTAGGACAAAAGAAATATGTAGACGCGATCCGCAGACAGATGATCGTTTTTGGGCTGGGCCCTGCGGGAACCGGAAAGACTTATCTCGCCATGGCTATGGCAATAACCGCTTTCCGCAATAACGAGGTGGGAAGGATCATACTGACCAGGCCGGCCATCGAAGCCGGCGAGAAGCTGGGCTTTCTGCCGGGCGACCTGCAGAGCAAGATCGATCCATATCTCAGGCCCCTTTACGATGCTCTGTACCAGATCATGGGAGCAGAGGCTTTCCTGAAGAATTCAGAGAAAGGCCTGATCGAAGTGGCGCCTCTGGCATATATGAGGGGCCGCACCCTGGACAATGCCTTTATCATTCTGGACGAGGCCCAGAATACGACCCCGGCTCAGATGAAAATGTTCCTGACCAGGATCGGTTTTGGTTCTAAAGTGGTGATCACTGGAGATGAGACGCAAAAAGACCTTCCGGCAGGCCAGGTATCCGGCCTGGATGTTGCCGCCGCGGTGGTCCGTCAGATTGAAGATATCAGTATCTGCCATCTGACCAGCAAGGACGTGGTGCGCCATCCTTTGGTACAGAAGATCGTCAAAGCATATGAGGAATACGAGAGCCGGGCGGCAAAGACTAAAACCCGGGGCAGGAGGAGACGTTCATGACAGTATACCTGGAAGAAGAAGGAAGCCTGACGCTTCCGCTTCCCGCGCGCTCACTGGCGGCAGAGGCGGCAGAGGCGGCTTTGGATGAGATCGGATGTCCTTACGAAGCAGAAGTAAATCTGCTTCTTACTATGAATGAACAGATACGTGAAATGAATCGGGAATTCCGGAATATCGACCGGGCTACCGATGTGCTCTCCTTTCCGATGATCGAATATGAGGACGCGGGAGTCTTTGATTTCCTGGAAGACGAGCCGGACTGTTTTGATCCAGAAACAGGCCGGCTGCTGCTTGGAGACATTGTGATCTCAAAAGAGAAGGTGTTTTCCCAGGCAAAAGAGTACGGCCATACGCTAAAAAGGGAATTTGCCTTTCTGGTTGTCCACTCCATTTTGCATCTGTCCGGATACGATCACATGGAAGAGGAAGAACGAAAGACAATGGAAGCGCTTCAGGATAAGATTCTGGAAAAGCTGGATATTTTAAGATAGATTTACGATAGGATAGTATAAGCATGGCAAATAAGAAGCAATCAAGCGGAAAAAGTTTTCTAGTACAAGGCTCCATCCTTGCGATCGCCGGCGTTATCACCAAGATCATTGGCGCGGTCTACCGCGTCCCCCTGGTGAATATCATGGGAGATACAGGGATGGGTTACTATGGCGTGGCGTTCCAGATCTACGCCATCGCGCTTACACTGACTTCCTACAGTCTGCCTCTTGCGGTATCAAAGCTGGTATCGGCAAGAGTAGCCGTGGGACAATATAAGAACGCGTATAAAGTTTTCCGAGGAGCGTTGGCTTTCGCCATTATGGCAGGAGGCACGGCCGCCCTTATTATTTTCTTTGGGGCTGGTTTTATCGCCTCAGAGATCATGGCCATGAGTCTGAGTTCCTATGCTCTGCGCGTGCTGGCGCCCTGTATCTTAGTAGTCGCTCTCCTTGGAGTGTTCCGAGGGTTTTTCCAAGGCAATGGGTCTATGATCCCCACCGCCTTCTCTCAGGTGCTGGAACAGATCGTCAACGCGGTGGTCAGCGTCCTGGGCGCGTATCTGCTTTTGCGGGCGGGAAGGGCGGCCTCAGACGGCTCTCTGGGATACGCCTTCGCGGCGGCGGGCGGTACGCTTGGTACAGTGGCAGGCGCCGCGGCGGCTCTTTTGTTCCTGGTCTTTAGCTACGCTGTCTGGTACTGAAGCGGCAGATGCGCCGGGATCGGACCAAAAAACGGGAAAGCTATAAACGGATCTTTAAGATTCTCTTGATCACCATTGCCCCGGTCCTGATAAGTTCTACTGTGTACAATCTGTGCGGCGTGGTGGATAATGCTATGTTCGGGTCCATCATGTCCGCTCAGGGCCATCAGGAAAGTGAGTATGCCGTCTATGTAGGAATCTTAAGCGGGAAATACGATACGGTCATCAATGTCCCGCTGGCTTTTTCCAACGCGCTGGCAACCTCACTGATTCCAAGCTTAGTAGCGGCAGTAAAAGCGGGCAATCGGAAACAAGTACATAGAAAAATCGCTCTTTTTGCTAAATTTGATATGATGATCGCTATTCCAAGCGCGGTGGGACTTTTAGTCTTAGCGAAGCCGGTCTTGGATCTGCTTTTCTTTACAGAAAATAATACGGAAGCGGCAAGGATTCTTCAGGTAGGGGCGCTTTCTGTGATTTTCTACTGTCTTTCTACCGTTACCAACGCAGTGCTCCAGGGACTGGATCGGATGATGATACCGGTCCGCAATGCGGCGATCGCCCTTGGCGTCCACATCGCCGCCCTGTTTATTATGATGGTAGTGTTTGAATGGGGTGTCTATGCGGTTGTGCTGAGCAAGATCGTATTTTCCGCGACCACCTGTATCCTGAATTCACATTCCCTGCGGGAAGAAGTGGGCTATGTGCAGGAACAGAAGAAGACCTTTATCATCCCGGCAGCGGCCTCGATCCTGATGGGAATCGCCGCCCTTCTGGTACATCTGTTATTTGAATTGTTTGTGGGAACACAGATCGCGACGATCGTAGCGCTTCTTGCGGCAGTCGCGGTGTACGGAGTGGCTCTGATCCTTTTTGGCGGCCTTACAGAATCAGAGCTGCGGGAAATTCCGAAAGGGACAAAACTAATCTCTGTCTGCAAGAAATTGCATCTTCTTCGTTAAAATCAAGAAATGTATATTTCCTGATAAAAAAGCCGATACTGTACTAAAAAAGGGGTTGTCCTTATGAAAAACAAGTACGGAATTGGCTTTTTTGCTGTCGCGATCATTGCGGTCCTGGTGATCACCTGCGCCTATCAGTTTACTTTCCACCGAGCGAAGGAACAGGCAGAGGCGCAGACAGAGCAGGAGATAGAAGAAACCGAGCAGGCCAAGACAGAGCAGGAGTCGGTCAGCGCAGATGGAGCGGCATTAAAAGAAGACTGCTATTATCTGATGGAAGTAAACGGGTATATCGTAGTCTATCTCAGCGACAAGAAAACACCGTATGAATATACGGACATTAGATTCGACGAGCTGCCGTCGTCTCTGCGGGAAGAAGTAAGGAATGGGAAATATGTGGAAGGCGAGGCGCAGCTGTACGGTTTTCTGGAAAATTATTCTAGTTAACGTAGACTTCTCTGAGAAGATGGTGTAAGATAGAGCAGAAGTTCCACCAAATAACATCAGGGAGGATCGTATCACATGGACGAAAAAAAGATCGCGCGGATCAACGAACTGTATCATAAATCAAAGGCGGAAGGTCTTACAGAGTCAGAACGAAAAGAACAGCAGATCCTAAGGAAAGAATATATTGAGGCCTTTAAACAGAGTCTGCGCAGTCAGTTAGATAATATTTCCATCCAGGAACCAGACGGAAGTATTACAGATCTGGGTGAAAAATATGGAAAGAAAAACAGAACTCAAAGAACACATTAGAAAAAATCTGAAGCGGCAGAGAGCAGCTTTGGAAGAACAAGGCTGGCAGGAGAGAACAGAAGCGGCTGTATCTATCCTGACCGGCCTGGATTGTTTTCGGAAGGCGCTTAAAATCTACTGTTATGTGGATATTGGAAGAGAAGTAGGAACCAGAAAGGTGATCTGGGAAGCGTGGAAGCTGGGAAAACAAGTTTTTGTCCCAAAGGTGAAAGGCCGTCAGATGCGTTTCTATGAATTGACAGATATGGGAAAACTTTCCCCAGGAGCTTGGGGAATTCCAGAACCGGAGGAAGGAAAGGAAGGGAATGGAGAAGAGGGCCTGATCGTCGTGCCTGGCGTTGCTTTTGACCAGCGGCTGAACCGCCTGGGATATGGAGGCGGATTCTACGACCGTTTTCTCTTGGCCCACCCGGGGCTTCTCAGTGTTGGGCTGGCCTTTGAATTCCAGGTTCTGGACCGTCTTCCTGCAGAGCCTTTTGACCAGCCGGTAAAGATCCTGGCAACAGAGAAAGGTGTTCGGACAGCGTCCCAAGATGGAATCATAACGCCTATTTTTAATATATGAACAAAAAGGAGGAAGGACTATGGATATGAAACTGCCCAAAGATCCGGCAATGCTGTTAAGCGTGGTAAACACAAAACTAAGAGACCAGTATGGTTCTCTGGAGGCTCTGTGTGAAGATATGCAGGCAGATCAGCAGGCTGTCACAGCGGCGCTGGAAGGAATTGGATACAGTTATGACATCTCGAGCAACAGGTTTGTTTAAAAAGAAAACGAAATTTTAGAGTGGATTCTATTTTTTAGTTGACAAACGAGGCCCTGAGGGTTAATATTTAAAACAATCAGGGATAAAAGAAATGAGATGTTTTGAAGGAGGAATTGTTATGAAAACAAAAAAGGCAGTAAGCCTTATCCTTGCCGCGACACTGGCGCTTTCTTCTCTGGCTGCCTGCGGCGGAAGTGAGGAAGAGCAGGCTTCTAACTCGGATACATTTAAGATCGGAGGCATCGGGCCTACGACAGGAGATGCGGCGGCCTATGGTACCGCTGTACAGAACGGCATACAGCTTGCGGTAGATGAGATCAACGCGGCCGGCGGAATCAACGGCAAGCAGATTGAGTTCCAGTTCGAGGATGACCAGAACGACTCTGAGAAATCTGTAAACGCTTATAATACGCTGAAAGACTGGGGAATGCAGATGCTGGTCGGAACGGTAACCTCCAACCCCTGCACCGCGGTTGTAAAAGAGTCCTATGAAGACAATATGTTCCAGCTGACGCCTTCCGCGACCGCTGTTGAGAGTATCCAGTTTGACAACGCGTTCCGTATCTGCTTCTCAGATCCTAGCCAGGGTACCGCGTCCGCGGACTACATCGCTGACAATCAGCTGGCTACAAAGGTAGCGGTTATCTATAACAGTTCAGACGTATATTCATCTGGTATCTACCAGAACTTTGCTACAGAAGCGGAAGCAAAGGGACTGGAAGTTGTCGCTGCTGAAGCGTTTACCGCTGACAGCAAGACAGACTTCTCCGTACAGCTCCAGAAAGCAAAGAGTTCAGGCGCAGAATTGGTATTCCTGCCGATCTACTATCAGGAAGCTTCCCTGATCCTGACCCAGGCAGATAAGATGGGATATGATCCGGAATTCTTTGGTTGCGACGGCCTGGACGGACTTCTGGATGTAGATGGTTTTGATACTTCTCTTGCTGAGGGCGTAATGCTTCTGACACCGTTCACCGCTGATGCCCAGGATGAGAAGACACAGACATTCGTATCCGCTTATGAAGAAGAGTTCGGAATTGCCCCGATCCAGTTCGCGGCTGATGCTTATGACTGCATCTACGCTATCAAAGCGGCGGCTGAACAGGCTGAGCTGACACCGGATATGAGCGTCTCTGATATGTGCGACGCAATGAAGACTGCAATGACAGAGATCACCATCGACGGTCTGACCGGAGCCGGGATCACCTGGTCCGCGGATGGAGAGCCGTCTAAGGAAGCAAAAGCGGTTATCATCACCAACGGCACTTACGAAGCAATGTAATAAAGATTACAGAAGAATAGGAGGGCTGCCTTTGGCAGCCCTTTATTTCAGAAAAGGATGAGAGGGTGTGTATATGGATTTTATTTCTTATTTGATCAACGGATTAAGTTTAGGAAGTGTCTATGCTATCATCGCTCTGGGATACACAATGGTATACGGCATCGCTAAGATGCTGAACTTTGCCCACGGTGACGTCATCATGATCGGCGCTTACGTGGCGCTCACCTGTATGACCAGCTCTGGAATGTCGCCGCTTATCAGCGTATTGGCGGCTGTTGTTGTATGTACCATTCTCGGAGTCGTGATCGAGCGTATTGCTTATAAACCTTTACGAAATGCTTCTTCACCTTTGGCGGTTTTGATCACGGCCATCGGTGTCAGCTATCTGCTGCAGAATCTGGCGCTTTTGATCTTTGGGCCAAACAACCAGTCCTTTCAGACGGTTGTGGGATGGTCTGGTCTTTCTTTAGCCGGAGGGAAATTAAATATTTCCGGCGAGACGATCGTTACGATCATCGTCTGTGTCATCATCATGATCGCGCTCATGCTTTTTATCCGAAAGTCCAAAGCCGGACAGGCGATGCGCGCTGTTTCCGAAGATAAAGGAGCCGCGCAGCTGATGGGGATCAATGTCAACGGAACGATCGCTCTTACATTTGCCATTGGTTCTGCTCTGGCGGCTATAGCGGGAGTTCTGTTATGTTCCGCTTATCCCAGCTTGTCGCCTTATACAGGGGCTATGCCTGGAATCAAAGCCTTCGTGGCGGCGGTATTTGGCGGAATCGGATCTATTCCAGGCGCTTTCCTGGGAGGAATCCTTCTGGGTGTGATCGAGATCCTGGCAAGAGCCTACATTTCGTCCCAGATGGCAGATGCCATCGTATTTGCTGTTCTGATCATTGTTCTTCTAGTGAAACCTACAGGAATCCTTGGCAAGAACATTCAAGAGAAAGTGTAGGTGGATTATGATGCTGAAAAATATGAAGAAGACAACAAAAAGTAATTTGATCACCTACGGGATGGTGATCGCCGCTTTCGTGATCGCCCAGATCATGATCACCTCAGGCAGTATGTCCAGTTTGATGGAAGGACTGATGGTACCTCTGTGCATGTACGCGATCATGGCGGTTTCTTTGAATCTGGTGGTTGGTTTCCTGGGAGAATTGAGTCTTGGTCATGCTGGATTTCTGTGTATCGGAGCCTTTTCCAGCGCATTCTTCTCTAAGTGCACTCAGGATGTGATCCAGGCCGCGCCGCTGCGGTTTTTCCTGGCGCTTTTGATCGGAGCTGTCTCAGCCGCTGTTTTTGGTATTATCATTGGTATACCGGCTCTCCGTCTAAAAGGAGACTATTTGGCCATCGTTACTCTGGCTTTTGGCGAGATCATCAAGAACCTGGTCAATGTCCTTTGGGTCGGAAAAGATTCCAATGGCTTCCATTTCTCTATGAAAGACGTAATGTCCCTCAATATGGAACCGGATGGTATGGTGATCATCAATGGCCCCCAGGGAATTACAGGGACGCCGCCGGATTCTACGTTTTTGATCGGGATCATCCTGCTGCTTCTTACGCTGTTTATCGTGACAAATTTAGTAAATTCCAGAGAAGGCCGGGCGATCATGGCAATCCGTGACAACCGAATCGCGGCAGAATCTGTGGGAATCAATGTAACAAAATATAAATTAATGGCATTTACTATTTCCGCGGCGCTGGCGGGTCTGGCCGGAGTGCTGTACGCGCACAACCTGTCCACACTGACTGCCAATACCAATAACTTTGGGTATAATATGTCTATTATGATCCTGGTATTTGTCGTGCTGGGAGGCATCGGGAATATCCGCGGTTCTATTATCGCCGCGGTAGTCCTGACCCTGATCCCGGAGCTGCTCCGAGATCTGTCCGATTACCGGATGTTGATCTACGCGATTGTATTGATCGTCATGATGCTGTTCAACTGGGCGCCTAAGGCGATCGAGTGGAGAGAAAAGCATCTGGCGTTCTTAAAGACCAGAAAAAAGGAGGTTAAATAGAATGGCTGCATTATTAGATGTGAAAAATCTGGGAATCTCCTTTGGCGGCCTGCGGGCGGTAGACAGTTTTGACCTTTCTATTGAGAAAGAGCAGCTTTACGGACTGATCGGTCCCAACGGCGCAGGCAAGACGACCGTATTCAACCTGCTTACAGGTGTATATAAACCGGATTCCGGGAAAGTGCTCCTGGATGGAAGAGATATCACCGGCAAGAAAACGATTGAGACCAACAGGAATGGGATCGCGAGGACATTTCAGAATATCCGTCTGTTTAAAGAATTATCTGTCCTGGATAATGTAAAAGTAGGGCTTCACAACCATCATCCATATTCCGCCCTGACAGGAATCCTGCGTCTGCCGCGGTACCGCAGAGTAGAGCGCGAGATGGATGAAAAGGGCATGGAACTCCTGAAAGTTTTCGGCTTGGAGGAAGAGGCGCAGATCAAGGCTTCCAACCTCCCTTACGGAAAACAGAGGAAGCTGGAGATCGCCAGAGCACTGGCTACAGAGCCCAAACTTCTGCTTTTGGATGAACCAGCCGCTGGCATGAATCCAAATGAGACAGGAGAATTGATGGATACGATCCGTTTCGTCCGGGAGAATTTCCATATGACGATCCTTCTGATCGAACATGACATGAAATTAGTAAGTGGAATCTGTGAGGAACTGACAGTCCTGAATTTTGGACAGATCCTGGCGCAGGGTGAAACCAGCTATGTGCTGAATTCCCCACAGGTGATCAACGCATATCTGGGAGAATAGGGGGAAAGGATTATGGCAATGCTTACGATCAAAGACCTGGAAGTCTACTATGGCGTGATCCAGGCAATCAAAGGGGTTTCCTTCGAGGTAAACCAGGGAGAAGTGATCGCTCTGATCGGCGCGAACGGCGCGGGTAAGACGACAATCCTCCATACTATTACCGGATTGATCGCTCCTAAAAACGGCTCCGTATTGTTCGAAGGAAAAGAATTGACTAAGACTCCGGCGCATAAGATCGTGTCTCTTGGCATGGCCCACGTGCCGGAAGGAAGAAGAGTTTTCGCGGATCTGAGCGTATACGAAAATCTGAGGATGGGCGCTTATACTAGAAAGGACAGGGCCGAGATCGAAGAAACCCTGGAAAAGGTTTATGAACGGTTCCCAAGATTGAAGGAAAGAAGAAATCAGATGGCAGGGACGTTAAGCGGCGGGGAGCAGCAGATGCTTGCCATGGGCCGGGCGCTGATGTCCAAGCCGAAGATCCTTTTGATGGACGAACCATCTATGGGCCTGTCTCCGATCATGGTAAATGAAATCTTCTCTATCATCCAGGAAGTCAGCGACAGCGGAACCACCGTGCTTCTGGTGGAGCAGAACGCCAAAAAGGCTTTGGCCATCGCGGACAGAGGATATGTTCTGGAAACCGGGAATATTGTGCTGGAAGGGAAAGCTTCTGACCTGTTAAATAACGATTCCATCAAGAAAGCGTATTTAGGCGAATAGGGGGATATGTCTTATGGATAACATAGTAATTACGGTGGCCAGGCAGTACGGCAGCGGCGGAAAGACTATCGCTGCTATGCTGGCAAAGGATCTGGGGATCAACTGCTACAGCAGAGAGATTCTTAAAATGGCTTCTGAAGAAAGCGGTATTAATGAACGCTTATTTGGACAGGCGGATGAGCGTTTGAAGATCAGCAGCTGGTTCAAGGTATTGAAACGGCCTTATGAGGGAGAACTATTATCTCCTGAAAGCAGTGGATTTGTGTCTGACGAGAATCTGTTTAATTACCAGGCAAAGATCATCAAGGATCTGGCCCAGAAAGAGTCCTGTGTGATCGTAGGGCGCTGTGCTGATTATGTGCTGCGGGATTACCCCAATGTAATGAGCGTCTTTGTCCACGCGGATAAAGAGTTCTGTCTGGAGCGGTCTTTGGAACGCAACAGCATGACTCGGCCGGAGATGGAAAAGTTTATTGAGAAAACGGATAAATACCGGGGAGATTTCTATCGGTACTATACCGGACATCAATGGGAGGACGCAAGGAATTATGACCTCTGCCTGAACAGCGGAAAGCTGGGCTTTGAGAAATGTGTGGAAGCTATCAAAGGATATATGAAGGTACGCTTTGAATAAGCCCCTTAGAATAGGAACGAATAAAGTATGCTTGAACAGATACCTGTAACAGAACCAGAAAGACAATATTATTTTATAGAAAAAGCCAAAGAACTGGTAAAAGAAAGAGAGGAGACGCTTGGGCGTCCCCTTTCTTATGCGGTGGTCACCTTCGGCTGTCAGATGAATGCCAGAGACTCCGAGAAGCTTCGGGGCATCCTTAAGGCCGTGGGATACCAGGAGGCGCCGGAGGAACAGGCGGATTTCGTCATTTACAACACCTGTACCGTCCGGGAAAATGCCAATTCCAGGCTCTATGGAAGACTGGGGCAGCAAAAGCCCAGGAAGAAAAAGAACAAAGAAATGATGATCGCCCTTTGCGGCTGTATGATGCAGGAACCTCAGGTGGTCGAGAAATTAAAGAAAAGCTATTCCTTTGTAGATATTATCTTCGGAACTCACAATATCTACAAATTCGCGGAACTTCTGGCCACTCGCCTGCAGTCTGGAAGAATGGTGATCGATATCTGGAAAGATACGGATAAAATCGTGGAAGACCTTCCCAATCAGCGGAAATATCCTTTCAAATCCGGCATCAACATCATGTTTGGCTGCAATAATTTCTGCAGCTACTGCATCGTCCCTTATGTAAGAGGCCGCGAGAGAAGCCGGAAACCAGATGCGATCATAAAAGAGATCCGCCGGATGGCGGAAGACGGCGTGTCGGAGATCATGCTCCTTGGCCAGAACGTAAATTCTTATGGGAAGACATTGGATGAGCCAATTACGTTTGCGCGGCTTCTGGAGAAAGTGGAAGAGGTGGAAGGCATCCACAGGATCCGTTTCATGACTTCTCATCCCAAAGATTTATCCGATGAACTGATCCAGGTGATGGCCAAGTCTAAGAAAATCTGCCGTCATCTCCATCTGCCGGTCCAGTCGGGAAGCACCCGGATCCTGCGGAAGATGAACCGGCGCTATACCAAGGAACAGTATCTGGAACTGACAGAGAAGATCCGGGAGGCTATACCGGACATTTCACTGACTACGGATATTATCGTAGGATTTCCGGGAGAGACGGAAGAAGACTTTCAGGAAACCTTGGATGTAGTGCGCCGGGTCCGTTATGACAGCGCGTTTACCTTCCTTTATTCCAAGCGGACCGGAACGCCTGCCGCCGTAATGGAGGATCAGGTTCCGGAAGAGGCGGCGAAGGAACGTTTCAGCCGGCTCCTTGATGAAGTCCAGACCATTGCGGCCCAAACCTGCGCTGTCCACGAAGGGACGACCCAGGAAGTACTGGTAGAAGCAGTCAGCGACCATGACCCAGAGATGGTGACGGGAAGACTCAGCAACAATCTTCTGGTCCATTTCCGGGGGGATCAAAACCTGATCGGCCAGTATGTGGACGTTGACTTAAAAGAATGCAAAGGCTTCTATTATCTGGGAGAAAAGAAGTAAATTCCACCTATATTCTAAACGCAAAACGCTCAAACTATGTAGTAAAACATATATAGTGAGGGCGTTTTTACATGAAAGAATACTGTAAAGGAAAGAAAATCAGTGAATATTTATTCCTATGGGCGGCTGGCGGCTGCCTCTACTATAATTTCGAATTGTTTTTCCGCGGATTTTCCCACTGGAGCATGTTTGTGCTCGGCGGGATCTGCTTTGTCTTTTTTTATGTCCAGGGAAAAATGCTGCGCTGGCAGGATCCTCTCTGGAGGCAGGTCCTGCGATGTGTAGTATTTGTAACTTCTCTGGAATTTATCACGGGGATCATCGTCAACAAATGGCTCCATCTGAATGTATGGGATTATACAGGGATGCCGTTTCAGATCCTGGGACAGATCTGTCTGCCGTTTATGATCATTTTCTCCGGGCTGAGCGCCATTGGAATCATCCTGAGCGGATATCTTTCTCATTGGATCTATGGAGAGCCGAAACCAGACCTCCATGTATTTTAAGGAGAGACGGCAAAGCGGCGCCTGAGAATTAATGCTTTCTTATTTTGAGGAAAAATGCTATAATGGAATGTAAAATCGCAATGGAATTTTCTACAGAAGAGGAGATCGAATGTGGCTGAACTGACACCAAATATAGAAGAACTGACGCCGATGATGCAGCAGTATATGAAAACGAAAGAAGAATACAAAGACTGTATCCTGTTCTATCGCCTGGGGGATTTCTACGAAATGTTTTTCCAGGATGCGGTGACCGTCTCAAAGGAACTGGAGCTGACCCTGACCGGAAAAAGCTGCGGCCTCAAAGAGCGGGCGCCCATGTGCGGCGTCCCTTATCACGCTGTAGACGGGTACCTCAACCGTCTGGTCTCCAAGGGCTATAAAGTGGCGATCTGCGAACAGATGGAAGACCCGGCGACAGCAAAAGGCCTGGTCAAACGAGAAGTGGTCCGTATCGTGACGCCGGGGACGAATCTTGACACCCAGGCGCTGGATGAGACCCGGAATAATTATATCCTGTGTGTAGCTTACATTGCCGACCGGTACGGCGTCTCTGTGGCGGATGTGACGACGGGGGATTACTTCATGACCGAGCTGGATACCGGTGAAAAGCTGTTTGACGAGATCTATAAATTCATGCCCTCAGAGCTGATCTGCAATGAGGCTTTTTATATGAGCGGCATGGATCTGGACGACTTAAAAGACCGGCTGGGGATCGCGGTCTATTCTCTGGACCCTTGGTATTTTGATGATGACGGCTGCCAGAAAGCCTTGAAAGAACACTTTCAAGTCAGCAGTATGGAGGCGCTGGGTATCGCTGGGTATGACTGCGGCATCATTGCCGCCGGCGCTCTTCTGGAATATCTCAAGGAGACTCAGAAGACGTCTCTTTCCCATATGTCCAGACTATCCTTCTATACCACAGGGAAATACATGATCCTGGATAGTTCTACCAGACGGAATCTGGAGCTTTGCGAAACCCTTCGGGAGAAGCAGAAAAAAGGTTCTCTTCTTTGGGTGCTGGATAAAACCAAAACGGCTATGGGCGCAAGGCTTCTGCGCAAGTACATAGAGCAGCCTTTGATCGACCGGGAAGCTATCGAACAAAGGCTAAACGCGGTAGAAGAATTAAAAGAAAACGCCATTTCCAGAGAAGAGATCCGGGAATATCTGTCTCCGGTGTATGATCTGGAACGGCTGGTAGGAAAGATTACATATCAGTCGGCGAATCCCAGGGATCTGAAAGCTTTTGAGACTTCTCTTTCCATGCTTCCCCATATCAAATACCTCCTTAGCGAGATGAAGAGTCCTTTTTTGCGGGAGATCTTCGAGGAAATGGACACTCTGGAGGACCTGTGCGGTCTGATCCAGTCGGCGATCAAAGAAGACCCTCCCATCGCCATGAAGGAGGGCGGGATCATCCGAGACGGATATGATGAAGAAGTGGATCGTCTGCGCAGCGCCAAATCAGACGGCAAAGAGTGGCTGGCTCAGCTGGAAGAGCAGGAACGGGAGAAAACAGGGATCAAAAATCTGCGCATCCGCTATAATAAAGTATTTGGATACTATCTGGAAGTGACCAATTCTTTTAAAAATCTGGTGCCGGACTATTATACCCGGAAACAGACCCTGGCCAACGCGGAACGATATATCATCCCGGAACTAAAAGAGCTGGAGGATACAATCCTTGGCGCGGAGGACAAGCTTTACGCCTTGGAATACCAGCTCTACTGTGAAGTGCGGGACCGTATCGCCGCGGAGGTGCTCCGGATACAGGCTTCTGCCAAAGCGGTGGCCAAGACAGATGTATTTGCTTCTCTTGCGCTGGTCGCCGAGCGGGGCGGCTATGTCCGGCCAAAGATCAACGAAAAAGGTGTGATCGATATCAAGGATGGCCGTCATCCGGTAGTGGAGAAAATGATCCCTGAGGATATGTTCATCGCCAACGACACCTATCTGGATGACAAGAAGAAGCGGATTTCCATTATCACAGGACCCAATATGGCGGGAAAATCTACATACATGAGGCAGACAGCCTTGATCGTGCTGATGGCCCAGATCGGGTCTTTTGTACCGGCTTCCCACGCCAACATCGGTCTGGTAGACCGGATTTTTACCCGGGTGGGCGCATCCGATGACCTGGCCTCCGGGCAGAGTACCTTTATGGTAGAAATGACAGAAGTGGCCAATATCCTTCGGAACGCTACCAGCAAAAGTCTCTTGATCCTGGATGAGATCGGCCGCGGGACCAGTACTTTTGATGGGCTGAGCATCGCCTGGGCCGTGATCGAGCATATCAGCGACAGCAGGCTTCTGGGGGCAAAGACGTTATTCGCCACCCACTACCACGAATTGACCGAGCTGGAGGGCAAGATCGACAATGTGAACAATTACTGCATCGCGGTTAAAGAAAAAGGGGACGATATCATCTTCCTCCGAAAGATCGTCAAAGGCGGAGCGGATAAAAGCTACGGCATCCAAGTGGCCAGGCTGGCCGGTGTGCCAGACTGTGTGATCAACCGCGCCAAAGAGATCGTGGAAGAATTGGTCCACGCCGATATTACTACGCGGATCAAGGATATTGCCGCTCACGGCCATGAGCCGAAGATCAAAACGAAAAAGTATGACGAGGTGGATCTGGCGCAGATGTCTCTTTTTGACACAGTCAGAGACGATGACATCATCCAGGAGATCAAGGATCTGGACCTTGGCAACCTGACTCCCATCGATGCTCTGAACACCTTATATCAGCTTCAGAACAAATTAAAAAACAGGTGGTAAAAGATGAACAAGATTCAAATACTGGATCCGATAACTATAGATAAGATCGCGGCTGGGGAAGTAATTGAGCGGCCGGCCTCTATTGTAAAAGAACTGGTGGAAAATTCCATTGATGCCGGAGCTACCGCCGTTACGGCAGAGATCAGAGAAGGCGGGATAGCTTATATCCGCATCGCTGACAACGGGAGCGGGATCGACAAATCTCAGGTCCCATCCGCCTTCCTGCGTCATTCCACCAGTAAGATCCGTACAGCGGAAGATTTGTCCCATATCGGGTCTTTAGGCTTCCGAGGCGAGGCTCTTTCCAGTATCGCCGCCGTTTCCCAGGTGGAATTGATCACCAAGACGGAAGAGGAAACCTTTGGAACCAGGTACCGGATCGCGGGAGGAAAAGAAGAAAGCCTTGAGGATACAGGCGCTAAAGACGGCACAACCTTTGTTGTCCGCCAGCTTTTCTACAATACGCCCGCAAGGCGCAAGTTTTTAAAGACAGCCATGACAGAAGCAGGGCACGTGGCAGATCTGATGACCCGCCTCGCCTTATCCCGCCCGGAGATTTCCTTCCAGTTTATCAACAATGGGCAGTCCAAACTCCACACCTCCGGGAATGGAAATCTAAAGGACGTGATCTACCATGTATACGGCCGAGAGATCACGGCAAATCTCTTGAAAGTAGAGTATGAAAAAAACGGCATCCGGATCAGCGGCTTCCTTGGAGCGCCTCTTATTTCCAGAGGGAACCGCAATTTTGAAACATATTTCATCAACGGCAGATACATCAAAAGCCAGGTGGTCTATAAGGCGATCGAAGATGGATATAAAGACTTTACCATGCAGCACAAGTATCCCTTTGTAGTACTGCATATAGAACTGGACGCAGAGACGGTGGATGTCAACGTCCATCCGGCCAAGATGGAACTGCGCTTTGGCAGCCAGCAGGAAGTCTACAACGCGGTGTTTGAGGCCGTAGACCAGACGCTTCACGGAAGAGAACTGATCCCGGAAGTGGGACTGGACGCGCCGGAAGAGCCCAAACCAGCTCCAGCGGTCCAACCAGCTCCTGCTGCCCAACCAGCATCCGGCGTTGACTTCCAAAGCAGCATTCAGAAGCAGCAGCCTTCCGGCGAGCGGGATCTGAACTATTTTATGGAAGAAATGAAGAAAAGAGTCCGTTCCTATCACCAGCAGAATTCTTCCGCTGAGGTGCGAAAACAGGGGGACCTCTATAAACCAGGCCGTCAGATGGACCGAATCCGTGAAGCGGCCGCATATGCGGCCGCGCGGCCGAAACAGACACAAGAGGCGGGAGATGACCCGGCGCCAAAAGCCGAAACCGCAAAAACAGTCGGCCAGGAAACAACGAGAGAGCCTCGGCAGATGGAACTATTCGAGGATCATCTGCTAAAAGGGCAGGAACGGCCGGGTTATCGTCTGGTAGGTCAGATTTTTGAAACCTACTGGATCGGGCAGCTGGGTGATAAGATGTACATTATCGACCAGCACGCGGCCCATGAGCGGGTACTGTATGAGCGGACTTTAAAAGGGATGCAGACACGGGAATTCACTTCACAGATGATCAGCCCGCCTATCATCTTGAACCTGACTATGCAGGAAAGCGAACTGTTAAAGACTTACATGGACCAGTTTACCCGGATAGGATTCCAGTTTGAAGAATTCGGCCAGGAGTCTTACGCCGTCCGGGCAGTGCCTGGGAATCTCTTTGGGATCGCTAAAAAAGAACTGCTTTTGGAGATGTTGGACGGATTATCAGATGAGCTCGCGCGCCATCACCGGACAGATCTGATCGACGAAAAGATCGCTTCCATGTCCTGTAAGGCGGCGGTCAAAGGGAACATGCGTCTGTCCGCTCAGGAAGTGGATGCGCTCATAGGGGAACTCCTTACTTTGGAAAATCCTTATCACTGCCCCCATGGAAGGCCCACGATCATCTCCATGTCCAAGCGGGAACTGGAAAAGAAATTCAAGAGGATTGTATGATGATGAAAAAACCACTGATCGTGCTTACTGGTCCTACCGCCGCCGGAAAGACCAGACTTTCTCTCCGGCTGGCGAAAGCTTTGGGCGGAGAGATCATTTCCGCAGATTCCATGCAGGTCTACAGGCACATGGATATCGGAACGGCAAAGATTTCCCGAGAGGAAATGGATGGAATTCCCCATCATCTGATCGATGTGCTGGAACCTTCGGAAGAATTCAATGTGGTAAGATTCCAGGATATGGCCCGCCAGGCCATGGATCAGATCTATGAGGCCGGCCATATTCCCATCGTGACCGGGGGGACAGGATTCTATATCCAGGCTCTTCTCTATGATGTTGATTTTCACGAACACAAAGAAGAAAGCGGACTGCGCCGCAGTCTCGCTCATCTGGCGGAAACAGAAGGGAAAGAGGCTCTTCACCAAAGACTTTCTCAGGCAGACCCGGAGTCTGCCAAGAAGATTCATCCCAATAATGTCAAGCGGGTCATCCGGGCGCTGGAATTCTACGAAGAGACGGGGATTCCGATCTCCCGGCACAACGAGGAAGAACGAAAGAAATCTTCCCCCTACCGGTTTGCTTACTTTGTCCTGACAGATGAGCGCTCTCATCTCTACAGCCGGATCGACAGACGGGTGGATCAGATGATAGAAGACGGACTGGTGGAAGAAGTCCGCAGTCTGAGAAATAAGGGGTATACAAAAAATATGGTCTCGATGCAGGGCCTTGGATACAAAGAGATCCTCGCCTATCTGGAAGACGATTGTTCTTTGGAGGAAGCGGTCTACCGGATCAAACGGGATACCAGGCATTTTGCCAAACGCCAGATCACATGGTTTAAACGGGAGCGGGATGTGATCTGGATCAATCAGAAAGATTTCAATTACGATGAAGATTTGATCTTACAGAAAATATTAAACGAGTGGGAGGGAGTATAATGCTGCAAAAAATCTTTCGGAGAAATCAGTTTTTGAAAAAAATGAATACACTGCTGGAGTTATATTCCTACAGTCAGAACGCCAAGACTACATACCAGGAACTCCTGGCTCTGGAGCCTTTGATCCGCACAGAGGGAGAGCGGGCGCTTTTCAATCTGAATCGGGCCTCGCTCCTCTATGATATGCGGCGGTTTAAAGAAGCGGCGGATATTCTTCTGGATATCCCGCCTTTAAATCCGGAATTTGATTCCAGATGCGCCCAGATGAAAACAAAGGTTATGGAAGCGATGTAAGAAAGGAATAAAAGAACATGCCAGATACAATAGATTTATATAAACAGATCGGAATCAGTAAAAAGGTCCTTCTGTTTGCCGAAGAAATAGAGAAAACACTGCAGGAACGTTTCAAGGCCATCGATGAGATGGCGGAATATAACCAGATAAAGGTGATCCGCGCCATGCAGGAAAACCGGGTGAACGAAGCCTGTTTTAACTATGCCAGCGGCTATGGATACAGTGACCAGGGTAGAGATATTTTGGAGAAAGTATATGCCTCCGTTTTCCATACGGAAAGCGCTCTTGTGCGTCCTCAGATCACCTGCGGGACGCATGCCTTGTCGATTGCTCTGGCGGCTAATTTAAGGCCGGGAGACGAACTTTACTCCCCAGCCGGGAAGCCTTATGACACGCTGGAAGAAGTGATCGGCATACGCCCGTCCACCGGGTCTTTAGCCGAATATGGAGTCACTTATCGGCAGACAGACCTTCTTCCAGACGGAACTTTCGACTATGAAACCATCCGCAAAGAAATCCATGACGGCACAAAACTGATAACGATCCAGCGATCCAAAGGATATCAGACCCGGCCCAGCTTCTCCGTTGCCCAGATCGGTGAATTGATCTCGTTCGTAAAAAAAATCAAACCCGACGTGATCTGTATGGTAGATAATTGCTACGGAGAATTTGTGGAAGAATTGGAACCCAGCGATGTGGGAGCGGATCTGGTGGTTGGATCGCTGATCAAGAACCCGGGAGGAGGCCTGGCCCCCATTGGCGGTTATATTGCCGGAAAAGAAGAACTGATCGAAGCCTGCGCCTATCGCTTGACCTCCCCCGGACTTGGCCGGGAAGTGGGGGCTTCTCTTGGCGTGATGCAGTCCTTCTACCAGGGATTGTTCCTGGCCCCGGTGGGGACGGCAAGCGCCTTGAAAGGGGCTGTCTTTGCCGCGAATATCTATGAACGCCTGGGATTCCCGGTAATCCCCGATGGAAAGGAAAGCCGGCATGATATCATCCAGGCAGTGGAGCTTGGAAGTCCGGAAGCAGTTATCGCCTTCTGCCGGGGCATCCAGGCGGCGGCGCCGGTAGATTCTTATGTAACGCCGGAGCCGTGGGCTATGCCTGGATATGACAGTGACGTGATCATGGCGGCAGGCGCTTTTGTGCAGGGATCCTCCATCGAGCTTTCCGCTGACGGACCGATCAAGCCGCCTTACGCCGTGTATTTCCAAGGAGGGCTTACCTGGCCTCACGCTAAGCTTGGGATCTTAATGTCTCTGGAATATCTGACAAGAGAAAGGCTTGTTGACTTATAGCTATTTCTTGTGCCATACACAGAAGAAAGACAGGAGAAGCATATGAAAAAAATCGCAGTCGTAGGAGCGGGCGCATCCGGGATGACGGCGGCTATAGAGGCCGCCAGAGAAGCGTCCAGACAGGAAACCTTCTGCCAGATTTTCCTGCTGGAACATAAGGATCTGCCAGGTAAGAAAATCCTTTCTACCGGCAACGGCAGATGTAATCTGACCAATCAATTCCTGGATGTTTCCTGTTTCCACAGCCAGAATCCAGAAATTGTTTCAGATGTCCTGAGGCAGTTCGGATTTCAGGAAACACAAGACTTTTTTGCCAGCCTCGGACTTTTGACAAAATCCAGGAATGGATACATTTATCCTCAGTCCGACCAGGCCTCTGCGGTCCGCTCTCTTTTAGAATCGGAATTAAAACGGTGGAAAATCCCAGTCCATACCGGCGTCCATGTGGATAAGATCCGCAGAGAAAAAGAAGGCTTCCGTCTGAATTGTTCTGGAAAACATTTTTATGCGGACCGAGTGATCCTGTCTGCCGGCGGAAAGGCGTCTTCTGTATTGGGATCCGATGGAAGCGGTTATCAGCTTGCGGCTTCCCTGGGCCATTCCTGTCTTCCAGTGGTCCCGGCGCTGGTGCAGCTGAAGATCAAGTCTAATCCCTTTGCCAAAGCCTCGGGAGTACGGGTGGAAGGAAGCGTAACGGCGGTCTGCAGCGGAAAAGAAGCGGCGAAAGACCGAGGGGAACTGCAGATTACCGACTATGGGATCTCAGGGATCCCTGTTTTTCAAGTGAGCCGCCATCTATCCATGGCGCTCCAAAAAAGAGAACGGGCAGAGCTTTTCGTAGACCTCGCTCCCTGGATGGAATCACAGGAAGCCTTATATCAATTTTTGGAAGCGCGAAGGACCGGAAACGAGTCGACATCTGCGGGAGATTTTCTCATCGGTCTGTTCCATCAAAAGTTGATTCCCCGGATCCTGGATCTTGCCAAAATCCGTATGACTGCGGCGGTGGGGGACTTGTCCCGGGAAAACCTGCAAAGACTGGCGCGGTGCTGTAAATCAGTCCGCCTCACGGTGTCGGATACTACAGGATTTGAGCACGCGCAGGTCTGCGCCGGAGGGATTCCGCTGTGTGAGATCAACAGCCATACCATGGAATCCAACTATACAAAGGGCCTTTATCTGACCGGGGAACTGCTGGATGCGGACGGCATCTGCGGAGGGTATAATCTGCAGTGGGCCTGGGCAACCGGATTCCTGGCGGGGCGGGCGGCGCTTAGGTCCCTCTTGCGGCGGCGGTAAAAAACGGCTTCTGGATTACAGGGGCGGACGACAGGAGAGAACGGATGATACAGATACAGCAGATCAAACTGAAAATCCCGCATACGGAAGCGGACCTGGAGAAGAAATTCTGCAGGCTTCTTCGTGTTTCGGGAAGACAGATCCGCTCCTGGCGGATCTTGAAACGCTCCTTGGATGCCAGGCGGCGGCCAGATCTTTTTTATGTCTATACAGTAGAAGCAGAAGCAGAAGATGAGCCGGCGTTAAAGAAGCGGTTGATAAAACAGGCAAATATCTTGTTCCGCCCGCCGCTTCCCGCATATTCCTATCATCCTTCCGGCACCAGGACTCTTTCCCACCGGCCTGTGATCACAGGCACAGGTCCCGCCGGGCTGTTCTGCGGCTACGCCCTGGCGCGCATGGGTTATCGTCCCATCTTGCTGGAAAGAGGGGCAAGCGTAGAAGAACGACAGAAAGATGTGGAAGAATTCTGGAAGACAGGAAATCTAAATCCAGAATCCAATGTGCAATTCGGAGAAGGCGGGGCGGGCACTTTTTCTGACGGCAAGTTAAACACGCTGGTCCACGACCCTGATGGAAGAGGGCGGGAAGTGCTGCGTCTGTTTGCGTCCCACGGAGCGCCGGAAGAGATTCTTTATGACAGTAAGCCTCACATTGGCACGGATAAACTGATCCAGGTGGTCCGGGCCCTGCGGGAATCTATCCTGCAGATGGGAGGCGAGTTCCGGTTCCGCACCAAATTAACAAAAATCCAGATCACAAAGCCGGAAGACGGGCGAAGACAGGTTCGGTCTGTCGGTCTGGAACATATCGGAAAGAACAGGCGGGATATGGAAAGCCTGGATACGGATGTGCTGGTCCTGGCCATCGGCCACAGCGCCAGAGACACCTTTACGCTTCTGGAACAAGAGGAGCTTCCTATGGAACCAAAAGCCTTTGCGGTTGGAGTGCGCATGGAGCATCCCCAGGAGCAGATCGACAGACGGCAGTACGGACGGGAACGGGGAAAACTTCCGGCAGCCTCCTACAAGCTGACGGCGAATTTAGAGAACGGCCGGGGTGTCTATACTTTCTGCATGTGCCCAGGCGGATATGTGGTCAACGCCTCCTCAGAGCCTGGACGCTGCGCGGTCAACGGAATGAGTTACAGCGGACGGGACGGTCAAAATGCCAACAGCGCGGTGATCGTTACCGTAAGTCCTGAAGATTACCCGGGGGACGGCGTTTTAGCAGGGGTGGAATTTCAGCGCCGCCTGGAGGAAGCGGCCTACCGCGCGGGCGCGGGCAGTATTCCGGTCCAGTTATTCCAGGATTTCTGTCAGGATCAGCCCTCCCAGGGACCAGGGGAGATTCTTCCTCAGATCAAAGGCTCTTACACCTGGACCAATGTTCGTTCCATTTTCCCTTCCTTTCTGGCAAAAGCGCTGGAAGAAGGCGTACTGGCTTTTGACCGGAAGATCCCAGGATTCGCAAGAGGGGATGCCCTGATGTCTGGAGTGGAGAGCCGCACTTCCTCACCGGTACGTATTCTGCGGGATTCGGAATCTCTGGAATCTGCTGTGGGCGGAGTCTATCCCTGCGGGGAAGGCGCCGGTTACGCGGGCGGGATCACATCCGCGGCAATGGACGGACTGAAAGTGGCCCGCGCCATCAGCCAAATGTACCGTCCGTTCGACAAAGACAGGCAGGTTTAAGAAATTTTTAATGGGATAAGGCTATACACTTTTTCTGAAATATGATAGAATGTATTGAGTTTTTTAAGAGGCATGAGACGAGGAGGAGTACATATGAAGGGAACAAAAGGGAAGAACTCCTGGGCGTTATTTCTGCTGATCCTGGCGGGAATTGTCCTGGGCGGTTTTATCAGTGTGCTTGCGCAAGGAACATCAGCTTTAAGCTGGCTTTCCTATGGACAGTCCTTTGGGCTGGACGAGCCTGTTGTCCTGAATCTTGGGCTTCTAGTGCTTACCTTCGGCCTTCAGGTAAAGATTACCGTCGCAAGTATCATTGGTGTCATCATTGCGGTATTTATTTACCGCTTCTTGTAATCTCCATCCGGAGTGTCGTTATGAATCTAAAGAGAAATGAGTCATTCAAATACCATAAAAGAGATTCCGAGCACAGAGCGTCCTTACGAGAAATGTAGGGAAAGAGGGGCGGCGCTCTTAAGTGATTCCGAACTGCTGGCGGTTCTTCTAAGGACTGGCACCCGCGGTGAAAACGCCCTTGAATTAGCCAGGCGAATCCTGTACCATACAGGAGAGAAGGGGATTCTTGGAATTCATCAGCTCACCATGGAACAGCTTCTTAAGATCAAGGGAGTAGGACAAGTCAAAGCGGTACAGATTCTATGTTTGTCAGAGTTTTCCAAACGGCTTGCCAAGGCCCGCGCGCAGGAGAATCTCTGTTTCGCCACACCTGGGGCGATCGCCAGCTATTATATGGAAGATCTGCGGCATCAGAAACAGGAGGTCGCTAAACTTCTGCTTTTGAACGGGAAGGCTAGATTGATCGGAGAGACGGATATTTCAAAAGGTACCGTCAACGCGTCTTTGATCACACCCAGAGAATTGTTCCTGGAAGCGCTTCGCAAAGAAGCCGTATCCATTATCCTGCTGCACAATCACCCAAGCGGAGATCCTTCTCCCAGCGGCGAAGATATTTTGGTCACTGAACGGATCTTAAAGGCAGGAGAACTGATCGGAATTGAACTGTTAGATCATATCATTATTGGCAATAATTGTTATATCAGCTTCCGGGAGTCGGAGCTTTTATTTAAGAAAGGATAAAATCAATGGCTAGAAACACTTATGGACTGGATCTTGGCTCCTACGAGATCAAAGTTTATGATAAAAAGAAAGATACGATCTGGAAAGAAAAAGATGTCATCGCCATACGCAATAAAAAAGAAATCTTTGCTGTAGGAGACGATGCCTATGAAATGTTTGAAAAAGCGCCCGGCAATATCGAAGTGGTCTTTCCAATGAAAGAAGGCGTGATCTCCCGCTTCAATGATATGCAGTTTCTGCTGCAGAATCTCTTGAAGAAGGACCGGCAGTTTGCCAGAGGTTCCGAGTATGTGATCGCCGTTCCGACAGATGTGACGGAAGTAGAGAAAAAGGCTTTCTTTGATCTGGTCATCCATTCTACAGCCAAAGCAAGAGAAGTCAATATCGTGGAGCGTTCTATCGCCGACGCGGTGGGACTGGATCTGGACGTGGAGAATACAAAGGGTATCTTTATCGCGAATTTTGGCGGAGAAACCACTGAACTTTCAGTTCTTGCAGGAGGCGGTATGGTTTTAAACCGTCTGGTGAAGATTGGCGGCGTTACCTTTGATCAATCCCTGGTGAACCTGATCCGCCACAGTCATGATTTCCTGATCGGAAGACTGACGGCAGAGGTCCTCCGCAAACGTTTCGGCGTTTTTACAGGCGAATCGGAGGCGTCTATGACGGTTGCCGGCCGGGATCTGATCACAGGCGTTCCCATGCAGAAATCCATCTCTCTGGGCATAGTAAGAGCTTCTCTTAGGGATCCGCTTTTGGAGTGTGTGCGCTCCATCCTGTCCCTTTTGGACCGGACGCCGCCGGAAGTACGAACAGCCATCTATTCCAACGGAATCTATCTTACCGGAGGAATCGCCAATATGCCTGGACTGGACACTTATATTGAGAAGGGGACCGGTATCACTACAAGAGTGGCAAAAGACCCGGACATCTGCGCGGTGACAGGACTGAAAAAAATCATTATGTCGAAGGAATTAAGGCAGCTTGCCTATTCAATGTTAGATGAGAACTACAGGTGGATGAGGTAATATGAAGATCAAAAACCAATCGTCATTTCAAAGTAAATACTGGCTTTTTATCCTGATCGCCGTCTGTGTGATCCTGCTTGGCATTGGAAGCGTGGTAGACAGCAGCGGTCCTTTGCGATTTATCGCTAATTATACGGTAATCCCGTTTCAAAAGGGCATAAGCTACGCGGGACAATGGATGAGCGACGTCTCTGAAAACTTCCAGACAATGGAAGATATGAAAGCAGAAAACGAAAGCCTGCAAAGCAAAGTAGACGAACTTACCATCGACAACACCAGATTGAGACAAGAGCAGTATGAGCTTGAGCGTTTGCGAGAACTTTATAAACTGGATGAAAATTATTCGGATTATGAGAAGATCGGCGCCAGGGTCATTTCGAATAACGGCACGAACTGGTTCAGCGATTTTACCATCGATAAAGGGTCTAATGACGGAATCAAGGTTAACTGCAATGTGCTTGCCGGAAGCGGTCTTGTAGGGATCGTAACGGAAGTAGGGCCTGATTACGCAAGGGTCCGCTCCATTATCGATGATTCCAGCAATATCAGCGCTATGATGCTTTCTACATCTGATCTGTGTATCGTGGAAGGAGACTTAGAACTGATCTCAGACGGCAGGCTCCGTTTTGAGCGTCTGCCTAATAATGACAATGAGATCGAGGTGGGCGAGCAGGTAGTTACCTCCCATGTCAGCGACCGGTTTGTGCAGGGGCTGTTTATCGGATATGTCAGCGAGATCGAGGTGGATTCCAATAATCTGACCCGGTCAGGTTATATCACACCGGCTGTGGATTTCAGCAAACTCCAGGAGGTGCTGGTGATCACCACTACCAAGGACGACCTGGTAAACGCGCAGACAGACGGCGCCGCATCCGAAGACACCTCGTCTGAAGATGCCGCATCCGAAGATGCAGGCGGGGAAGGAGAGTAGGATATCATGAAGCGGAGAATCATTACGATCCTGATCGTCTTGATCTGTTTTTTCCTGCAGGGGAGCCTGTTTCAGCGGTTGACATTTGCCTCGATCCGGCCAAATCTAATGATCGTTGTCACTGCTTCTTTTGGATTTATGAGAGGCCAAAAGGAAGGATTGTTTGTGGGATTTCTTTCCGGACTCTTGGTGGATCTGTTCTGGGGCTATGCCCTGGGATTTAATATCTTGTTATTTGCCATCGTCGGTTACCTAAACGGTATGTTTGAGCGTCTGTTTTATGAAGACGATATCAAACTGCCTATTGGCCTGATCGGCGCCAGTGAATTGTTTTACGGGGTCGTTACGTATATCGGCATGTATATGCTTCGGGGAAATTTCGCGTTTGGAACTCATTTGATCCAGATCATACTTCCCGAACTTGTCTATACGATCCTGGTCACCTTAGTGCTCTATCAAATCATCTTACACATCAACAAACGGCTGGAAGCAGAAGAACAAAGGAGTGCAAGCAAATTTGTATAGTTTATGGGAACGAATCAAATCCGGTATCTATGAGATCGTTAAATCAAGAAATTTTGTAGTCATAATTATTTTCTGTATTACTTCCGCTATTTTAGTACAGAGAGTATTTTACCTTCAGATCGTTAAGGGAGAAGAATACGCGGACAATTATGAGCTGCAGATCCAGAAGACGAGAGAGGTGGAGGGAACCCGCGGAAATATCTACGACCGCAACGGCAAACTCCTGGCTTATAATGAGCTGGCCTATTCTGTGACGATCGAGGATAACGGAGAGTATGATTCTCAGAAAGAAAAGAATAAAGAGCTCAACCAGGTAATCTCCACTGTCATTGATATGGTAGAGGCAAACGGCGATTCCATCATTAATGATTTCGGGATTATTCTGGATCAAAATAATAATTATATGTTTGTGGCAGAATCGGACACACAGCGCCTGCGCTTTATCGCCGATGTATATGGACAGGCTACCATTGATAAACTGACAGACAAACAGAAAGAACAGACGGCCGATGAGATCATCCATTATCTCTGTACCGATGAAACATACGGATATGGTATCGATCAGGAGGAACTCAGCAAAGCGGAGGTCTTAAAACTGGTCAATGTCCGTTACGCTATTTCATTAAATAGTTATCAAAAATATATTCCGACTACGATCGCGGAGGACGTCAGCGAAGAGACGATGGCCGCGGTATCAGAAAATTTGGATACTCTGCAGGGGGTCAGCATTGAAGAAGAGTCCCTTCGCCGTTATACGGACAGCAAATATTTTGCTAATATCATCGGCTATACGGGCCAGATTTCCACAGAAGAGTACAACTCTCTCAGTGAAGAAGAGCAACAAGAGTATGACCAGACGGATACCGTGGGAAAATCCGGACTGGAACAGACCCTTGATTCCACTTTGAAAGGAAAGAAAGGTGAGGTCAAACTCTATGTCAACAATGTAGGAAAAGTTATTGAAACCGTCCAGGAGACAGAACCAGAAGCCGGCAATGACGTATATCTGACTATCGATGCGGATCTGCAGAAAGCCGCGTATGATATTCTGGAACAGGAGCTTGCTGGAATCCTTTTGTCAAAGCTGACCAATCAATTGGATTTTGATCGTACCAGTGTAGAGGATGCAAGCGACATCCTGATTCCGATCGGAGATGTCTACAACGCGTTTATCTCTAATGAGATCCTGGATATGGAACATTTTGCCCAGGAAGATGCAGGGACTACAGAAAAAGAAGTCTACGCTTCTTTTACAGCCAGAAAAGAAGAGGTGCTCCAGGAAATCAGCAGTATTCTGGATGATTCAGAAGCTTCCCCGTATCAGGATATGTCCAAAGAAACGCAGGCATATTTGTCATATATCGTCAATGACCTGCTGATGAGCGGCACCGGAGTCCTGATGTCAGACGTTATCGACACAGAGGATGACACTTACCAGGCATGGCGGACAGAAGAATCCATCAATATCTATACATTTTTAAATTACGCCATCTCTCAGAACTGGGTGGACACTTCCGCCCTGACAGATTATATGGAAGGGTCGGAAGAGTATTCCAACGCCGATGAAACTTACGCGGCGCTGAAGACTTATATCCTGGAAGCTTTGCAGGAGAACAGCAGCTTTGACAAGCTGATCTATGAGTATATGATCAAAGCCGGATCTGTCACAGGCAGACAGATCTGCATGATGATCTACGAACAGGGCGTACTGGAATATGATGAAGATCAGTACAACCGTCTCGCATCCGGAAGTATAGGAGCCTATGATTTCCTTCGCGGCAAGATCCAGACGCTGGAAATCACGCCCGGACAGCTGGGACTGGAACCCTGCACCGGCTCTCTTGTTATGACAGATCCTAACAATGGAGATGTGCTGGCCTGCGTATCTTATCCAGGATACGACAATAACCGGCTGGCCAATACCATGGACTCTGAATATTACAACAAACTGGTGACCGATCAGTCCCGTCCGTTTTATAATAACGCGACTCAGGAGAAGACGGCGCCCGGTTCCACTTATAAACCTTTGGTAGCGGTGGCTGGTCTTTCAGAAGGAGTGATCGACTTAAGTTCCCAGATCACCTGCCGGGGTATTTATGAAAAAGTAGAGCCGAATCCCAGATGCTGGATCTATCCGCAGGCTCACGGAACTTTGGACGTGGAAGGCGGGATTCAGAACTCCTGCAACTGTTTCTTCTACGAAGTGGGGTATCGGCTGAGTTTAAAAGACAACGGCCTCGACCAGGTGAAATCCGGCGATTTGAAAGGAGAAGCCACCTCCAGTTATTATTCCAGTAATCTGGGCACCGACACATTGGCGAAATACGCCGCATTATTCGGCCTCAACACCACATCCGGTGTGGAGATCCCAGAGGCTGAGCCTCAGATTTCGGACGAGTCTTCCGTACCTTCCGCCATTGGCCAGGGTACAAATAACTATACGACCACTCAACTGGCCCGGTATATTACAGCCATTGCAAATAAAGGAACTGTGTATGACCTGACACTTCTGGATAAAGTAACTTCTGTAGACGGAGAAGTCCTGAAGGAATATGAACCGGAAGTCACCAATACGCTGTCGGACGTTCCGTCTTCCACCTGGACCGCGGTCCACAATGGTATGCGCAACGTGGTATTGGTCGCGCAGAGCAGAATTTTCACAGAGCTGAACCGGGGAGGAGTGGAAATATCCGGTAAGACCGGTACCGCACAGCAGAGTAAGACCCATCCGGACCACGGGCTTTTCGTCGGATTCGCAAGCAGCAGCGACCCAGAAGTCGCTTTCGCAATCCGGATCGCCAACGGCTATAGTTCGACCTATGCCGCAGAGGTTGGAAGGGATATCATGAAATACTATTATGAGACAGATCCAGTGGAGGAGATCATCACTGGCGAAGCAGCAGATATCAGTACTTCAACCAGCGGAGACTAGGGGGGATGACAGTTTGTGAAGGATCCTGTTCTGATCAAGAGTAACCGTTACGGCCTCACTATCTGCTTTGATCCCGACCTGCCGTTCGCAAATCTGCTTACGGCGGCCGCGGAAAAGTTTGGCGCCTCTGCGGCGTTTTTTGACCACGCCAAGATGGCGGTCCAGTTTGAAGGCCGTACTTTTACCAAGGAAGAAGAGCAGTTGATGGCAGAAGCCATCGAAGATGCGGCGCAAATAGAAATCATGTGTCTTGTGGAAGAAAATACTCCCACAGAGCGCTTTCACAAAAAACTGCTGGAGGAAACCCTGGCCCCTCTCTCTGACAGAGACGGCCAGTTCTATCGAGGTACCCTGAGAGGAAAACAGATTCTTGAATCTGAAAAAAGTATTATAATCATCGGCGACATTGAAAGCGGAGCTGCCGTTATCTCTAAAGGCAGCGTAGTGGTTACCGGATCCATTTATGGGTCGGTAACTGCCGGAGCGGCCGGTGACAGCAGCGCTATTATCGCGGCGCTGGATATGAGACCGAAGCGGCTTCGCATCGGGTACAGGGAAGTAAAACCAGTGATAGGAGGAAGTTATTCATGGGCGAAGTTATTGTGATCACATCGGGAAAAGGCGGTGTAGGGAAGACCACCACCACCGCGAATCTGGGAGCCGGGCTGTCCGGATTTGATAAAAAAGTCGTGGTCGTGGACACAGACCTGGGACTGCGTAATCTGGATGTGGTAATGGGACTTGAGAATCTGATCGTCTATAATCTGGTAGATGTGATCGAGGGTACCTGCCGTTTAAAGCAGGCCCTGATCCGGGACAAGCGGTATGAGAATCTCTATCTGCTGCCGTCAGCCCAGACCAAAGACAAATCAGCCATCTCTCCCGGTCAGATGAAAAAGCTGACCTCACAGTTGAAAGAAGAGTTTGATTATGTGCTGCTAGACTGTCCGGCCGGTATCGAGCAGGGATTCCAGAACGCCATCGCAGGCGCGGACCGGGCTGTCGTAGTCACAACGCCGGAAGTTTCAGCGATTCGAGACGCAGACCGTATTATTGGTCTTCTTGAGAGCAATCATTTGAAGAAAATTTCATTGATCATCAATCGGATACGAATGGATATGGTGAGAAAAGGCGACATGATGTCTGTGGATGATGTAACGGAAATCTTGTCTATCCCATTGATCGGAGCAATTCCCGATGATGAGAGGGTCGTGATCGGGACCAATCAGGGAGAACCGATAGTCGGCAGTGATTCAAAAGCCGGACGGGCCTATCAGAATATCTGCAAACGGATTATGGGAGTAGACGTGCCGTTCCTGGATATAAGCCGGGAAGCCGGACTGTTTTCAAAGCTTTCACACCTTTTTAAAAAAGATTAAGGAGGTCTAAGGATGCTTAAGAAATCTTCTGTTTCTATCGCCAGAGACCGGCTGCGCACCCTGGTTATTTCCGATCGTGTCCAGTGCTCTCCCGACGCGGGCGGGGAACTATGCCAGGAGTTGTATAAAACCCTCTCAAAATACATGGAACTTACAGAAGATAACTTTCATGTGGAGATTACACGTACCTACATAAAAATAGACTTTTCAGGAGAAAAAACGTGAGATTACCTAGATTTACAAAACCTTATCGATTAAAAGATTATAAATTTACTCTGATCGTTCTGGTCCTTGCCCTTTCCATACTGGGAGTCCTGGTCGTGGGAAGCGCAAGAGAGATCTATCAGGGAAGACAGATCATCGGAGTGATCATCGGCCTGATCGCTATGGCTGTTGTTTCTTTGATGGATTATGAATGGGTCCTGAATTTTTACTGGCTCTTGTATGGATTTTCCGTGCTCTCTCTGGGCCTTGTGCTGGTCATCGGCCAGGAAGTCAATGGAGCCACCCGGTGGATCGATCTGGGATTTACTACATTCCAGCCATCAGAACTTGCAAAAATTCTATTGATCTTGTTTTTTGCAAAATTTATCATGCGTCACGAGGACGACTTAAATGATAAATGGACGATTCTGAAATATGCTGTGCTGTGCGCGATCCCGCTGGCTCTTATCATTATGGAACCGAATTTGTCGACCACCATCTGTACCGCCTTAGTACTATGTCTGATGATCTATGCGGGAGGCTTAAGCTATAAGTTTATCGCTAAAGTCTTTCTTGTGCTGATCCCGGTCGCGGTGATCTTTCTCTCCATCGTAGTCCAGCCCAATCAGCCATTCTTGGAAGAGTATCAGCAAAAACGGATCCTGGCGTTCCTGAATCCAGAAGAATATGCCAGCGATGAGGCTTATCAGCAGAACAACTCCGTTATGGCGATCGGTTCTGGTCAGCTGACCGGGAAAGGGCTAAATAACAACACGACTACCTCTGTAAAAAACGGAAATTTCATTTCTGAACCTCAGACAGACTTTATTTTCGCCATTGTCGGCGAAGAACTCGGATTCGTTGGAAGCTGTCTGGTTATTGCTTTATTGCTGTTGATTGTGATACAATGTATATTAATAGGGATACGGGCCCAGAACCTGGCAGGGAGGATCATCTGCTGCGGGGTGGGGGGCCTGATCGGCATACAGAGTTTTATCAATATTGCCGTGGCCACCAAATTGATCCCCAATACGGGAGTTCCCCTTCCCTTTGTAAGTTATGGCCTGACCTCTTTGGTCAGTCTGTATATTGGCATAGGATTTGTCCTAAATGTTGGGCTGCAGCCCAAAAAATATCAATAAGGAGTGAATAAATCCATGAATATCGGTCTGATCGCACATGATTCAAAGAAGGCCCTGATGCAGAATTTCTGCATTGCCTACCGGGGTATCTTAAATAAGCATCAGCTTTACGCGACAGGAACCACGGGCCGCCTGATCGAAGAGGTGACGAATTTAAATATCCACAAATATCTGGCCGGACCGCTGGGCGGAAGCCAGCAGCTTGGAGCGCAGATCGCCCAGAATGATATTGACGCGCTGATCTTTCTTCGGGATCCTACGGCGCCAAAACCAAATGAGCCGGATTTAAATGATGTCATCCGTCTTTGCGACACCTATAATATCCCTATGGCTACGAATCTGGCCACTGCGGAACTGATCGTTCTAGCAATTGATAGAGGAGATCTTGACTGGCGTGAAATGTACCGATAAATCTAGGAAAATGAAGAGAGCCCGGAGGGCGAGACGCCGGCTGATTGCGGGAATGACCCTCCTGTTTTTAGCTTTGTGCGTCATTCTGATAGGAGTTTTGGCCTTTCAGTTTTTCTTCCGCGAGGAACACCGGGCGGCTGAATTTGAATTAGAACATTATAATCAAGCTTATGATACCGTTCCGTTTACTTCAGCGGATCTGTGCGTCGCGGCTTCGGATATCGATCTTCCATCAGCTCCAGATGCTTCTGCCTTTAAGGCCGCGGCATTGTTTGATCTGAAAGATCTGCAGACGATTTACGCGAAGAATGTGCATGAGCGAGTGTATCCAGCCAGCACGACTAAGGTTATGACCGCTTTGGTTGCGCTTCAGAACGGAAACCTGGAAGACGTGGTCACAGTCAGCGCCAATGCGGCAAACCGGGCTTCTGATGAATCCGTCTGCGGCTTAAAAGAAGGAGATCAGCTTACTTTAGAAGATCTGCTGATCGGACTGCTGCTCCAGTCCGGCAATGACAACGCGGTCGCGATCGCCGAACATATTGCCGGCAGCGAAGAAGCTTTTGTGGAGATGATGAATGAGGAAGCGGCCCGGCTGATGGCTACCAACACCCATTTTGTCAGCCCCCACGGCCTGCAGGACGATGATCATTATACAACTGCTTATGATCTTTATCTGATTTTTAACGAGGCTATCAAGCAGGACAAATTCCTGGAGATCATCCAGATGGATTCCTACAATGCACATATCACCCATGCTGATGGCACAGAAGAAGATACGGCCTGGGAGGCCAGCAACTTCTATGCCAGAGGCGAGGCAGCGCTGCCAACGGCCGCGACCGTGATCGGCGGGAAGACCGGAACCACGCAGAAAGCCGGCAACTGCCTGATCCTTCTGGCGGAGGATGAAAAGGGAGATCAATATGTTTCTGTGATCATGGGAGCGGAGACAAAAGATCTCCTGTATACAGACATGACCGCTTTGATCGACGGAGGCGTTGCCCAGACAGATACGCAGACTGAAGACTCTGGATCACAAGACGGAAATTCTGAAACGCAGGACGAAAATACGGCGGAAGAATAAAAATAGAGGGGCAGGCGGGCAAAAAGCCGGCTTACCCCTCTTATTTATGAGCGGACCTCCGAGGTGTTCCGGATCCGTCCGTAAAGGCTGATCAGATAGAGTCCGCACAGTCCTACCAGCGCATATATGACGCGGGACAGCCAGGATAGATTGCCAAATAGGAAAGCAACCAGATCAAAACGGAAGATCCCGACCAAGAGCCAGTTGACCGCGCCGATGATCACGAGTGTCAGCGCCGTGTTGTCAAACCATTTCATGAAACTTCCTCCTTTTCCTTCATGCTAGTCCTAGTATGTCACAAAGAAAAGGTTTTATACATGTCATAGAGAGGAAACTGATCGATGGAGAATGGACAGAAGCTTTATTACAGCTATTCTGAATATTTGAAAAAAAAATACGGCGAAAAGGTTTATAAACTTCCGGTCAATCTTCCGGTTTCCTGTCCCAACCGGGAACACGCGGGAGGCGGCTGTTCTTTCTGCGCTCCCTGCGGCACAGGATTTGAAGCTATGGACAGCCGTTTCTTAGTTTCTCAGCAGCTCTCGGAGAACCGAAAACGTATTGAAAATAAATATAACGCCCATAAATTCATCGCGTATTTCCAGAATTATACAAATACCTTTCTCCCTGTGCCTCAATTTCGCTCTTACATGGAGGAAGCGGCGAAAGCGCCGGATATCGTGGAGATTGCGGTGTCCACAAGACCGGACTGTATCTCTGGGAAATACCTGGACGTCCTGGAGCGTATCCGGCGCGGAAGGGATATCCAGATCACAGTCGAACTTGGGCTTCAGACAGCAAATTATCATACGCTTATATCCATAAACCGGGGACATACACTGGCAGAATTCATTGACAGTGTCCTTGTGATCCGCAGATACGGGTTTGAAGTCTGCGCCCATGTGATCTTAAATCTTCCGGGAGACGACATTTTGGATGCGGTGGAAACCGCCAAAATCCTGTCTTCTCTTGGAGTTCAGGTGGTAAAGGTCCATTCCCTTTATATTGCCAGGAACACCCGGTTGTGTGACGCCTATGAAAATGGTACAATAACAGTGTGCTCAAAGGAGGAATATTTTAGGCGCGCAGCCGCTTTTTTAGAACATCTTGATCCGTCTATCGCGGTGGAACGCCTTTTTGGCAGGGCGCCGAAAGACGAGATCGTGTTCTGCAACTGGGGGACAAGCTGGTGGAAGCTGCGGGAAGAATTGGAGGAGCAGATGCGTTCCCAGGGGCAGTTCCAGGGGCGCTGTTTTCATTATCTTGGAGGGGCGGCTTTGAAATTCTGATAAGGGGCATGATATATGGGTGAGAAAAAGAAACTGACAAATATTACCGTTTATCGTAAAAAAGGACATTTTAATATCGGTATCCTTGTTTTTGGAATCATCTTTATCTATCTGGCGGTCAGCGTACTGATGTATCTGACTTCCGGTCCGGTCTCTGTCTATGAGGTGCGGGAAGGGTCCATAGTCAATGATACCGCTTATACAGGCTTTGTGGTGCGCAGTGAATCCGTCATCGCAGCCCAGGAGGATGGTTATGTCAACTATTTTGTCACAGAGGGGGACAAGGTGGGCGCCAAGACCAGCGTTTACACTTCTTCTTCCGAAAAACTGGATTTCCAATCCGTTGACTCTGAATCCGCGGAGGATCTTACGGCAGAAGAGGAGGCTTCTCTTTTGACGGATATCCAATCCTTCAGTGATAATTTCAAGGAAGAAGATTTTCAGGATGTGTATTCGGTCAAGGACAGTATTACCGGCGTTCTGGACAGCCGTTCCAGCGCAAATCGGAAAGCCCAGCTAGACGAGATGCTTAAGACCCAGGGAGACAGCCTGAAAGTATATAATGCCAGCGGAGACGGGCTGATCATCTACTCTGTGGACGGATACGAGGGAACCACGATCAGCGATGTGACAGAAGAAATGATCTCCCAAAACGACCACGAAACGGTCAGTATGGAGAACAACACGAAAGTAAAAGCCGGGGATCCTGTCTACAAACTGATCACCTCTGATCAATGGACTGTGGTAATCGAATTAAGTGATGCCATGGCCCAAGAGCTTGCGGAGACAAAACAGGTCCGTGTCCGTTTCTCCAAGGATAATCAAACAGAGACCGCAGATTTTTCTATCTATAATACAGAAAACGCGAATCTGGGATTTCTTTCCTTCGATACCGGAATGGTCCGTTACGCCAAGGAACGCTATCTGGATATCGAATTGATCCTGGATGACGAATCAGGGCTTAAGATTCCCCGATCCTCAGTGGTGCAGAAGGATTTCTACACCGTACCGGAAGATTATCTGACCCAGGGAGGCAACAGCCAAAGTGACGGCGTTCTGGTCCAGACCGGCGGCGGAAGCGCCAAATTCCAGGAAGCACAAGTTTTCTACAGGGACAGTGAGACTGGCATGGTCTACTTAGATCCCGCGGATTTTGAGGAAGATACCGTTTTGATCAAACCGGATTCCAGCGAGACCTATGCCCTAAAAGAAACAAAAGAGCTGAACGGCGTCTACAATATAAACAAAGGATACGCTGTTTTTAAACAAATCCAGATTCTGTGTGAAAGCGATGAATATTATATCGTTGCTTCTGGAAGCGATTATGGGCTTTCTAATTACGACCATATTGCCTTAAATGGAAAGGACGTACAGGAAAATGACGTAGTATTCTAAAAAAGGAGCTGAATAGATATGTTAAAAGAAAATCTGGAGAAAGTAGAACATGAGATCCAAGAGGCATGCAGACGGAGCAAAAGGGACAGGAGCGAAGTGACTTTGATCGCCGTAAGCAAGACAAAGCCTGTGGAGACTCTCCAGGAGGCCTATGATCTTGGGGTGCGCGTCTTTGGCGAAAACAAAGTACAGGAAATGGCGGATAAATATGAAGCCCTGCCAGATGATATCCAATGGCATCTGATCGGCCATCTGCAGCGGAACAAAGTCAAATATATTATTGATAAGGCTGTTTTGATCCATTCCGTAGATTCTCTCCGTCTGGCCGAAACCATTGAGAAAGAAGCACAAAAACGTGATATCACGGCCCATATTCTGCTCGAAGTCAATGTAGCCAAAGAAGAGAGCAAATTTGGCGTATTTCCAGAAGATTTGGAAGAATTGGTAGATCAAATCGCAAAATTACCTCATATTCAGGTGGACGGTTTGATGACTATCGCTCCATTTGTAGCAGATCCAGAGGAAAATCGCCCGGTTTTCCGGGAATTACGCAAATTATCTGTTGACATTACTAAGAAAAAAGTTGATAATGTTACTATGAGCGTTCTTTCTATGGGTATGACGAATGATTACCAGGTGGCCATAGAAGAGGGAGCGACAATGGTCCGCGTCGGAACAGGGATTTTTGGCGCGAGAAATTACGCTCAAGTATAAACGCGAGATAGGAGAATTTATAATATGGGAGTATTAGATAAGTTCCTGGATATCATGAAATTAAGTGATGACGACGATTACGATGATGATGATTTCTTCGATGATGATGACTATGAAGATGATTTTGAAGAGAAGAAACCGCGGAGAAGCTTTTTCGGCAGCAAGAGAAAGAGCTATGAGGATGATGAAGATGATGATTTCGAAGAACTTCCGGCAAGGTCGTCCAGGGCTTCTCATTCCAGCAGTAATAAAGTAACCCCTATGCGTCAGCCTGCCAGAAGAAGCAGCGCAAACATGGAAGTCTGTGTGATCAAACCGAATTCTGTGGATGATGCCAGAGAAATCACAGAGACTCTTTTAAGCGGACGTACTGTGATCCTGAATCTGGAGGGATTGGATCTGGAAGTGGCACAGCGCATCATTGACTTTACTTCCGGCGCGACTTATGCCATCAGCGGCAATCTTCAGAAGATTTCCAATTATATATTCCTGGTAACGCCGACAAATGTAGATATCTCTGGAGACCTTCAAGATCTTCTGAACACATCTTTTGATGCTTCTTCTATGCGGTCAAGGTTTTAGATGCCGGTATGCCTTGGGGGATACATATGAATGAATAAAGAAGAAACTTTACTCAGAAAGCGCCTGGTGGAGCTTTCTGAGGTTGCCTATACAAAAGATATCGTAACTTTTTCGGATTTTTTGAATCTGAATGAACTAAATATCCTTCATACTACTCCAAAAGAGCTCTTTCCCGCAAGGTATGAGACCTATGGAGGCTATGACATGGCAGAGCGTCAGATGGTTGCATTTCTACCTGATGCTCTTTATTATGAATATCATTATCCCATGAAGGTGGTTCGCATACAGCCGGTCAATCCGCGTTTTGCCGAAGAGCTCACCCATAGAGATTATCTGGGCGCGCTGATGAACTTGGGCATCGAACGCGGTAAAATGGGGGATATCCTGCTCATGGATGGATATGCGGAAGTATTTGTCTGCCCCAGGATCGGGAAATATATCACAGAACAATTGACCAGGATCCGGCATACGGTGGTGACCGCCCAGATCACAGAACTGGATGAAATCTCTTATGAACCGCGCTTTGAAGAGATCAAGGGGACCGTTCCTTCTATCCGCTTGGACACGGTCCTTGCCACGGCCTATCCCCTTTCCCGGAGCAAAGTAACTTCCTATATTGAAGCGGGAAGAGTATTTGTCAATGGGAAATTGATCACCAGCAATGGATATCATCTAAAAGAGGGGGATATTATATCGGTAAGAGGTCTTGGCCGTATCCGCTATGATGGAATGTTGTCTGAGACGAAAAAGAAACGCTGTCTGATATCCCTTAGAAAATATATATAAAGGAGACTCGATATGAGAGAGAGAAGAGGGTTGCACTGCTTGATCGCGCTGGCGGGTGTCCTGGCAGGTGTATTCCTGGATCAGATCACCAAATTCTGGGCGATCGTATATTTGAAAGATCAGCCTCCGATCATTTTGATCGACGGAGTATTTCAACTGGAATATCTGGAAAACAGAGGCGCAGCCTTTGGCCTGTTTCAAGGGCAGAAAATGTTCTTTTTTCTGAGCGTGGCCGTTATATGCGCTGTTGTAGTCTGGTTTTATCTAAGAGTCCCGCTTTCCAAACGTTATCTGCCCCTTCGGATCCTTGCGGTTCTTATCGCCGCCGGCGCTCTGGGAAACTTTATTGACCGTCTCCGTCTGGGATATGTGGTGGATTTTTTTTATTTCAAGCTGATAGATTTCCCAATTTTTAACGTGGCGGATATCTATGTTACCGTCTCTACATTCGCCTTATTGATCTTTATATTCTTTTATTATAAGGAGGAAGATTTTGACCAAATTTTTCATAGAAGAGAAAGACAGCGGGCAGAGGATTGACCAATATCTTTCCCGTCGGATGGAAGATGTTTCCCGCTCTCAAATTCAGAAAATGATTCAGGAAAATTTGATAAAAGTCTCAGATAAGCCTGTAAAACCTAATTACAGGCTTATTTCCGGTGATTCTATCCAGGTAGATTTCAGAGAACCAGAAGTGTTAGATATATGCCCGGAAAACATTCCTCTGGATATTCTCTATGAGGATTCCGATCTTTTGATCTTAAACAAGCCAAAACAGATGGTCGTTCATCCGGCGCCCGGCCATCCCTCCGGAACACTTGTCAATGCGCTGATGTATCACTGCGGCGCGGAACTTTCTGGCATCAATGGAGTGATCCGTCCGGGAATCGTTCACCGGATCGATATGGATACCACCGGCTCTTTGATCGTGTGCAAAAGCGATCTGGCTCATCAAAAAATTGCGGAACAGCTAAAAGAACATTCCATTACCAGGGTTTATGAAGCTATCGTCCACGGGAACCTGAAAAACGATACAGGAACTATTAACGCTCCCATTGGACGGGACAGCAAAGACCGGAAGAAAATGAGCGTCCGCTCCAGAAACGGCCGCCCTGCCGTCACACATTATAAAGTATTGGAACGTTTTGGCCAGTTTACTTATATCCAATGCCGTCTGGAAACCGGTCGGACCCATCAGATCCGGGTCCATATGGCGAGTATCGGACATCCTATACTTGGAGACGGGGTGTATGGCCCCAGAAAATGTCCTTTCCCAGGCCTGCAGGGCCAGACTCTCCATGCAAGGACCATTGGGATCATCCATCCCCGCACAGGAGAGTATCTGGAAGTGGAAGCGCCTCTGCCTTCCTATTTTGAAGCCCTTTTAAAAAAGCTAAGGAGCTGATCTGATTTTTGTTTTATGAATAATTAACAAAAACTTTGTTAAAAAAAGTACACATTTAGTCAGAATTGTTGTATAATGGTTCGTATAGATAAAGAGGAGAGTGATCTATATGGCAAACACAAATACTATCATAACAATTGGAAGGGAATATGGAAGCGCAGGACGGGAGATCGGATATAAGGTAGCCGATTATTTTGGGATCAAACTTTATGATAAAGAAATGCTTTCCCGCGCGGCAAAGGAGAGCGGTATCTGTCAGGAGCTGTTTGAGACTCACGATGAAAAACCTACCAGCAGTTTTTTATATTCTCTCGTAATGGACACCTATTCTCTTGGATACTCTGCTGGAAGCTACGCAGACATGCCAATCAACCACAAGGTTTTCCTGGCTCAGTTTGATACGATCAAGAAGATCGCCAGTGAAGGACCCTGCATCCTGGTGGGGCGATGCGCTGATTATGCCCTGGAAGATTTTGATAATGTTTTGAGTGTGTTCATCCATGCGGATTTAAACGCAAGGATCCGACGGATCGCAAGGATTTATGATCTGACCGATGCGAAGGCAAAAGAACGGATCTTAAAAACGGACAAGGAGCGTTCCAGTTATTATAATTATTACAGCAATAAAAAGTGGAGCGACGCGGACAGCTATAACGTCTGCCTAGATAGTTCAATCCTTGGTATTGACGGTACTGCGGAAGCCATCGAACGTCTGGTGGAGATCAAAGAAAAGGATACTGATAAAAAGCTATAGCAGCAGCCAAAGGCTGGCCCTAATCATTTCGCGGGGGCCAGCCTTTGATATTTCCGTTTAATATAGCTGTGAACATCCGCTGTTTCGCTCCCGGATGTTCCTGATTCAATTGGCGTACCAGATCTTTGGCGTACTGCCGTTTGGTAAGGCCGTCAATGGGACAGCGGCTCTTTACAACCGGAAGGTCGTATTTGTTGCGGAAACCGATCACATCCGCCTCGTCTGCAAACATGATCGGACGGATCACTGTAAGATCCATACGATCCAGATAAGTCCTGGGAGAAAAGGAGTAAAAACGGCCCTCAAACAGAAGAGAGAGCAGCATAGTCTCTATGATATCATCTTTGTGATGGGCATAGGCAACTTTGTTGCACCCCATCTGTTTAACTGCCTGATTCAGCGCCCCCTTACGCATCTTAGCGCAGAGAGAACAAGGATTCGGTTCCTTGCGCTCTTCAAAAAGGATATGGGCAATATCTGTTTTTACGATTTCATATGGAACTTCCAATTCCTCACAGAGCCGAGCTACCGGCGTGAAATCGCATTTTTCATAGCCCAAATCCACGGTGACCGCGCTGAGTTCAAACTTTTTGGGGTAAAATCTCCGAAGTCCGTGAAGGGCATACAGAAGCGTTAGACTGTCTTTCCCTCCGGAAATCCCAACCGCAATATGATCTCCTTCCTGGATCATCCCGTATTCGTCTACTGCCTTTCGTGTATAACTCAATAGCTTTTGTAATTTCATTGGCTGTCAAAAATTCCTTTCTAATTTCTTAAGTGTACAGCAGACGCCGCTTGCCGGCGTCTGTCTTCATCGATAGCCGCATAGTGCTTTTTCGTCGTATTTACATCCTTATGTCCCAGGACATCCGCCACCAGATAAATGTCTCCGGTTTCTTTATAAAGAGCAGTGCCATAGGTGCTCCGCAGTTTATGAGGGGTGATCTTTTTACCCGGCGTTACCTGGCGGGCATATTTTTTCACCATATTCTCAACTGCCTGGACGCCCATGCGTTTTCTCTGGGTAGAGAGGAAAAGCGCGTTTTCATGGCCGGGCAGAGGAGCAGCAGCCTTGCGGCTTCCCTCGATATAATTGGAGAGGGCCTCTGCAACCTCGTCCCCAAAATAAACCACCATCTGATTTCCGCCTTTTCTGGTGACGGTGATCCCATTGTTTTTGAAGTCTACATCTGTAAGATCCAGACCCACGCACTCTGACACACGGATTCCCGTTCCCAGAAGCAGGGTTAAGATCGCCAGATCCCGTTCCTTGGTCTTCCGGTAATAGGTCAGCGCCTGTCCTGTAAGCGTACTCCCGGCAGACTCTACAAAATCCAGCAGCATGGCCACCTCATCCGCATCCAGACGGATAATGGCCTTGTCATGGAGTTTGGGCATATTTACAAGCAGCGTAGGATTCTTAGAGATGGCCTGACGCTTAAAATAGTAATTATAAAAGCTCCTGAGAGCCGACATCTTGCGGGACAGTCCTTTTTCACCATTGGTCAAAAGTTCCTGGTTATGCTGATAAACCTTCAGATATTCCATATATTCTTCAATATCTATCGGTTCCAAACGCTCCAAATCCTGGACCTGGAACTGATCTATCGTATAATTTTTATAGATCGGATTGTTTTCCATCAGAAAATGAAAGAAGATCCGTATATCATACGCATAGTTGATCCGTGTTCTGACAGATGATCTTGGCTCGATTGCGCGGAAATAGTCCTTCGCGAAAGAAGGCAATGTCTTTAAAACCTCCCGAAGCCGCAAAGTTTGATCGATCTGAAGCTGTTCATGATAACTTTTTGTATCAGTCATTTCTAAAACACCCCTTATAAAACAATAAACCTTCTGCATGATCTGCAGAAAAACTCCCTCAACTGGAATAAGTATACCATGTACCGTTTTTTTTGTCTATATCTTTTGGAAAAATCGAGATTTGTCGTATAGATCTGCATGTATCTACTTATTGCAAGAAGAAGGAAACCATATACACCCAGCAATAATCCCCCATCCCCAACTGCGTCTTCTTTAAAAATGGCAGCATGGACGAAAGGGAAATCTTTCTGGCCACACTGCCTGGGGTGAGTTTATCTATCTCAAAGAGGATTTTTCATCCCTCTGCTGAGATCATTCCATTACATCTACACATCATTACAATCCGTATTACAATCCGTTGTAGACTACCGTCAAATATTGTCCGGCCTGGATATCATTTGACATAAGGCCGTTGATGGCTTTCAATTCATTGATGTAATCGTATACAGAATCATAATCCGCCGTACGGTATTCCTCAGCAATTTCCCAGAGCGTATCTCCAGTTTTGATTTCAATACTTTTATAGCAGGAATCACTGTTTCTTGCAGGTTCCTCATGGGCATCCGCAAGCTGTCCGATTCCAAAAATTCCAATTCCAAACGCAAGAAGAACCGCGGCAGCGCAAAGAAACAGTTTATTCAGATACACCTTACGTCTTCTTTTGCTGCTGCTTCTTCTGGCTCCGTTTACCTGGTAGTTTCTTGTACGCTCTTTCATCTTCAGTTCCCCCTTTTCCTTGATACTCCCTGTCTCCCCATTTGTTCGAATGAATGTTCCGAACTTTTGTTCTGTATGTATGCTTTGATTATACTTCCCGAACAGATGTTTGTCAATAGGTTTCATCAAAAAACCGAACATATTTTCTAAACATTTGTTTGCTTTTTAAAATTGGCTGTGTTAAAATAAGTTCAGTAATAAAACCTATATGTTTGTTTTAAGGAGGTTCTTATGGGACAGGGTAAGATCAGCGCAAAACAGCAGGAAATCCTGGAATATATCAAATCACAGATCTTGGAGCGGGGATTCCCGCCTTCTGTACGTGACATCTGTGAGGCGGTCCATTTGAAATCCACCTCTTCTGTCCACTCTCACCTTGAGACCCTGGAGAAAAACGGCTACATCAGAAGAGATCCGACAAAGCCCCGCGCAATTGAGATTTTGGATGATTCCTTCCAGCTGCTGAGACGGGAAACAGCAAACGTTCCGATCATCGGAAGGGTTGCTGCCGGCGAACCCATCTTAGCGGAGCAAAATATTGAGAACTACTTTCCTATCCCAACTGAATTTCTTCCAAATAATCAGACTTTTCTGCTGAAAGTCCGGGGAGAAAGTATGATCAACGCAGGAATCCTGGACGGAGACTATGTGCTGGTCGAACAGGCTCAGACAGCCAGGAACGGCGATATGGTCGTAGCTTTGATTGAGGATGGAGCCACCGTTAAAACTTTCTATAAAGAAGAAGGCGTCTTCCGCCTCCAGCCGGAGAATGATACTATGGATCCCATTATCGTAACAGATGTTTCTATTATGGGGAAAGTAATCGGAGTCTTTCGATTCTTCTAAAATTGTTTAAAAGCGTTCTGTGGGAATTTTCCCACAGAACGCTTTTTTCAATAAAATCTTAATATTTTCTCATGGAAAAGCTATGAAAGAATTCACTTTGTCCTGCTATACTATACCCGATATCGCTTCAGAAAGGGGAATATGTATGCAGGATAAAATATTGATCGTAGACGATGAACCGGAGATCGCCGATCTCATCGAACTCTACCTGCAAAATGAAAATTTTCAGATTTTCAAATTCTATCATCCGCTGGCGGCTCTGGAATGTATCCGGCAGGAGTCTTTAGATTTGGCTGTTCTAGATGTTATGATGCCTGGCATGAACGGATTCCGGCTCTGCCAGAAGATACGGGAATCCCATCAATATCCGGTGATCATGCTGACTGCTAAAGGAGAAGAAGTCGATAAGATCAACGGGCTTACCCTTGGCGCGGACGACTATATTACCAAGCCTTTTCTTCCATTAGAAATGGTAGCCCGTGTAAAAGCCCAGCTTCGCAGATACAAACGCTATAACGCCGGACCAGAAAATGAAAAAGACATTTTCGTCCATTCCGGACTCGTCTTAAAAGTCAAAACACACGAGTGCATCCTGAATGAGACACCGCTTTCCTTAACGCCCACAGAATTCTCTATTTTAAAGATCCTATGTCAGAATAAAGGGAATGTGGTAAGCGCCGAGGAATTGTTCCATCAAATCTGGCAGGATGAATATTTCAGCAAAAGCAATAATACCATTACCGTCCACATCCGGCATCTGCGGGAAAAGATGGGCGATTCTTTTGAGCAGCCTAAATATATCAAAACAGTCTGGGGGTGTGGATATAAAATTGAAGGATAAATTCGCAAAACCGATGCTATTTTTTATTGGACTTCTTTCCATTCTTCTCTTCTCTTTCTTCCTTTTCCGCCTGGTTGACGATGCCTTCAACGGGGTTTTTGTGGACTGGTTTGAAAGGAATTATATGGTTGAAAGATACATAACAGAAGGCGGGCAGCCTTTCATCCAGCAGGAACTCTTGTGGCCGCAGATCAAACAACTGTTGTTCCAGGTTTTTCTCTACGGCCTGACACTTTGGTTTACTGCCCTCCTGCTTACAGTATCTGTTTACACCAAAAAGAAAATTTCCAGGATAAAAACTGAAATCCAGAAGAATCAGCAAAGACTTAAGGAGGAACAAGAAAGAAAAAATGATCTGATCACTTATCTGGCTCATGATCTGAAAACACCTCTTACTTCTGTGATCGGATATCTTAGCTTTTTAGATGAAGTACCGGATATGCCGCCCGCGCAGCAGCTCAAATATATCCACATTTCTCTGGGGAAAGCCAAACGCCTGGAGTCTTTAGTCAATGAGTTCTTCGAGATAACACGGTACAATCTGCAGGAAATCTGGCTGGAGAAAGAAGAAATCGATCTCTATTATATGCTGGTCCAGATGAGTGATGAATTCTATCCGCTTCTCAAAAATCATGGAAATACTATCTGTCTGGAAGTCGATGAAAACGCCAGAGTCTATGGGGATTCTATGAAACTGGCCCGCGTGTTCAATAACATACTGAAAAACGCGGTCACTTACAGTTATCCTGGCACGCCGATCAGGATCTTGACACAAGAAGATTCAGCAGCCATCCAAATCCTGTTTCAAAATAAGGGGAAAACCATACCGGCCCATCGTCTGGAAACTATTTTCGACAAATTCTTCCGCCTGGACGAATCCCGCGCTTCAAAGACTGGAGGGGCCGGTCTGGGACTCGCGATCGCCAGAGAAATTATCGCTTCCCATGGAGGGACGATTACCGCGCAAAGCGAAAATGAACAAACTACTTTTTGCGTCATACTTCCGGCGCCAAACACAGATTCCTAGATTTTCAAACTTTCCTTAGGTTTTTCTTAGGAATATAACAATCCAATCTTAAAACCAAGGCTCCTTCTGCTTGATATGATAATGCCAGATAAGAACATATAACCCAAGGGAAAGGAGATAATCTATGAAAAAGCTTCTTGCTTCTGGTGCCTTAGCCGCAGTTATCATCAGTCTGTTCGCTTTCTGGCATACAGACAAAAACGATCCCGAAACACAAGCGGCCTCTTCCGGACAGCCTTGGTATCTGACATTAGTCAACCGCTGGAATCCAATTTCAGAAAAGGCCCCCGTTGACCTGGCGGAATTGCCTGGCGGGGAAAAGGTTGACCAGCGCATTTATAAACCGCTGATGGAAATGCTGAAAGCCGCGAAAGCCGAAGGTCTCGGCCCCATCGTTGTCTCCGGTTACCGCACCCAGGAAAAGCAGCGGCGCCTGTATGAAGATAAGATCAAAGAATATCGAAAACAGGGATATTCCAAGGAGGAAGCCCGGCGCAAGGCCGAACAGTGGGTCGCGCTGCCTGGAACCAGCGAACACCAGTTAGGTTTGGCCGTGGATATCAATGGAGCCGTTTATGACATCTACCCCTGGCTCCAGGAAAACAGCTATAAATACGGATTTATTTTCCGTTATCCAGAGGAGAAAGAATCTATCACAGGGATTTCTGAAGAGGTATGGCATTACCGTTATGTAGGAGTAAAAGCCGCCAAAGAAATCTATCAGCGTGGGATCTGTCTGGAGGAATATCTGGAATAGGCAAAAAAGCGGCAGAGATTCTCCCTGCCGCTTTTTTCTTCACCGTTTCTACCCTTCCAGTTCCACTAAGACTCCATCGCTCCAGATCCGTTCCAGATCATAGAAAGGCCGGTTTTCCCTGTCAAATATATGAACGATCACATCGCCATAATCCAGCAGTACCCACGCTCCGCCTCCGCTGCCTTCCTGCTGGCGAAGCTCATAGCCTGCTTTATGCATCTTTTCTTCTACATTGTCTACCAAGGCTTTTACCTGGCTGTCATTGGTTCCGTTTGTGATGACAAAATAATCCGCCAGAACAGATATCTTGGAAATATCCAGTATTCTTATAGATTCCCCTTTTTTCTCTTCCAAAGCCCGGTATACGGTCTGTACCATTTTCATAGACTCTTCCATTCTATTCCTCCTTTCTTCTCAGTTTTTCCTTATAATATAGATATGCCTTTTCCGTCATAGGGTCGATCGTCATATCTTTGCTTTTTAAATATACCAGAGAATCTTTCAGGATACGATAGAGACATTCTTCCAGATCCTGGAAAGCAAGTTTTCTCACCTCTGCCATATTGGGAAGTTCCTCCCTTCCCGGCTCCATATAGTCCGCGATATAGACAATCTTCTCTAAGATGGACATTCGTGGTCTTCCGGTAGTATGAAAGGAAATAGCGTTCAATATATCCTTATCCCGGACATGGTATTTCTTTGCCGCCAGAAACGCTCCTAATTTGGCGTGCAGCAGGCTGGGATTCTTCTGTTCCGTCTCGGATACATTCAGATGATATCGGCTGCAGAGCCGGATTTTCATCTCGCCGGGAATACACTTCGCGCAATCGTGAAGAAGCCCGGCAGTCAACGCCTGATCGATATCCGCCCCATGGCACATGGCCAGCGCCGCCGCTGTATACATTACTCCCAGCGTATGGGCATACCGGTCTTTATCCAGATGTGGTTTCAGTTTCTTTTGCATTTTCCGTATCTTTCGATTCATATAACCCTTCCCTCTTGATATAGGCTTCTACTTTCTTAGGCACATATTCTGTAATGTTTCTGCCAAGGCGAATCGCTTCCCGCAGTTCATGGGAAGAAACCGGCATAAGCGGAGACTGGAGCAGCCGGATCCTTGCCTTAGGATATTTCCCTTTCAAATACCGGATCTGTCCTTCCATTTTCTCCCTATTGTCATGGTCATCCCGACAGGCGGCGAGAATCGTACAGACAGGAAAGATCCGTTCCGGGTGGACCCAAGTCTCGATAGAGAACAGAGAATCCGCGCCAACGATAAAATAGAACCTATCCTTGGGGTATTTTTGCTGAAAATATTCTAGTGTCTGATAGGAACAGGAAACTTCCCTGCGCCGGACTTCATACTCTTCCACCCGGTAGTCATCCCGGCCTTCAATAGCCAGCGCAACCATGGCGCTTCGATGTCTGGCATCTGTGCCGATCGAACTTTCCTTCTTATGAGGCGGATTCCCATTGGGCAGGAACCAGACCTCATCCAGTTCGAACTGCCGATAGGCCGTATCTGCCAGCATAAGATGTCCGTTGTGGATGGGATCAAAGGTCCCGCCCATGATTCCAATCTTCATAGCTTCTCTCCCTGCCTGGTCAAAAAGACCCTGTTTCCTTATGGAAGCTGGATCTTTTTGTTCTTGTCTTTCCCCTCTTTATAAAGTACGATCTTCTTGCCGATCACCTGGACCACCTGGGAGCGGGTGCGCTCCGCAAACACCTGCGCCAGCTCTTTAGGATCATCCGCGCAGTTTTTCAAAACACTGAGCTTGATCAATTCTCTGGCCTCCAGGGCCTCTGATACCGCCCCTACAAGTTCCGGTGTAATGCTGTTTTTTCCCACCTGGAAAATCGGGTCCATGGTCATGGCCAGACTTTTCAGATAGGCTCTTTGCTTTGTCGTCATCTTAAAGCTCCTCTTCTACTTATAATAATCAAACTGCAGGCCGTACATCCGCACGGTATCCCCTTCCTGGATCCCAGCCTCTTCCAGCTCGTCCAGGATTCCTGTATCTTTCAAAAACCTCTGGAAAAAGGCGAATCCCTTTTCTGAATCCAGATTGGTATATCCCAGCATCTTGTCGATCTTGGGCCCTTCCACCACATAGACACCGTCTTCTTCCTTCTCCACCGTATACGGAAGGTCTGCCGTCACAAGCTCGTCCTCCGGGAAAAATTCCTGTTCAAAGACGATCGGCTTTGTATCCAGCTTCTCTAAACTTTCGGAGACGAAATACAAAAGAGACTCAATGCCTTCCCCGGTAGCCCCGGAGATCGGGAATACCCGGATGCCTTTTGGCTCGAACTCTTTTCTTAACCGCTCCACAGGATCTTCCCCGTCAGGATAGATCAGATCCGTCTTGTTAGCGGCGATTACCTGCGGACGGGAGGCAATCTCTTCGTTATATGCTTTCAGCTCTTCATTGATCTTATAGATATCATCCACCGGGTCCCGTCCCTCGCTTCCGGCCGCATCCACTACATGGATCATCATCCGGGTACGCTCGATATGACGCAGAAACTCGTGTCCCAATCCCACGCCTTCCGAAGCGCCCTCGATCAATCCAGGGATGTCCGCGATCACAAAGCCTTTGGCCCCTTTCATATCCACCACGCCCAGATTGGGGTTCAAAGTGGTGAAATGATAGTTGGCGATCTTCGGCTTTGCGTTGGTCACACGGGAAAGAAGGGTGGATTTTCCCACATTTGGAAAGCCGATCAACCCTACATCGGCGATCACTTTCAATTCCAGGTTGACCCACAGTTCCTGGGCCGGCTGTCCTGGCTGGGCGTATTTGGGGATCTGCATGGTAGCGGTAGCAAAATGCTGGTTGCCAAGACCTCCCTTTCCGCCTTTTAAGACTACCTGCCGACGATTATCTCCCGACATATCGGCAATGACTTTCCCAGATTCCGCTTCCTTGATGACGGTTCCTTCCGGGACTTTCAGGATAATATCATCTGCGTCGCCGCCATGACAGCGCCTTTTTCCTCCAGGTTCTCCGTCCTTTGCCGCGAATTTCTTCCGGTGACGGTAGTCCTGCAGCGTATTCAATCCTTCGTCTACTTCAAAGATCACGTCGCCGCCCCGGCCGCCGTCACCGCCGTCAGGACCGCCGTTAGGTACATACAGTTCCCGGCGGAAGCTGACATGGCCATCGCCGCCTTTTCCGGAGCGGATAAATATCTTTGCTCTGTCTGCAAACATCTGCGATTCCTTTCCTCAATCAATCTTTTTCATTGATGGTAGTTTGAAAAGACCCAGACCATCAGGGTCTGGGTCATGTTTCGTTCCTTACTGTGCTGCCGGATAGATGGAAACCTGTTTCCGATCTCTTCCTTTTCTCTCAAATCTTACAACACCATCCACCAGGGCAAACAATGTATCGTCTCCACCACGTCCTACATTCACGCCTGGATGGATTTTGGTTCCCCGCTGTCTGTAAAGAATATTTCCGGCTTTTACGAACTGTCCGTCAGCTCTTTTCGCTCCCAGTCTCTTGGACTCGGAATCTCTGCCGTTCTTTGTAGAACCTACACCCTTTTTATGAGCGAAAAACTGAAGGTTTAATTTCATCATGGTATCACACCTCCTGGAATGTTAAATCAATATATTCTGCATAGTTCTCATCATCCGCCATTCCCTTAAGACCAAGAACAAGCGCTTCTAAAAGCAGGGAAGCCTCCTTGGAAGGAATCCCTTCGATCGAATAGAGAATATCGCCCTTCTCATCATCCGCGGTCATAGAAAACCGGTCTTCTGTCAGATGTTCAATGGCATTTACAGTGTTGATGGACAGCATAGAAACCGCCGCGCACACCACGTCTTCTCCCGCCTGTCCATATCCCGCGTGTCCGCTGATATGAAATCCTCTGACGCACTTCTTATGGTCTTTGAAAACAACTGCATGAATCATGGATCACTCCGATTAAGCGTTGATCTTTTCGATCTTCACTGCCGTATACTGCTGTCTGTGACCATTTTTCTTGTGGTATCCGGTTTTTCTCTTGTACTTGTAAACGACAACTTTCTTTGCTTTGCCGTTCTCAATAACAGAAGCTTCAACCGTCGCCCCCTCAACTGTCGGTGTTCCTACCTTCAGTCCGTTGTCACTTACCGCAAGCACCTGGTCAAATGTATAAGTCTCTCCGGCTTCCACTCCAAGTTTCTCCACTTTAATGACATCGCCTTCAGATACTTTGTACTGTTTACCACCTGTTGCTATAACTGCGTACATATGGCACCTCCTATTAACATTACTCGCCAACTACGGTGTCCGTCCAAAGGACAGAGCTTTAAAACCTCATTGTGCGGCACACTAATGTAGTTTAGCATAGAATGTAGGAAAAATCAAGCACAAAACCACAACTTTGCTAATTTTGCAAAACGCGGAAATCATCTGCTCTATTTCTTCCCAGGCGCCGCCTGCAGCAGGATCAGGGCGGCTACCACCAGCAGGATCCCAACCAGGTTATAGACATTCAGCGTTTCCCCGTAGAGGACCGCGCCAAACAGGCTGGCCGCCGCCACCTCGAAGGATGCGATGATAGACGCTTTGCTGCTCTCCATATGCTTCAGCGCAATGGAATAGCAAAAATAGGGAAGGCCCAATGTAACAAAACTTCCCAGGACGATCAGCGGCATAGCTGATATATGTTCAGACACTTTTTCCATCATATCCGCCGGATGGCTGATCACAAGCGTAGCCGCGGCGGCGATGAGAAAGGTGTAGACCGTCACCGTGATCGATTCGTATTTCCCTACCAAAACCTTTCCGAAAATACTGTAAAGGGAATACCCAAAGCCCGCGCACAGCCCAATCACAACCGTTCCCAGACCAACCGATTTCGCTTCCGCCCCGGACAAGCCTACGACCAGGATACAGCCTGTAAAGGAAAGCAGGAGCGCCACGACCTTTAGAAGGGTCAGTTTTTCATGGAAGAAAAGTATAGAGAAGATCATGACAAAAAAGGGAGCCGTGTAAAGAAGGACTACCGCAATCGAAAGGGAAGCCCTCTGTACCGTCTCCGCATAGGCCAGATTGTTGATAAACAGACTCCCCAGACCCGTGCCGAGAAGCCATTTCACATCTTTCTTTTCCACTTTAAATTTCTTCCGGTCGGAAAGAAACACGAGTAAAACTAGAACAGCCGCGGCCGAGCAGATCCGCACGGCGGCTGTCTGAACAGTCGTAAACCCAAAGGAAGCCACATAACGGGTAACAATCCCCATGGATCCCCACAATATAGAAGCTGTAAGCACCAGAAATAATGCCAGCTTTTTCATAGCAACCTCTTTATATACCCAGCAGTCTGCGGGCGTTTCCGCCTAAGATCTGCTCTTTCTCCTCTTCCGTCAGGGGCATCTGTTTCAGAAGCCGGATGAATTCCGTCTGATCCGCCCAAGGGGAGTCTGTGGCAAACAGGATTTTATCCGCCCCATGGTTTCGCGCTATGCGCAGGAACTGCTCTTCTGTCATGGTATCCAGAACAACGCCGGTGTCGAAATACACCGGTTTCCCCACAAGGTACGCTTCCACCTCGTCCCACAGCTGGTTTCCTCCCATATGAGCCAATACCAGCTTCTCCGGTTCAACCTCTCGGATCACTTCTGCCGCCATCTGGGGCGTACAATGTACATCCTCCGGGCATTTTGGATCTCTGCCCGCATGAACGCTGACGATCAGACCCAGCTCAGAAGCATAGGATATGACCCGCTTGCAACGGATGTCGTTAAACCGGATCTCCTGATAATCGGGATGCAGCTTGATGCCTTTCATTCCCATCTCTTTGATCTGACGCAGTTGTTCCTTATAGTTTTCCTCTGCCGGATGGAGCCCTCCAAACGACAAGATCCTCCCTTCCTGGAAACCGGCGGCAAACCGGTTGATGGAGGCGAACTGGGAGAGCTTGGTCACGATCGGGAGCGCCACAGAAACGTCTACTCCCGCCGCCTCTCCTGAGGCCATTAATCCTTCGCTGGTCCCATCGGTATAAGGCTCTGTCTTGCATACAGATGCCAGAAAATCCAAGGTGCTTTTCGCGATTTTTCCTGGAAATATATGTGTATGAAAATCAATGATCATTCTTTTTCCCTATCTTTCATCTTATTATAGCAGTACCCAATGATGTCTCTTCTGGTGATCATTCCGATAAAATGCTGCTGGTCGTCCACCACCGGAACAAAGTTTTGTTCCATGGCTTTTCCGATCAGGTCTTCCATGTTGGACTTGGCCGTCACACACTGATAATCCAGCCGCCGGTCGATCTTCATGATGCTGACTTCTTCAGCTTCCTTGATATTCATGATGCCTTTTCGTTTTAATCCCCAGAGAAGATCGCCCTCTGTGATAGAGCCTACGTATTTTCCCTCTTTGTTCAGGATCGGCACGGAAGAATACTTATGGTATTCCATGATCTCCAGCGCCTGTCGGACTGTGTGGTAATCAAATATGTAAGCCAGCTCACTTTTGGGCTTTAAAAAAAACAGAATATTCATGTTTTCCTCCTGTGGTCTATTTACAGCTGAGTTGTAACAAAAATATCGTAGATTGCTTTGATGGCGGCTTCAAAGTCGTCGTTGCGCACGCCGATGATCACATTCAAACCGCTGGACCCCTGGTCGATCATCTTCACATTTACATTGGCATGGGCCAGAGCAGAGAATATCCGTCCTGAAGTCCCTCTTGTGGTACGCATCCCGCGTCCCACTACCGCGATCAGCGCCAGGTCCGATTCCAGTTCCAGAAGGTCAGGCTCTACCTCCCGGTGGATTCCGGCGATCACCTTCTGCTCCATTTCTTTGAATTCATCCTGATGGACAAACACCGACATGGTATCGATGCCAGAAGGCATGTGCTCGATGGAAATGCCGTTTTCTTCAAAAACCTGCAGTACTTTTCGGCAGAATCCCACCTCTGTGTTCATCATAGCTTTTTCCACCGTAACAGCGGCAAAATCCTTCTTGCCCGCGATTCCTGTGATAATGAATCTGGGTTTCTGACAGGTGGCTTCCACGATCAGCGTTCCTTTATCCTCCGGCGCGTTGGTATTGCGGATATTGATGGGAATCCCTTCTTTGCGCACCGGGAAAATAGCGTCTTCATGGAGCACGGTAGCGCCCATGTAGGACAGCTCCCGAAGTTCCCGGTAAGTGATCACGTCAATTTCCTTGGGCCGTTCAATGATCCTTGGATCCGCCACAAGGAAACCGGATACGTCCGTCCAGTTCTCATACAGATCCGCGTGGCCCG
>CABPCP010000012.1 GCA_902406105.1 uncultured Mordavella sp.
GTCCAACAGGGGGAGCTGGAAGACCTCATGTCAGTTTTACGACATGAGGTTTTTTATAATTCTTCTTTTCATAATACCTTTTTCCATATATAATTCCATTAGAGAGTAAGGGAGATGATCCAATATGGCACTCTATGCGTTGGGAGATTTACATCTTAGCTTCCAGGCAGATAAATCCATGGATGTATTTGGAGGAGTATGGAAGCGGCATGAGCGCAAGATTGAAAAATATGTTAACCGCATTGTAAAGCCAAAGGATACGCTTGTGCTTACAGGAGATCATTCCTGGGGAAGAAAGCTTTCAGAGTGTGAGGAAGATCTGGCTTTTATTGAGAGACTTCCCGGCCGGAAGATTCTGCTTCGCGGAAATCATGATATGTTTTGGGATGTAAAAAAAACGGAACGATTAAATGAGGAATACAAAGAGAAGCTATTTTTCTTACAGAATAATTTTGCGGAATATCAAGACTATGCATTAGTGGGAACGAAAGGCTATACATTTGAAGGACCATTTTATCTGGATCGGTGGGGGAAAGTGGTCGGCTGGGATGAAGAAAAAGAAGTACATGCCAGGAAGTTGGTTTCCAGAGAAATGGAACGTCTCCGGCAATCCTTTTGTATGGCTCAAAAAGCAGGATATCGAAAGTTTGTTATGTTTTTACATTATCCACCCACCAATATCCTTGAAGAGACATCGCCTTTTACGGATATAGCAGAGGAATACCAGGCCGCGGCTGTGGTATATTCTCATTGTCATGGAGAGAGGCGCTTTGGCGACAGTATCCGGGGGTCATTCCATGGCATTGATTATTTTTTAGTCTCTGGCGATTATCTGAATTTCCGCCCGATACGTATCTTGCCCTGAGATGAAAGGAGGCTTTGTGATGCAAAGTAGAAAACTTACCTATTGGCTCATACTGTTTAACCCGGTTTTCCTTTTAGCCTATGCTTGGGGATGTAGATCCCTTTATCTGCTGTGCCAGTATGGGGGAGTGAGGCGGCAGGTTCCCTGGATCCTCGGCTGCGGAGGGGTGGGTATCCTATGGATCATTTTGTGGACGCTGCTTTATTTCTATCGGAGAAAGAAGAGACAGGAAGGAGCAAAGAAAAAGGCTCAGACTTCTTTTGTGAAGCGTGGGATGATCTTGCTGCTGTCAGCGGAACTAGTGGCGCTTCTGACGATCACAGGGTATTATGGGGCCAAAATTGCGGAGTCGGCCATCCCTTATAATGGGAAATTGTCCTGGAAATTACAGGAATGGAAGAACAGCTGTAAGATCAGGCTGGAGCATGATAATATCTATGAATCCGGGGTATCCGGGATATTTGAGGATTTAGGGAAGAAGGTCGCTCTTCCAGAAGAACTCTATATTATCAATCCATTTACGCTGACCTTTGACAAGGAAGGGGAAATCCAGGAGTTTTACTGCTTTTTCTACGGAAAAGACGAAAAAGAAGAAGAGCATACGTATCTGCTGGATTATAATCGGGAAAGAGAAGAGAAAATGACGGTGTGGCTGGACAATACTGGAAGTTGCGACTACTATCCCAGCAAACGTTTGAATCCGATGATCGAGGTACTGGATGCGGTGAATCTTCAGGCATTGACCGGAGGCGTGGATAATATTGGAGACGACTTGACCTTTACGATCCAATACTCTGGCTATACGGCCATTACAGATCCGACCAAGACGTATGTGTTTAACGCGAATGGCGAGGTAGTGACGGATAACTGGGAATGGCGCCCAGAAGCATACTTGATCGATCTGCAGGCATATAAAGGGGAAGATATGCTGGCAGAGATCTGGCTGGCCAATGGGTGGCGTTTGGCGGATACAACGGAAGAAGAAGCGGCTGAAAAAGAAGAGGCACAGGAAGAACTGAAGGAAATCGGCTCCTGTTATATGGACCGGGCGGACGAAAGCTGGTATTTCTATCTGAGCGAGACAAAGGGATGGCGCCTGAGGGTGCAGGATGCCGCCGCGGGGAGCAGATATTACGTGATGGATATGACAGAGGATGGAGGGGACAACTGGCAGGAGTGGAATACAGCTCCCTTTGGAGATCAGATCGGGGTGACCCGCGGAATAGAATTTTTCGACGAACAGTACGGATATATTTCTTTGGGGAACGCGTCTGGGGAGACGGCAGAGATCTATGTTACCAGAGATGCCGGAAAGACCTTTGGACAGGTCCTTCTGCCGTGGGATCAAGTGACGGACACGGCAGACAGCCAGGAAGCATATCGGTATCTGTTTCTGCCGGAAGAAACACAGGAGGGGCTTTGCATAACGGCGGCAAAGGATTCTTCCGGTCAGGGAGAACGGCTGGTCTTTATCTCCGATGACCAAGGAAATACCTGGAAGTATATGGGAAGAAGAGAAATGACCGGATCATAAAAGGATTTTGGCGGCTGCAACCTGTAGTTGCGCAGTTGCAACCGCATTTTGGTTGTTTATTTTCAGTGGAAAGTATATGCTGGTGGTGAAAGGAGGAACAAAAGATATGACCTTTGGGGAGAAGATTCAAAAGCTAAGAAAAGAGGCTGGACTATCCCAGGAAGAGCTGTCTTATCAGTTAGGAGTTTCCCGCCAGGCCATCAGCAAATGGGAGCGAGATAACGGATATCCGGAAACAGAGAAGATCATACGCATGAGTAAGATTTTCCATGTGACGCTGGATTATCTGTTAAATGAAGAGGATGAGGAAAAGACAGACCCTATAAATGAAGAAAAGGGAATCTATGTAAGCCAGGAGATGGCGGAAGGGTTCCTGGCCTATCAAAGAATGCGAATGAAAAGAATTGGAGGCGGCGCGGGAATTATGGCGGCAGGATTGGCCTTCTCCTTTTTAGATTCTGACTTGGGGATCCTTGGATTTATGCTGCTGCTTATTGTTGGTATCATGCTGCTGCTTTCAGTCCGGCTGAAGGATAATCCTTATAGAAAGCTGTGGAGAGAACCGCTTTTATTTGATAAAAAGACAAAATCCATGTTATCTGCCAGCTATGCGGATCAGAAGAAGAAAACGTACCTGGGAAATCTGGCAGGCATTGCCTTGATCGCTGTCGGGATTTTGTTCCTGCCGTTGGTGGTTCCAGTGGAATATAGTTCCCTGGACGATCTGGCTTTGGAGATGGGGATGATCCTGGCAGGAATCGGAATATTCCTCTGTATATATATGTCGGGAATTGTAAGAGCGTACCGGCTGCTGCTGAGGAATGAAGAATATGTATAGAAAGAGGAATTTAAGGGAATTATGAAGAAAATTATTATGGCGCTGGTACTGGTTTTGGGAATATTGTGCGGATGTCAGGAAAAGGAAAGCAAAGAGATCTCAGACTATGGCCAGGAATTAGAGAAGGCCCAGGAAATTACGGTAATTTCTGCCAACACGGCGAATGTTGCCGCAGTGCTTGATGAGAAAAAAGAACTGGAGAAATTTGTGGAAGAATTAAAGATTGAAAAATGGGAACTGGCTAAGGCTCCGGAAAAGGCAGAAGAAACAGGAAGTTTTTGTTTTTCTCAAGAGAAGACGGTCGAGCTTGGGGAGACGGAAACAGATGGGAAGCTGTATGATATCTGCAAGCTTACTGTATATGATGTTCCTTATATCAGTCTTGAAATGGGGAGTATCCATATGACATTTGAAATTCCAGAAGATACAGCAGAAGAATTGAATGGATATTTTTGACGCTATGAAAAACAAGGCGTGCGCTGTTTCGAAGCGCACGCCTTGTTTTTCATAAAATCGGAGAGAGTTTTTTATTTTATCTAAAATGGGTTACCTGCGGCTTTTCATCTCGATCATATCGCCAAAGATCGGGGTGGGCATTCCAAACCCTCCTGAGACTTCCATGATCTGTCCGGTGGTATAGCCGGATTCATCGCTGGCAAAATAGAGGACCGCGTTGGCGATATCTTCCGGAGAAGCCATTCGTTTGATGGGGGTATGCTTCAGGAAGAAATCCTGGAAATCCGGGGTCAGATTCTGCATAACCGCATCGGTAGCGGTCATGCCGGGAAGTACCGCGTTGCAGCGGATATTGCTTCGGGCAGCCTGAGTCGCGATCAGTTTGGTGAGATAATTGATCGCGGCCTTACTGGTACCGTAAGCGATCTGAGAAATATCAGGAACAGCCCCGCCAATAGAAGAAATATTGACAATGCTGCCTCCGCCGTTTTCTGCCATGTGGGGAATGGCGGCTTGGGAAGCGAGAAAGACACTTCCGATATTTTTGTCCAGGGTCTGGATGAATTCTTGATAATCCGTATGCTGGATATCCAGATCTTTCTGAGGATTTGATCCTCCGTAATTGTTGACTAAAATATCGATGCGGCCTTCCTTTTGGATGACTTCCTCGATCATAGAACGGTAGGTTTCCTGCTTGGAGGCATCGTTGTATACAAAGAAAGCCTGACCGCCATTTTCTTTCAGGCGATTGGCAAAAGCGGCCGCCCGCTCTTCATTCCTTGCGGCCAGATAGACGCGGGCGCCTTCTTTAGCAAAGGTCTCGGCGATAGCGGCTCCGATACCGCGTGTAGATGCAGTTACAATCGCGACTTTGTTTTCTAATCTCATATAGCAGACCTCCTTATTGAATTGGATATTATTTTTTAAGACCATTTTCTATAGTGTAGCATAGAAACAGGAGTTTGTTTGTAACTCGGTCACAATATCAGTATTTCTGATTCCTCGGATTTTAACCGAATTTGTCAAAGAGATTGGATAGAATAGGGACCTCTGCGTATGAAACTGATCTCGCCCCGAATCTTACAGCGCTGCTACGAATCTAAGGAACGCTTCCCGTCCTTCTGGGGTGCATTTGTAGACGCCTGCGTCTTCCAGAACGTGTGTGAATACGATCCCGACTTCTTTTTGCAGGATGTCCATAATGTTTTCCGGGGTGACAGAGTCATATTTAGGCAGGAAGGAGTCTACCCAGTCTGCGTGTTTCTCGATCTTTTCACAGCTTCGAATATCTTTCCCTTCCAGGATATATTCTGCCAGGATCTCCAGTTCTTCCTTTAACCGGGAGGGAAGAACCGCAAGTCCCATCACTTCGATCAATCCGATGTTTTCTTTTTTGATATGATGATACTGAGCGTGAGGATGGAAGACGCCCAGAGGATGCTCCTGGGTGGTGATATTATTCCTAAGAGCAAGATCCAGCTCGTAGTCGTCCCCGCGTTTTCTCGCGATAGGAGTAATGGTATTGTGAGGCTCTCCGTCGGTCTCGGCAAAGATAAACGCCGCTTTATCCGTATACCCTCTCCACACCTGCAGGATATGGTCGGCCAGATCGATCAGCCGTTTCTCGTCGCGGCAGCGGATGCGCAGGACAGAGAGGGGCCATTTTACGATGCCGGCCTTTACATCCTCGTATCCTGGGATGGTAATTTCCTGTTCGATAGGAGCTTTGGCCATGGCAAAGGTGTAATTTCCTCCCTGGAAATGGTCATGGCTTAAGATGGATCCTCCCACAATGGGCAGATCTGCGTTAGAGCCCAGGAAGTAGTGAGGGAACAGTTTGATAAAATCGAACAGCTTCGTAAAAGCAGCCCGGTCGATCTTCATAGGAATGTGTTCTCCATTAAATACGATACAGTGCTCGTTGTAGTATACATAGGGAGAATACTGGAATCCCCATTGGCTGTTATTGATGGTAATAGGGATGATGCGGTGATTCTCTCTGGCCGGATGGTTGACGCGTCCGGCGTAACCTTCATTTTCCATGCAGAGCTGACACTTTGGATAGGAGCTGGACTTGGCGTTCTTGGCAGCGGCAATGGCTTTTGGATCTTTCTCTGGTTTAGAGAGGTTAATGGTAATATCAATCTCGCCATAGGGGCTGTCCACCGTCCATTTTAAGTCTTTTTTTACCCGGTAGCGGCGGATGTAGTCGCTGTCCTGGCTGAATTTGTAATAATAATCGGTTGCTTCTTCAGGGGAAGCGGCATATTTTTCCCAGAAGGTTTTCTGTACCTGGCTGGGTCTGGGAAGGAGACAGTTCATAAGACGGGTGTCAAACAGGTCCCGGTATACGATGCTGTCTTCCAAGAGACCTCTTTGGACTGCTTCGTCCAGCAGAGCGCCAAGGATATTTTCCAGATCCGGGCTGGAAGTGTCCACCGGTAGATCTTCATAATTATCTTCGTGAAAGAGATCCAGCAGCAGGTTAGTGGTGTAGACCCGCTCTGATTCAGGCGTCAGACCGCTTTGAATTCCATATTCTACTAATTTTTTGATATTTTCATATAACATTGAAAGATACCTCCTAAATGATTGAAAGAAACCTTTAAATTTCGTCTAGCTTGTGGGCGCCTTTACCGATATCCACAATATAGAACTCTGCTGTATGTTCGGTTTTTTCCCGGTAGGCGCTGCCGATTTCTTTTACAAATGTATCTACCGTGTCGTTTTTCACAATGCTGACGGTACATCCGCCGAATCCCCCGCCTGTAATGCGGGAACCGATGACGCCGGGCATGGCTTGAGCCAGATCTACCAGAAGATCGATCTCCGGGCAGGACACTTCATAATCTGTCTTCAAAGACTCATGAGAGTCGTTCATCAGTTTTCCAAATAAGGATATATCGTTTTGGCGGAGGGCGTTTACTGCCTGGATCGTCCGCTGGTTTTCATAGACGGCATGTTTGGCCCGCTTCTGCTGTATGGGATCTTTGATGGCGGACTTGAAGGTTTCGAATTCCTCGCAGGACAGGTCGCCAAGTGTCTGGATATCTGTCACCTTCTGAAGTTCTGTAAGGGCGGACTCACATTCCCTGCGCCGGTCGTTGTAAGCAGAGTTGACCAGGCTGTGTTTTACTTTGCTGTTGGTGATCACGATCTTGGAGTCTTCAAGCTTTACAGGGGCATATTCATATTCCAGGGTACTGGTATCCAGGAAAATGGCGTGGTCCTTCTTCCCCATTGCGCTGGCAAACTGATCCATGATCCCGCAGTTGCAGCCGTTGAAATTATTCTCGGAATCCTGGCCGATCAATGCGATTTCCGGCATGGTTATCTGGTCAAATCCAAAGGTGTCTTTCAGGATGATCCCGGTAAGGACCTCCAGGGAAGCAGATGAGGAAAGGCCGGAACCAGCCGGGATATTCCCGGAGATAGCAATGTCCAGACCGTGGGTCAGATGAAATCCTCTTTTTTCAAAAGCCCACATAACACCCTTGGGGTAATTGGTCCAAGAAGCTTCTTTGCTAGGAACCAGATCGTCCAGACTGCTCTCAAGGACACCAAGAGAAGGGAAGTTCGCGGAATAGAAGCGAAGCGCACGGTCTTCCCGGCTGCGCACGACAGCGTAAGTGCCAAGCGTGAGGGCGCAGGGGAAAACATGTCCCCCATTATAATCTGTGTGTTCTCCAATAAGGTTTACCCGGCCGGGGGCAAAATAAGCGCGGCAGCCGTCGGTGGCTCCATAAAGTGTTTGGAATTCTTCCATTAATTTTGTTAACATTTTTCCATCTCCTGTCATAAATGATTTAAGGGTTGCATCCTGATTCTGCATATTTTATGATGTTAGAAACAAAACTATCTATGTCTCCGATATCATTTAGTAATTATAATAATAGTGAGAAAAAGACAAAAACACAATAAGAATATTGAAGATAAATATGAGGATATTGAGAAAATGCAGATAGATACAGAGAAAAACCGAAAAGAGATCAAAGCACATGGAAGTTATGCCTTCCCAGTCAGCGTGGATGTGGAGCAGATTCAGGAGTATGAACAGGGGATGTTTCTGTGGCACTGGCATCCGGAGGTGGAGCTGACATGGGTCATGTCGGGAGAAGTGGAGTATCATGTCAATGACAGCCAGTATGTTTTAAAAGAAGGGGAGGGACTTTTCGGCAACAGCAACGCCCTCCATTCCGGCTGCCGCAGAGACGGACAGGACTGCACATATCTGTCTGTGACCTTCCACCCAAGGTTCCTTTATGGAGAGGAAGGAAGTATCCTGTATTCCAAATATGTAAGGTTTATTACAGAAGATAACCGGTGGCCCTCCTTGAAGCTGGAGCAGACGGCTGCCTGGCAGCGGGAGATCCTTGAGCGGATGGAGGAAATCTACCAATTGTCTAAGGAAGTGCCGGAGGATTATGAGATCCAGATGCATTTGCTGCTGGTGGAGATCTGGCAGAGACTGTACAAGTATTTTGTCTCTCTGCCGGAGAGAGAAAGCGGTTCCGGGAGAGAGCTTCAGAGATTGAAAGATATGATCTCCTATATAGAGGAACACTATGCCCAGGAGATCCGCCTGGATGATATCGCGGCTCACGTGAATATCTGTAAAAATGAATGCTGCCGCTTCTTTAAGAAGCATATGAAAATGACGATCTTTGATTATATTTTATTTCTGAGGATACAAAACAGCCTGGCTCTTCTCAGGGAGGGAGAGAGCATTACCCGTACGGCAAGTTTGGTGGGATTTTCCAGTCCTGCCTACTATGGGCAGATCTTCCGCAGATATATGAAATGTACCCCCAGAGAATATCAGAAGGGAGACCGGAGTCTCCCTCTTAAGTAGTATATTTACGGATCCTTAAGGGCACGTGTAAGGAAGCTGCAAGAGCCTGACAGGCCTGGATCTCTTCTTGGGGCAGTACATCTACAATGGTGAAACGGACGTCAGGGATCTGTTTGGAGGCTTTTACAGCGAAATCCAGCATCGCGTCATATGCGTCCGGGAACTTAGGTCTGGTAACGTTTGTGTAAGCTTCTTTATCCGGGGCGTTCAGACTAATGGAGACACAGTCTGCTACCTGGGCAAGTTCAGGAACGATATCCCGTCCGTGTTCCAAACTTCCAAGGCCATTGGTATTGACCCGGATGGAAAGGCCAAAGGTATCTTTGGCGTAACGGGCGGTATCGATCAGAGTCTCAAGGGCACAGGTGGGTTCCCCGTAACCGCAGTAGACCAGCTCTTTAAAGCCATGGAAGTCAAAGGCATCCATGGCCTTTTTGATCTCATCGGGGGTGGGATCCTGTTTGTGCCAAAGGGATGTGGCGTCTCCGATCGCGTCCTCGTGGCTGCGGATGCAGAAGGTACAGCGGCAGTTGCAGCGGTTTGTGATGTTTGCGTAAACTTGATCTTTATAAGTGTACAGAATGTCGGCCATGTGATAACACCTCTTTCTTAAAATATATCTATTGTTCTGCCAAAGTTATCTCTGGTACAAGAAGCGCTGGGCTTTTGATTTGAGATGTACTTTATCCAGGGAAGCTCCAAGGAACAGGAAGATCACGGCGCTTCCAATGGACTGGACCGCGCTTCCGGCCAGAGAAACCAAGGGAGCAACAAAAGAGCCAAACAAGATTCCCTCAGCCAGATAATATCCCGCGGCGGAGATCACCGCGCTGACAAAAGGCGCGGCCAGGTTCCGCCTGGATAGGATCCGGCCCTCACGGCTGGTAAAAGGCAGGACGATCAACATCTTGATGATGATCGTGGCGGGGGCCCACATAGGAGAAGTCAGAAGGTCTGCAAGCCCTCCGCCAAGAGCCGCCGCGGCAAGAGCGTAGGGCCTTGGCAGCAGTACAGCGGCCAGATAGATCAAGGCGTCTCCAAAGTGGATGTATCCGCCGTTGGCGCCATAAGGAATATGGAACAGCCAGGCAGTCATAATGGTGATCATAGCGGCGAACAGTCCTGTGAAAGCGATGAGCACCGTTGGTTTTGTATCAGTTTTCATAGGAATCAGCCTCCTTCTTAAGAGTTTTGAACTGGTTCTCTTCCGGGATCAGAAGAGACAGGTATTTTTCATAGTTGATGCCATCATTGCGGGGAATCTTTTCTTTGACCGTGTCGGCCAGGGCCATTTCCAGAAAGGTTCCAGCCATTCGGATGACAGAGCAAAGATCATTTCCTCTGGCGGCGCCTGCGGCCAGACAGGAGGCGAAGAGATCGCCGGTACCGGAATAGCTTCCGCCGATATGGGGGAAAGCCAAAAGCTGGCTGTCTGTCTCTGTGACATACAGATTCCCCATCTGTTCCGCATTCTGGGAGTCCACAAACTGGATGCCGGTCACGATCACATGCCGGGGGCCGTGACTGCACAGAGCACGGCTAAGTTCTGTGATCCTCTCTGAAAGGGCTTGGATTTCTTGTATGCCTGCCAGGTCCTTGTAATCAGAATCTGTCAGAAGACAAAGTTCTGTCAGGTTTGGAGTGATGATATCTGCCGTCAGTGCCAGCCGCCGCATTTCGCGAAGGAGAGGCGGGGTAAACAGATCATAGGTCTTGCCGTTGTCGCCCATGACCGGATCTACAAGAAGAAAATTATCCGGGGAGCCAAATGTATCAATAAAATGGAAAATCTGCTGAATCTGTCTTTCGCTGGCGACAAATCCTGTATAAATTCCATCAAAACTCTGCCCCATTTTTTCCCAGTAACTTCGGAATATTTCCATTTTGTCTGTATAATCATCGCAATAATAATCAGGATATCCTGTCTGGGCGGTCAGGACCGCTGTGGGAAGGGGACATGGCTGGACCCCCATGGCGGAGATGACAGAGATAGCGGCCGTCAGAGAACAGCGGCCGAACCCGGACAGATCATTGATCACTGCAATTTTTTTACTCATGGTAGCAATCTCCTTTTTGTTTTATAGCAATCATAGCACCAAAGTGGATAGATTAAAAAGACCAGATATGACAAAAATGACCAGGCCAGTTGTGAGAAAAACAGAAATGGAATAATTTGAAACAGGATCAGGGAATCACGATTCGATCAGTTTGGCCAAATAGCGGAAAAAGGCCTCTGTCTCCTCTTCCACAGAAAGAGTTCCCTGGCGCTTTTTTTCCATTGCGTTATAGAGCATACTCTGAAAGATCAGGGAAGTAAGCTCACTGTAAAAATAGAGTTTCTGATCTGCGGGAACCGCGGAGGTGTCTGGAAGGTCGATCAGTTGAAAAGATTTGATATTGCGCTGGATAAAATCAGAGGAGGTCATAATGTCCAGAAAGTCTTCAGTGACGCCCTTAAGATTATCCGGGAAAAGCTCATAGTATAGCTCCAGGGACTGATCTACCGTTTCATGGGAAAATTCGCCAAAGAATATCACATGAAATACTTCTGGATAAGTGAAGGCATGGCGGCAGAAACATTCCCAGCAGCCATAGAAGCGTTCTTCTGGAGAAGCAGAGTCGTCCACATATGCAGAAAGATCAGTTACATACTGGTTTAGGTATTTGATAGAAGTAAATAATACCAGATGGTTTATATTTTCAAAATAATTGTACAAAGTTGCAATATTATAACCGGCTTTGTCAGCCACCTCCCGGACGGTCAGCTTATCAACGCCCTTTTCGGCAATGATATCTTCGGCCGCCTGGATAAAATATAAAATAGTCCTTTTTTTCTGCAGATCTCTGTTTTTTTTGCTTTGCTCCATAGGCCCTCCTTATATGTCTCTTTTACAAATTATATCATGAATTTTGTGAAAAACAAACAACAAAAAAGTGTAAACAAATAAATAATATAAACATGTTTACAAAATTGAAATGTTATGGTAGACTTCAATAAGAATGAGAGACGGCCGTAAATTGGATACCTGCCGGAAGCGCTCTGCCCGCTTTTTGCCGGGAAAATGCTGGATTCTTTCCCAGGTCTGGATGGTTACAAAATGATCTTCGCAGGATGGCTTGCTGTAACGGTGGTTGGTATCGTACTGGTAGTTATCTGGCTGAGGATGACGAAAGAAAAACGAAAAGAACTTCTTAGTAAGAAGTCCAAATAAACATAATTAAAGGAGGAGTTTTTATGAAGGTATTAAAAAACTGCAGATTTATCCCTGAATTGGTGGAAGGTTATGAGGGAACTTCCGGAGATATCCTGGTAGAAGACGGCCGGATCCTGGAAGTGACCGAAGGAAAGGACGCTTATCCAGAAGACGCGGAAGTGTACGATATGGGCGGAAAGTATGCGCTGCCGGGATTCTTTGACATGCATATTCACCTTTCCCTGTCTGGCGGAGACACTTTGATCGATAACGCGAAAAGCCCGGTACAGCAGACACTGGATGCGGTGAAATTTGCTCAGGACAGCTTATACGCCGGATTTACCACCATCCGTGATGTGGGAAGCTGCTACAATGTGGCAGTAGATCTGCGGAACGCGATCAATGACGGAAAGATTACAGGTCCTAACATTATTGCTTGCGGAAAGATCATTACGCCTACAGAGAGCGGAAATGAGTTCTTTGCGGATATGTATGAAGAAGCAGATGGACCGGAAGAAATCTTAAAAGCAGTCCGCAATGAGATGAAAAAAGGCGCGGATTTCATTAAGATCATGGGAACCGGAGCCGTTATGAATCCAGGCGGAGAACCGGGACAGCCGATTTATACTCTTGACGAGCTGAAAGCAGTAGTAGAAGCCGCAAAATTCAAAGATACTTATGTAGCGACTCACTGTCATGGAACACAGGCTATCAAGAACTCCATCATCGCGGGAGTACACACCATTGAGCATGCTTCCGTTCTTGACGATGAGGCAATTGAAATGCTGAAAGGGAACGAGGATACCTTTATCATTCCAACACTGAACGTTATTTACGGACTGGTGGACAGCGTACCGGAGTCTTCCACCTTTATGATGGCAAAAGCAAAATGGGTAATGGAACGTATTAAAATAGGAATCCGCAAAGCATACGATGCAGGTCTCCTTCTTGGATTTGGTACCGACCAGGGAGCAACACCTCTCAGACATGGAAAGAACGGCGCGGAGTTCGTGCTGAGAAAAGAATTCTGGGATATGAAAGAAATTGATATCCTGAAACAGGCTACCATCAACAACGCGATCATCGCTGGCTGCGATAAAGATTACGGTACGATCAAAGCTGGTAAAGTAGCGGATATCGTAGGAATCGACGGAAATCCGATCGAGGATATCTCAAGATGTCGTGATAACGTAGAAGTTGTTGTAAAGAGCGGCGAGTTAGTAAAAGGAAAGTAAAATTTGTAAAGTCTGTTTTAAAGGGTTTGACGTATGACGTCAAACCCTTTATAGTTGAATTCGGACTTTAAAGAGACGGAAGAAAATAAAGTTTTAAGACGAATTTTGATAAGATTTAAAACAAACAGTTGACAAGAAATTAAAAGTAGGATATAATGAAATCTGCTGTGAAGAAGATTCGCGGTGAATGTGGGCGTAGCTCAGCTGGATAGAGCGTTTGGCTACGGACCAAAAGGTCGGGGGTTCGAATCCTCTCGCCCACGTTACATTCAAAAGCATCCTGCGGTAGCAGGATGCTTTTTTGTGATTCTTAAAGAAGAAACCGGTATTTTATAAATAAAAAGGAGGGAATAAAATGGCAAAATATGTGATGGCGCTGGATGCCGGGACCACCAGTAACCGCTGTATCCTGTTTAATGAAAAGGGAGAGATCTGCAGTGTGGCCCAGAAGGAATTTACCCAATATTTTCCACATCCTGGATGGGTAGAGCATGATGCGGACGAGATCTGGTCCTGTCAGCTTGGCGTGGCGGTAGAGGCTATGAGCAAGATCGGCGCGGAGGCGAAAGATATTGCGGCGATCGGGATCACCAATCAAAGAGAAACGGTGGTCGTGTGGGATAAAACCACTGGAGAGCCGGTGTATCACGCGATCGTCTGGCAGTGCAGAAGAACGGCCAAGTACTGTGACAAGCTGAAGGAAGAAGGATGGACAGAGACTTTCCGCCAGAAAACGGGACTGATCATAGATGCCTATTTCTCAGCCACTAAGATCCGCTGGATCCTGGAACACGTGGATGGGGCAAGAGAAAAAGCGCAGAAGGGAGAGCTTCTCTTTGGAACGGTGGAAACCTGGCTGATCTGGAAGCTGACAAAAGGCAGGGTCCATGTGACGGATTATTCCAATGCCTCACGGACCATGCTGTTTAATATCAATACCTTAGAATGGGATCAGGAGATTCTGGATGTTATAGAGATCCCTGCTTCGATGCTTCCGGAAGTAAAGCCTTCCAGCTGCGTTTACGGGGAGGCGGACGCCGCTTTCTTCGGCGGGCCTATTCCCATTGGAGGAGCCGCGGGAGATCAGCAGTCCGCACTCTTTGGCCAGACTTGCTTTATGCCGGGAGAAGCGAAAAATACGTATGGTACGGGCTGTTTCCTTCTGATGAATACCGGAGAGAAGCCGGTGTTTTCCCAGCACGGTCTGGTAACCACGATCGCGTGGGGTGTAGACGGACAAGTGACGTACGCGCTGGAAGGTTCGATCTTTGTGGCGGGAGCGGCAATCCAATGGCTGCGGGATGAACTGCGGCTGATTGATTCTTCGGAAGATTCAGAATATATGGCACAGAAAGTAGAAGACAGCGGGGGATGTTATGTGGTGCCTGCATTTACAGGTTTGGGCGCGCCATACTGGGATCAGTATGCGAGAGGGACTATTGTAGGCCTGACCAGAGGGGTGAATAAATACCACATTATTCGAGCAACTCTGGAATCTCTTGCTTATCAGGTAAATGATGTTCTAAAAGCCATGGAGGCAGATTCGGGGATTTCTTTAAGCGCGCTGAAAGTAGACGGAGGCGCAAGCGCCAATAATTTCCTGATGCAGACCCAGGCAGATCTTATCAACGCGCCGGTGGAGCGGCCTTCCTGTATCGAGACTACGGCTATGGGGGCGGCATATCTGGCCGGCTTGGCGGTTGGATATTGGAAGAATAAAGAAGATGTGATCCAAAACTGGTCCATTGACCGGGTGTTTGAGCCCAGGATACCGGAAGAGAAAAGAAAGAAGATGTTAAAAGGCTGGAAGAAAGCGGTAAAGTATGCTTTCGACTGGGCGAAAGAAGAGGACTAGAATGATGTATGATATTTTGATCATCGGAGCGGGAGTCTCTGGATGCGGAGCGGCCAGAGAACTGGCAAGGTATCAGGCGAAAATATGCGTGCTGGAGCGAGAAGAGGATGTCTGCGAAGGAACTTCAAAGGCAAACAGCGGAATCATCCATGCGGGGTTTGACGCAAAGCCAGGTTCCCTGAAAGCAAAGATGAATGTGCGCGGAAATCAGATGATGGATCAGGCGGCAGAAGAATTGGAGATTCCTTTCGTAAGGAATGGTTCTCTGGTGGTTTGTACAGATTCAGCCAGGGAAAAAGAATTGGAACGTCTTATGGAAAGTGGCAGAAAGAATGGAGTTCCAGGACTGCGGATCCTCAAAAAAGAAGAGCTGCGTCAACTGGAACCCAATATTTCAGAAAGGGCATGGGCGGCTCTTTATGCGCCTACAGGAGGAATCGTCTGTCCTTTTGAATTGAATCTGGCGCTGGCTGAAAATGCCTGTGAGAACGGCGTGGAATTCCGGTTTAGACAGGAAGTGACGGAAATAGTAAGAGAGAGGGACAACTATGCTGTCAAGACCAAGTCGGGGGAAAGCTATAAAGGAAAGATTGTGATCAATGCGGCGGGAGTGTATGCGGATCAGATCCATAATCTGGTCTGTGGAGAAAAGATGGAGATCATCCCAAGAAAAGGGGAATACATGCTTCTTGACAAAACGGCGGGCGAACATGTCTCTCGAACTATCTTTACCCTGCCAGGCCCGTATGGAAAAGGAGTGCTTGTAACGCCGACGGTACATGGGAATCTTCTTGTAGGCCCGACAGCGGAGGATATCCGGGACAAGGAGGGGGTTAATACCACAAGAGAAGGTTTGGAGAAGGTTCAAGAGAAATGCCGGGAGGCGGTCCGGGATATTCCGCTGAAGCAGGTGATCACTTCTTTTGCGGGGCTTCGCGCTCACGAGCCGGGAGACGATTTTGTGATACAGGAGTCAGAAGATGGATTTTTCGACTGTGGAGGTATTGAATCCCCAGGTCTTACGTCTTGCCTTGCGATCGGAGAACTGCTGGGAGAAATGGTGAGCAGGAAACTTTGCCTTCCCCGTAAGGACGAGTTCCATCCATTCCGCAAAGGGATCATAAGGCCAGAGGAGCTGTCTTTGGAAGATAGGAGCCGGCTGATCCAGGAGAATCCCGCATATGGGAATATTGTGTGCCGGTGCGAGATGATTTCAGAAGGAGAGATATTAGAAGCGATCCACAGGCCTCTCGGCGCAAAGACGATGGATGGTATCAAGCGAAGAGTGCGGGCAGGAATGGGACGCTGCCAGGGAGGTTTTTGCTCGCCAAAAGTAATGGAATTGCTGTCACGGGAGCAAAAGATCGATATGCTGGAAATCCGAAAATCGGGTCCGGATTCCAGAATGTTGGAGGGACGCATCAGAGATGGCATATCAGGAGGGCAAGAAGATGAAGATATATGATGTGGCAGTCATTGGCGGCGGCCCGGCAGGTCTTGCGGCGGCTTTGGCGGCGAAAGGCCAGGGAGCGGAGAAGATTTTGATCCTGGAAAGAGACAGTGTTCTTGGGGGGATCTTAAATCAATGCATCCACAATGGATTTGGCCTGCACACATTTAAAGAAGAGCTGACAGGTCCGGAGTATGCCTGGAGATATATTGAACAGGTGCAGAAAGAAAAAATTCCATACAGACTTGACTCGATGGTAGTGGGAATCCATGTGGAAGAAAAAAGGAAGATCCTTACCGTTATGAGCCGGGAAAGAGGAATGGAGCAGATTGAGGCCAGAGCGCTCATTCTTGCGATGGGCTGCAGAGAAAGACCAAGAGGCGCGCTGAATGTGCCGGGATTTCGGCCGGCCGGTATCTATACGGCGGGAACCGCGCAAAGATTGGTAAATATGGAAGGATATATGCCGGGCCGCCAGATCGTGATTCTAGGATCTGGGGATATCGGTTTGATCATGGCAAGAAGAATGACGTTGGAAGGAGCCAAGGTAAAAGCTGTGGTGGAGATTCTTCCAAAGTCAGGCGGTCTTCAGAGGAATATCGTCCAATGTCTGGAGGATTATGGGATTCCATTGAAATTAAATCACACGGTAGTGGATATTTTTGGAAAAGAGCATATCGAGGGTGTTACCCTTGCTCAAGTAGATGAACGGAAAATTCCGATTCCTGGGACGGAAGAATTCTATGCCTGTGATACACTGCTTCTTTCTGTGGGGCTGATACCGGAAAATGAGCTGACGAAAGAGGCGGGGGCGGAGATGGACGAAAAAACGGGCGGACCGGTGGTGGATGAACGTCTGGAAACAACAGTCCCCGGAATGTTTGCCTGTGGAAATGTGCTGCATGTCCATGATCTTGTGGATCATGTTTCACAAGAGGCAGAAAAAGCCGGCCGCTGCGCGGCCATGTATCTGGAAGAAATTGAACAGAGAATTCTTTCAAAATAAGGAGGCGTCAGGAAGATGGAAAAAATACAGATGACTTGTATTATCTGTCCTAACGGCTGTCAAATGACGGTTGAAGCTGAGGATGGAGAAGTCATGGACGTGGAGGGAAACCGATGTATGCGGGGATATATCTACGCTCAGAAAGAGATTACGGATCCCACACGGACAGTGACCACGACCCTGGAAGTAGAAGGAGGCATACTTCCAAGAGTATCTGTCAAAACGGCGGGAGAGATTCCTAAAGAAAAGATCATGGACTGTATGGAACAGATTAAAAATCTGAAAGTCCAAGCGCCGGTGCGGATTGGAGATATATTGCTGACAAATGTGGCGGACACCGGAACAAATCTTGTGGCAACGGTGAATGTGCCTAAGAAATAGCGAAAAATATGGACATTTTAAGTAAAATATACTAAAATATTGGTATTGACGCAAACTTGAAAGAAGGAAGGGGACTCTTTGCTATGAAAAGAAACGTGATTGTCGGACAATCCGGAGGTCCGACGGCAGCCATTAATTCAAGTCTGGCCGGCGTATATCGTACGGCGAAAGACAGAGGAGCGAAAAAAGTATATGGAATGCTCCATGGGATCCAGGGACTGCTGGAAGAGAAATACATTGATCTGGCAGATCATATCCAAACAGAATTGGATGCGGAGCTTCTGAAGCGGACGCCTGCCGCATTCCTTGGTTCCTGCCGGTATAAACTGCCGGAGATCCATGAAGACAGAGCGGTCTATGATAAGATTTTCGCGATCTTGGATAAACTGGATATCGAAGCGTTTATCTATATCGGCGGAAACGACTCCATGGACACCATCAAGAAGCTTTCCGATTACGCGATCATTACCGGGCATCCCACCCGGTTTGTGGGCTGTCCGAAGACGATCGATAACGACCTTGCCCTGACCGATCATACGCCGGGATACGGAAGCGCGGCAAAATATATCGGTACCTCAATGAAGGAGATCATCCGGGATGGATTCTGCCTGGAATATGAAAAAGGCATTGTGACGATCGTAGAGATCATGGGGCGCAACGCCGGATGGCTGACGGGCGCGACGGCCCTGTCTGAAGGGGAAGACTGTGAAGGGCCAGATCTGATCTATCTGCCGGAAGTTACTTTTGATCTGAAGAAATTTGGTGAAAAAGTGAAAAAGCTTTTGGAGATCAAGCCCTCCATTGTAGTCGCTGTATCAGAAGGAATCCGTACAGCAGACGGCAACTATGTATGCGAACTGGGAAACAGCATCGATTTTGTAGATGCTTTTGGCCATAAACAATTGTCAGGTACTGCTTCTTATCTGGCCAGCTATATTGCCGGCGAGATCGGCTGTAAGACCCGCGCCATCGAGCTGAGTACCTTACAGCGTTCCGCCTCCCACGCGGCGTCCAGAGTAGATATCCTGGAAGCTTATCAGGTAGGCGGCGCGGCGGTAAAGGCCGCGGATGAAGGAGATTCCGGAAAGATGGTAGTACTCCAGAGACTTTCTGACGACCCCTATCAGTGCGGAACAGAGGTAAAGGATGTGCATAAGATCGCAAACGATGAGAAACTTGTGCCAAGAGAGTGGGTCAACAAAGAAGGAACCTATGTGACCAGCGAATTTATCTCTTATGTAAGACCGCTGATCCAGGGAGACGTATCACCAGTCATGGTAGATGGAATCCCAAGGCATCTATACACTCCGAAAGAGTTAAGCCACAGATAAATGTGATGAGCAGTCCGGTCCGCGTTTTTGCGGGACTGAACTGCTCTTTTTCTTTTGGCAAGGCAATCAGGGAATCATCTTGCTGCAATTTATTGAAAGAGGGGGCTTGCTTTTTAGAGCAAAATCCAGTAATATAAATATCACTCTATCAGATCTGAACCTTCAAAAATTTCTTAAAAACATCTAAAGATTTTCCATTTTTCCTTTTTAAAATGAATGTGAGGTGTTGCCGATGGCGGAAAAAGGAGAGTATGACGTATTGCGTCTGATTCAGCATAACCAGGTCTGTTATATCAGTTCTGGATGTATCCGGGGCGCTCCTATGATAAATTGGCTGAAATATCATCAGGGTATGCCAAAAGAGGAATTCATGCGGATCATCCGCCTTCTTGCAAAGCAGCTGGATAATATCCATAAGTGCAGAAAAAAGAAATATTATCAGTATGTAAATCCATACAGTGTCATTATGGGAGAAGATGGAAACGTATATTTCCTCGATCTGAGTGTGTCGTCCAATGAAGAAACTCTGCAGAAAATGCGGCGGCGAATCGTCCGGGAATATTTTCTCCCTCCGGAGGCGCCTTACTATCAGGAAGCCAGTGTTGAACTTGATATTTATGGTTTTGGCAGGACTTTACAATATCTATTGTCAGAAACGGAACTGGAACCAAAGCTTAACAGAAGCGAAGAGAGAAAGTTTAAGAAGATCATATCAAGATGTCTGGGAAGGCAGTCTAAACAAGCATTTCAATCAATTTCAGAGATTCAAAAATATTTTCCAGAATCGAAAACAGAAAAACCCAAAACATCACAGAGAAAACGGAAAGCGGCGCTCATCGGAGGGGCAGCGGCCATAGCTTTTATCATCCTGTCTGGATTTTTAAAAAGCTGTCAGAGCGGGAAAAGTGATACGGCGGTACAGGAAAAGGAATATCAGGAAACAGTCAAGGAAGCTGAGGAGACAGAAACAATTTGCATGGAGATGGGATTACTCTGCCTTACAAAGCTTAAAGACTACGAAAGAGGGAGCGCTTACTTTCAGAGAGCAAAAGGAGCGCTTCTGGCGGAGGAACTGGAGTTGCTGTGTCAGGCTTTGCAGGGGGAAGAGGTAAAAGAGGAAGAACTCAGGAAGGCTTTAGAAAATATTGAAGACCAGATTCCTGAAAACGAGAAAGAACTCTATTATCAGTGCCTGTTAAAGGGATACCACTATCTGGACAATAGAAAGGATCTGGAAGCCATTTTAAGAATCGGAGAGATTTGCCTGGACACAGGAGAGAAAGAAGAACAGCCGCAGATTTTGGAGATCATGGCAGGCGCCATGGAGAAAAGCGGACAAAACAAAGAAGCGGTCAAGTTGTATGAACGGCAGATGAAGGTGGAAGAAGGCAAAGAAGAAAGGGAGGAGCTTTATAAAAAGATGGCGGCTCTTATGGTTTCAGACGGGACGGAGGCGGAAGCTTTGAAAAAGCTGGAGGAAGGAATCCGGGAATGTCCGGAGTCAAAGGAACTAAGGATCGAGTATCTTAAGAACCTGTTTCGAATATCAAAAGAAGACCGGGGAATCTGTCTTCAGACGATCAACAGATTCTTAGGAGAGCTTCCGGTCCTTGAACAGGAGGAAGAATTTCAAAAACTGATGCGGGAATATGGAATCAAAACGGAAGGAGGAAACGCATGGTCAGAAGAAGCAGATACCTAATTTTACTCAGTCTGGTATTAGCAATGATCTATCTTCAGCAGGGATCTGTGCTCCAGGCGGAGAACAAAGGTACAGGAAGTCAGAGTGAAGAAGAAACAGATACTGGGGAACAGGAGGCGGGAAATAAAGAGGAAGAAGGAGGACAGGAGCCGGAAGAGGAAGAACCAGAAGAGGAAGAACCAGAAGAGCCGATCTGCAAGTTTGTTGTAAAAGTTCCAGAACCAGATGGAAAGAATGGTTACTACCGCCATAAACCAGAAATACAATTGAGTCACAGAAGCAAAAGGGGAGTGACCAGATACCGGCTGACAGCGGAAGAGATAATCCTTGCCCAAGGCAGTATACAGGAGGAAGGAGAGACAATAACATTTAAGGATTTCCGGGAGGGGCGGAATGACATTTATATCTGGATGGAAGATGAAGAACAGCAAAAAGTAGAAGATTGTGAGGAAAAGATAGAAGTAAATGTGGATACTCAGGGGCCGGAAATTAAAATGAGTACCCCAGGAGGATTTGATCGATGGCATCAGGGCAAAGCAGAACTATATGTGGAAGGAGCAGACTCTGTAAGCGGGGTGGAAGAAGTCTGTTGTACCGCTGGCGGAAAGGAGACAGGCAGATCGAAAGAAAAGCAGGCGGTTTTCACGATCAAAGAAAACTCCGTGTCAGGTCAGGGGGTAAGTGTGACGGCAACAGCAAGAGACTTGGCGGGAAACGAGACGCACAAGACGGAGACCCTCTATATTGATGCGCAAGCTCCAAAGGCTGAGATTACCGGGGCGGCAGAGTATCTGATCACCAGCAAGCCGGTGACGCTGACCTGTATGATAGAGGAAGAGAATGTTTTGGCGCAGATGCAGGAACAAACCGTCTGGGAGAATATAGATGGAAATAAAACGGTCCTGGCTGACGGAAACTGGAGCTCCAATGGAACAAGGCGGATTTTAGAGCGTAAGCTGACGGAAGATGGAATCTACCGGACGCGGCTTTTAGCTAAAGATCAGGCAGGATACGAAACAAAGGCGGGAATCCAGGTCATCCTTGACCAGAAGGACCCCATCATCCGCAAGGTAGACCAGATCCAGGGGAAATATTTAAAGGCATTTGCCTGGGATTATCCGGCTGGAGAGTGGATCCAGGATTTTACGACCTATGCTTATGAGATCCGGCTGGACGGTCGGTTATATCCGGAAGGAAAGGAAGTGACAGAGGAAGGACGGCATACGCTGGAGGTAAATGTAGAAGATGCGGCAGGAAACCGGGCGGAAGCCAGCGCGGGCTTTGTGATTGATCATACAGCCCCCGAAATTGAGTTTCTTAATGTGGAAGATGGGAAGAAATACGAAGAAAAGATTACATTCCAGGTGCGTACAGAGAAAAGCGAAGATCAGATCCATAAAATCTGGATCAATGGGAAAGAGCAGGAGATTACGCGGGGAAAGGGAGTCTATGAGTATACGGCTGAAGAATACGGTAATTGTGAAGTCCGGGTGGAAGCTAGGGACCGGGCGGGGAATCTGGCAGAAGAAAGCATTTTGTTCCAGATTGTGGAAAAGAAAAATTTATTTCAGAAATTGGCGGAGCCGGTGGCACGGAAGCTGGGATTAAGCAGGGAGACGCCGAATGTAGAAAAAGGAAAAGAAGAAGCGAGGAACAAAACACCATGGATTATGGGAGGAGCAGCAGGTATTATGGCTGCAGTGGGAAGCGCGGGATTTCTGATCTGGAGGAAAAGAAAAGGGAAGTAGCAAGGGGAAATACTCCATAAAAGGGAGGATGCCAGGTGACCGGTTGCCCGATCCCTGGCATGTATTATGAAAAAGTTTATTCAAAATAGTAGTTTACTACTAGTCAATGGTCTGTTTCTCTTTCGATGGTTATAGTATACGAAAGAGCTGTGAAGAAAGAATGTTAAAGTAGTAAAAGAATTTTGAAAATAAGATGAACAAATTATGAACACCGCAAATCCTTTCTCATACCTTCCCAGATATTATGTCTTTTTATTTCCGGTACGCGAAGACCGGAACACCGTCTTTGGTAGGAAGTTCCACATGCCCCTGGATAAGAGGTCTTGCGTATTCAATGAACGCATCGCTGATATCGGAACCGTCTTTTGTGATCCACTCTGAAGGAACTGGTTTTTCTTCATTACAGATCAGGTTTACGTCTGCGGTTCCGTAGGATAATTCATAAGGAAGACTGCGGCCCCGGACAAAGGTGATCATCTTGCCGGTTTCTCCTGCAAGGGCTGCCTGGACGCCATAGATTCCGGCGTTTATTGCCTCTGTTAAGTCTACGCTGGAAAGATGAGCGCTGGAGCAGCGCTGACATACGTTCAGCTCAATAGAACGCACTTTCACACCCAGCTTTGCTTTGACCAGGTTTTCAAGATATTTGCCGGAGCCGGTGAGCATTTTATGCCCAAAGTTATCGGTACCAACTTCACTGGCGTATTCACAGATAAATGTACCTTTTCCATCGTTGATTCCTTCTGAAATACATACCACCAGATTGGAAGTGGTCTTCAGATTTTCCTTTACTTTTTCAATAAACGCATCCTGATCAAACGCAACTTCAGGCAGATAGATCAGAACCGGGTTGTCTCCATCAAACTTGCGGGCAAGAGCACTGGCGGCGGTCAGCCATCCGGCATGGCGTCCCATGATCTCGACGATGGTTACGGATGGTTTGTTGTCATAAACGGCGGCGTCTGCCGCGATTTCACGGACTACAGAAGCTACGTACTTGGCAGCGCTTCCGTATCCCGGCGTGTGATCGGTATGTACCAGGTCGTTATCGATGGTCTTGGGGACTCCGATGAAGCGGATATCGCTTCCGATTCCTGCCGCATAGCGGGAGAGTTTGCTGACGGTGTCCATAGAATCGTTTCCACCAATATAGAAGAAATAACCGATCTCTTTTTCATCAAGCTTTTGGAACAGCTTGGGGTAAACAGGATCAGACAGGTCCTCCGGCAGTTTATACCGGCAGGAGCCAAGGTAAGCGCCCGGAGTAGTGCGCACAAATTCTAATTCTCCGCTTTCGGCCAGCGGTGCCATTTCCATAAAGCGGTCTGCCAGAAATCCCTCGATTCCATTTACCATGCCATATACGTGGCCGATTGCCTCTGATTGCCGAAGTCCCTCAGAGACAACTCCGTAAAGACTGCCATTGATGACGGCGGTGGGACCTCCAGACTGTCCGACGATGATGTTTTTCTTCATAAATAATCCCTCCAATCTTAATCTCGCATATACATCTACTATATCGAAAAATTACGATTTTTACAATGTAATACGGTATATCTTTTTGAAATTTGTTGGAAAATAATGTAGAATGACTTATACTGAAAGGAAGAAATAGAGGAGGGTACCTGTCAATGAAATATATATCATTCGCAATTCCATGTTATAATTCAGAAGCTTATATGGCACACGCGATCGAAAGTATTCTTCCGGGAGGAGAAGACGTAGAGATCATTATTGTAAATGACGGCTCTAAAGATGGTACTTCCAGGGTCGCTCATGAGTATATGGAAAAATATCCTGATATCATCCGAGTAGTAGATAAAGAAAACGGTGGTCATGGAGATGCGGTCAATCATGGGCTTGTCAACGCCACAGGGAAATATTTTAAAGTAGTAGATAGCGACGACTGGGTTGACGAAGAGGCGCTTGGCAAGATCCTGGATCTTTTGAAGCAGCTGGAGGAAGAGGGAAAAGAGATCGACATGCTGGTTTCCAACTATGTTTATGAGAAAGTAGGAGCTTCCCGCAAGAAATGCATCCATTACCGCAATGTGCTTCCGCAGGATACGATCTTCCGATGGGAGGATATTGGACGGTTCCACTTGGACCAGTATATTCTTATGCATTCTGTTATCTACCGGACAGACATGCTGAAGCTAAGTCAGATGAAACTGCCTAAACATACTTTTTATGTAGATAATATCTATGTCTATTATCCGCTTCCCTGCGTACGCAAGATTTATTATCTGGATGTAGACTTTTACCGGTACTTTATCGGAAGGAAGGATCAGTCGGTCAATGAGAAAGTGATGATCGCAAGAGTAGATCAGCAGATTTTTGTCACTATGAGTATGATCGATATGTATCAATTAAAAGATATTCCATGTAAAAAGCTGAGACAGTACATGATCAATTATCTCGCGATCATGATGACCGTTTCCTCGATTCTGCTGATCCGGTCCAAAAATCCGGAGAATCTGGAAAAGAAAAAGGCTTTGTGGCGCTATCTGAAGAAAAAAGATTTTAAGACATTTTTAAAGATCCGCTATGGTATTCTGGGACAGACTATGAATATTCCGGGAAAATCAGGAAGAAAGATATCCTCTCTCGCATACAGCGTTGCCAGGCGGATCATAGGGTTTAACTAATTTTATTTTACAGGAATAAACAGTCAGCCATGGAACATACTACTAATAAAAACAGATAGGAGTGTGTGACATGGCTGTTGATTTTAAAGAAAGCAAAACCAGAGAAAATTTAATGCGCGCGTTTGCCGGAGAAAGTCAGGCGAGAAACAGATACACCATCGCGGCGGAAACGGCGGGAAAACAGGGCTTTTTTGCGGTAAGCCAGATTTTTTTATTTACAGCGGATCAGGAACGGGCTCATGCGAAACGATTCTATGACCTGCTGAAAAACCTGTCGGGAACGTCGGTAGAAATCAATGGGAGTTACCCGGTAGATCATTTCGACGGAGTCGCGGATCTCCTAAAGGCGGCGGAGCACAATGAGAGGGAAGAGGCAGAGGATGTTTATCAAGCTTTTGGGGAGACGGCAAGAGAGGAAGGATTTCTGGAGGTATCCTCGTCTTTTATCCAGATTGCCAGGATTGAAGCAATCCACGCGAAACGCTTCGGGAAACTGGCGGATCTTTTGGAAGCCAATCAATATTTCGAGAGTCATAAGGAACAGGCATGGATGTGTCTGAACTGCGGTCATATCTATCACGGAAAGATGGCGCCTCAGGTATGCCCGGTATGCCGACATGCCAGAGGGTATTTTATCCCGGCCAGCCTTGCTCCGTATCTGGAATGTGAGTTTATGGAGAAATAGTGAGGTGGAATATGGAAGGGCAGAAAACGGAGAATTTGTTGAATCTTGCGCTGGATGCGACTTGGGAAGAAAGGGATAAGTCTCTTGAATTAGACGTGGGATATCATCCGGCGGAACGGGAATGGGACTTGATCATCAAATATTCAGGAAGTCTTGACCGTGTAAGGGAGATCGCGGTAAGGACGACAGAACTTATGAATGAATACGCGGTCATTACAGTGGCTGAATCCAAGATTCAGGAGCTGGCGGCTCTGACAGAAGTGGAATATATTGAGAAACCGAAAAGACTCTATTTCCAGATAGAGGAAGGAAAGCGGGTGTCTTGTATCAATGAGGTACAGGACGCCCGTTTTTCTTTGTTTGGACAGGGCGTGCTAATAGCTGTCATTGATTCAGGGATTGATTATACTCTTCAGAATTTTCGCAAAGCTGATGGAACGACCAGAATCCGAAGCCTGTGGGATCAGTCTTTGAATACCAAAGAGGGCAGTCCGCCGAAAGGCTATGAATATGGAAGAGAGTACACAAAGGAGGAAATAGACAGGGCCTTGAAGGCGGAAGGAAAAGAAGGATTTGAGGCGGTGCCGTCTGTGGATCGGTCTGGTCATGGGACCGCGGTGGCAGGAATCGCGGCTGGAGTAGCCAAGGAAAGTGAGCTTTTGGTGGTTAAGCTTGGAAGCCCATCGCCGGAAGGCTTCCCAAGGACAACGGAATTGATGACAGGAATCGACTTTGTGATCCGCAAAGCGCTGGAATATCAGATGCCGGTGGTGGTGAATATCAGTTTTGGAAATACCTATGGGCCCCACAATGGAACTTCTCTGCTGGAGCGTTTCATTGATGATATATCGAATATCTGGAAAAGCAGCATCTGCATCGGGGCAGGGAACGAGGCGGCCAGCGCGGGACACACGTCTGGAACGCTTTTGGAGGATCAGGAAGAAGTAGTCGAACTTGCGGTACAGAGGAATCAGCCCTCGTTGAATATCCAAATCTGGAAGGCATATACAGACGTGGCAGATATTGCCCTTATCTCCCCGTCCGGTATCAGGATCGGGCCGATCCAGGAGGTTCTTGGACCTCAGCGTTTCACGGCCGGGGAGACGGAAATCCTCTTATATTACGGAGAACCAAGCCCCTATAGCACAGCTCAGGAAATTTTTATCGATTTTCTCCCGGCAGAAGACTATGTTGATCCAGGGGTATGGAAGATCGTATTGTCTCCCAGGAAGATCGTTTCAGGGGAATATGAGATGTGGCTTCCCAGTGAAGAGGCGCTGAACCAAGGAACCGGATTTTTATTTCCCCAAGAGGGAAGGACGATCACAATTCCGGCAACGGCCGGCCGCGCGGTTTCTGTGGGCGCGTACAACGCCCGGACACTGGTCTACGCCGATTTTTCAGGCCGCGGGTATGTGCGGGAGGGGATAGCGGTAAAACCAGACTTGGCGGCGCCTGGGGTAAATATTTCCGCGCCGGCGGCGGGAGGGGGAATGGCTGAATTTACCGGAACTTCTTTCGCGGTACCCTTTGTGGCCGGGGGAGCGGCGCTTCTTATGGAATGGGGGATCGTCAGGGGGAATGATCCTTATCTGTATGGCGAGAAGATCAAAGCCTATCTGCGCCGCGGGGCGAAACCTTTGCCTGGGTTTACAAATTATCCAAATCCTCAGGTGGGATATGGAGCTCTGTGTGTAAGAAATAGTCTGCCAATATAATAAATAATGTTATTTTGTTAAATGTTTTCAAAAAATGTATAAAAACTATAGAAAATGAAAAAAGATTGTGCAAATCGCATACTCATGTTCCTGTTTTGTTGAAATGTTACAAGAGAAAGTTATAATGAACACCAATTAAAGGAATTTCATACAAGGAGGGACAAAATTATGACAGAACAGAAGAAAAAGTATTCGATCAAAGAGGATTTCTCAATGGTAGCATTGCTGACAATCCCGATCTGTGTAGCAGTCAATATTGTCGGAGATCAGATTGTACGACTGCTGCAGCTTCCTATCTTTTTGGATGTGATCGGAACAGTCCTTATTGCTATGCTTTCAGGGCCATGGACGGCCGCTGTAACAGGCATCCTTACCAACTTATGTATGGGGATTACAAGCAGTCCGACACTGATTCCATTTGCGATCACTTCTGCTGCAGTTGGGCTTGTGGCTGGAGCGTTTGCCAGAAAGAAGTGGTTTACCACACAGAAATGGAAACTTGTGGTTATTGTAGTAGCCCTGATTCTGGCAACGATCTGTACCGCATCTCCAATCACCATCTTTGGATTTGGCGGTGTGTCGGGAAATGGGGGACAGTCTGTGGCTATTGCAAGTTTGATGGCAGCGGGGACGAATATTGTTACGGCGGTAATCGGAACGGATTTTTGGGTAAATCTTGTGGATCGGTCACTTTCAATTCTTGTTTCGTTTGCTGTGATCAAAGTAATTCCAGATCGCACGTTGATCAAATATAGCCTGGGAACGAACTACACAAAGAAAAAAGCAGAATAGACCAGTTGTCAAAAGAGGCTTCGCCGGCTGGTGCGAAAGCCTCTTTTGTACGGTGGGAAAATGGAGGACTTATGTATCGCGAAGAACTAATGAAGCAAAAGAAAAATAAAGTAGCCGGGTTGTATCCCATATGTAAGATAGAATTATTGGGACTATATATCATACTGATCATACTGGCGAATATTATTCAGATTAAAAGCCTGCCTATTCTACTGGTTCCGCTGTCCTTTTGCATTCCTTTGATATTTGCGGTCAGCGGGCAGATAAAAGATTTTTTTTCATTTATTAGAGGTCTTGGCTTTTTAGCATGTTTTGTGTTTCTAGTCCAGACATTTTTGATCAAGGGAAGCGAACCAGTGCTTTTGTGGCAGTGGGGAATTCTTCACATTTATCAAGATGGTTTGGCGAAAGGGATGACATTAGCGTTTAATATTTTGAATGTAGCAGGGATTTTTTTCTGGTTGTTTAAGACTTCAAGCTATCAGGAAATTACCCACGCAATGGAGCAAAGCGGGTTAAATCATAAAGCGGCGTATATCTTTCTTTCCACTTTTAAGATGACAGATGTGATGCGGATGAATGTCTATACCATTATGGATGCGCAGAGGGCAAGAGGAGTAGAGACAGAAGGAAATGTTTTTGTAAGGGCAAAAGCGTTTGTTCCGATCATTATTCCGTTGGTAGTAAATGCCATGCTGGAGGTAGGAGAACGCGCGCTGACGCTGGAATCTAAAGCGTTTTCTGTACAATGCGAGAAAACGATCATGATTCCAGCCACTCGAAACGGATATGAAAAAATCGCGTTGACTATTTCCGTAATTATTGTACTTTGCGCAATAGGAGGAACAGTTATATGGCTGATAAGATAATCGAATTAAAAGATGTGACCTATACATATCCCCTTGTAAAGAAACCAGCAGTGAAAAACATTAATTTAAGCTTGGAAGCGGGTAAACTCTATGGGATCATCGGAGGAAACGGATCGGGAAAAACCACACTGTGCGTGATTGTATGTGGGTTTGCTACGAAATTCGAGAAAGGGGAATTGAAAGGAGAGGTCCTGATCAAGGGAAAGGATATCGATTCTTATGGTCCTGGCGAAGTATCCAGAATGATGGGATATGTGCTGCAGAATCCGTTCAGCCAGATTTCTGGTGTCCGGGAAACGGTCTTGGAAGAGATTGCCTATGGACTAGAAAATCTTGGAGTCAATCCGGAAGAAATGGAAGAAAAAGTGGTAAATATCGCGAGGAAGACGGACATTGAAGGCCTTCTTATGAAAAATCCATTTGAATTGTCCGGCGGTCAGCAGCAGAGAGTGGCCCTTGCCTCTGTGCTGGTGCTGGATCCCGAGATTTTAGTCATTGATGAACCGACTTCTCAGTTAGATCCAGAAGGAACAGAAAGTATCTTTAAGATTATTCGGACTTTAAAAGAAGAGGGAAAGACAATCCTTCTGGTGGAACACAAGATCGATCTTTTGGCAGAATATGCAGATGAAGTGATCGTGCTTGAGGATGGAGAAAATATTGTAAATGGTCCGGTGCATGAAGTGCTTGTGGATAGGAGCCTAGAACAGCATGGCATACAGCTTCCTCAGATCAGCGTGATTTTTGACGAATTGAGGAAAAAAGGGCTTGATTTCGGAAAGATACCAGTTACTTATGAAGAGGCGCGGAAGCTGTTAATAGCCACGTAGAAAGGAGAAGATATGGGAGATATTCTGTTGGACCATGTGTCCTTTACCTATAAAAACGGATATGAAGCTGTATCTGACGTGACACTTTCTATCCGGCAGGGAGAGAGAGTTGCGATTCTGGGACAAAATGGAGCTGGGAAAACAACAACGGTAAAAATGATGAATAACCTGCAGAGGCCGACCAAGGGAACAGTTATGGTTGGGGATAAAAATACCAAAGATTATACCACTGCTCAGATTTCTAAAGAGGTAGGGTATGTATTTCAGAATCCGGACGATCAGATTTTTCACGCCACCGTACAGGAAGAAGTAGAATTTGGTCCCCGCAAAGCCCTGGGGCTTACGGAAGATGAGATCAGCGGACGCTGCGAAAGAGCATTGGAACTGACTGGATTGGCTGACGAAAAGGATGAAAATCCATTTGAACTGCCATTGTCAATCCGCAAATTTGTGGCAATTGCCGCAATCATTGCCTCAGATCCTGCGGTGTACATCTTTGATGAACCGACTGCCGGACAAGACCGGGAAGGCCTGCTTCGCTTGAATCGAATCATTGAGGAACTGCAGGCTGACGGAAAGACGGTAATCACCATTACTCATGATATTGAATTTGCCATCAATACATTTCACAGGATTATTGTCATGGCTAAGAAGAAGGTGATTCAGGAGGGAACACCGGAGGAGATTTTTCACAACGATGAGGTGTTGAAAAAATCTATGCTGAAGACCCCTTATGTAATTCGACTGGCAAGAGAATTGGGACTTGGAGAAACAGTCACCACAAACGAGGAATTTATTGAAGCACTGATAAGGAGTAAACAAGATGAACTTTAAGATTACACCACCATTACTAAGAGAAGATTCCATATTGAATGAGGAAGATAAGGCATTGCTGAAAGACCTGTACGAAGAAGAAGGAGATAACACTTGGCGGACTGTAGCGGGAGATGATCCGTTGGATGAGAGAAGGTTGAAACGAAATTCCTACACCTATGAAGAATTGAAAGCGCAGCCGGATAAAATCAGAGAAACACTGCAAAAGGAAAAAGAAGCTATTGCGCGGACGGCAGAAGTATTAAGTAAAAAACCAATCCGGCAGATTTATATGGTAGGCTGCGGGGATTCTGTGGCGGCTTTGCGGGGCGTCCGCTATTTTCTGGAAACGCTTTTGGGAATTCCCTGCAAAGAAGAAGATGCTCTGGATTTTGCGTACTACAACAGCGGGGCTGTGGGAGAGGATACTTTAGTGATTACCTTATCCTCCAGCGGAAGAACAATCCGGGTACTGGAAGCTCTTCTGACAGCTAGAGCCCGCGGGGCGCAAACGCTCGCCCTTTCCAATACGCCGGGTTCTCCCTTGATGGAAGCGGCGACAGCCGGGATTTTGATCCACGCTTCCCGGAAAGGATGGCCGACTCAGTCGTCCACTTCCGCGATGGCTACAGTGGTACAGCTGGGAATTGAACTTGCGCGCTGCTTAGGGGTTGATGAAAAAAAAATAGTATATTATGAAGAGCAGTTTCAAAAGATTCCTGGGCTTATGGAGCAGGCGGTTTCTATGACGGAGGAAAAGATGAAATCTATGGCGGCAAAGCTTTACCATGAGAAAATTTTCTTTTTCTGCGGCGGCGGTCCCTTCTTCACTTGCGCAGAGTACGGGGCGGCAAAGGTGAAAGAAGCAACGCCTGGATATGCGGTGCCGGTACAGCTGGAAGAGTTCCATCATTATAATACAGTGAAAAAGGGAGACTCCCTGTTTTTGGTGGCTCCTTCCGGAGCGTCCCTACATCGTGGACTTGAAACAATATGGGCCTGCAAAGAATTGGAAGGTAATGTATACGTACTGACAACGGAAGGAGAAAACAGACTGGCAGAAGAAGCGGACGAGGCAATCCTGCTTCCAGAAGCGGAAGAGTGTTTTGCCAACTTTGTGTATGCGGTTCCGCTGCAGATGTTTGGATATTATCTTTCTGTGGAGCAGGAAAGGGAAGCAAAGGAAAATTTAGAGAAATAGGAGCATAAGGATATGGATTATGTAGCAGTTGGCTGCTTTTCTATTGATAATATCATCAATACAAGAGGAGTAAAAAAATTAAATGTCTTTGGTGGAAATGCGGCGTTTGGGGCGGCTGGGATTTACTTGTGGCACGAGGGAAACGTAGGAATCGTATCCAGAAAGGGAACTGATATCCCAAGCGAATGGATCCAGATGCTGAAAGACCGGAAAATTGATACAATAGGAGTTCGTGATGTGCCTATGCGCCATATGATGTTTGCGGGAATGGTTTATGATGAAAACGGGGAACGCAGAGAAGTTACTTTTAATGAAGACGAACAAAGCGAGGAATTGATTGCGGGCTTCCCGGTGATGACACCGGAGATGGTAACGATGGCTCATGAAAAATTTGCGCCCACAGTGGAAGATATTCCAGAGGAATATGGGGATGCAGATGTGTTCCTGGCAGCCCGTCATTATGACCGGCAGCTAAGTTACGCAAAATATTTCCGCGAGAAAAATCCAGACGGAATTATTATTCTGGATACTGGAAAAGACTATATGAAACCAGAATGTATAGATAAACTGCCGGAGCTTTTTGGTCTGGTGGATGTGGTAATTCCAAGTGAAGTAGAGGTGAAGGGACTATTTGGAGATATTCCGATGGCAGAAGCCGCGGAGAAAATGATTCAGCTTGGGGCTAAAAATGTAGTGATCAAAATCGGAAAGCGTGGCTGCCTGGTCTATGTAAATAAAGAGATTATCTTTGTAAACGCCTATCATTCCGATGTGGTGAAAGATCCTACCGGCGCAGGGGACAGCTTCTGTGGAGGATTCCTGGTAGGATACAAGAAGACCCGCGATCTGGTAACAGCGGCAAAATATGGCACAGTTTCCTCTTCCTTTATCATCGAGGATTTTGGGATCGAGCCGGCGCTCCACATCAGTAAGGAAATGGCAGAGAAACGCCTGCAGGAAGTTGTTTGTTATACGATGGAGGGAAAAGAATGAGATACGCAGAGAAACCGATTATCATAGGCGCAGTCCATCTGCCCTATTACGGAAGAAATAATCCGAGTCAGTCGGTCGCGGGCCTGGAAGAGTATGTGATGACCAATGTAAGAGTTCATATAGAAAACGGGATCGACACCCTGTATCTTCAAGATGAAAATTTAAATCTCGGTCCGGCTCAGCCAGAGACGATTGCAATCATGGCCGCTCTTGGGAAAATGGTAAAAAGTGAATTCCCTAAAATGAAACTTGGCATGATCATGCAGTCTCATGACGGAATCGCGCCGATTGCGGCGGCTACGGCAGCAGGTGCGGATTTCGTGAGAATCAAGGTGTTTGCAGGAACGATGTACAAAGCAGAAGGTATCCGGCAGGGAGTAGGACAGACAGCAGTACAGTATCGTACCATGTTAAATTCTTCAGTAAAAATCTGTGCGGATGTTCACGATAGGGAAGGAATTCCGATGCCTGGAGTCCCGATTTCCATGGCAATCGGATGGGCAGACCGAGCAGGCGCGGATGCGTTCATTCTGACAGGACATGATTATAAAGAAACCCTGCGATACCTGGAGGAAGCAGAGAAAATGGAGCTTGGAAAACCGGCGCTGGTGGGCGGATCTGTTAATGAGGGAAACATTTATGAAATCCTGGATCACTGTGAAGGGGCAGTTGTCAGCAGCTCTCTTATGCTGGATGAACCTATTCCGGGGAGCCTGCTTCACTGGGATGCAGAGAAGATCAAGAGATTTGTAGACAAAGTGGCAAATTATCGAAAAGAGTAAAGAGATATGTATGATGTGATCATTTGCGGAGGGCAGGTTGTCACTCCCTTGGGTATAAAAGAATTGGATATCGGCATCCAAGATGGGAAGATTACCGCGTTGTCAGAAGTGGGAATGTGTGAAGAGGTCGTTCCCAGGATTGATGCTTCTGGGAAATATATCCTGCCTGGCGGGATTGATGTTCATGTGCATATGAACGATCTAGGAGCAGAAGAAATGGAAGATTGGCGGCATGGGTCTCTGGCCGCTGCGGTTGGAGGAATCACAACGGTAGTGGATATGCCAATCGATAATGTGCCCTCTACAACGGACAGCAAGAGCATGCGCAGAAAACTAGAACGTATACGGGGTAATTCCTATGTGGATTACCTATTGTGGGGAGGACTTACCGCAGATAATCTGGAGAAACTGCCGGGGATGTTGGAAGAAGGAGCTGTCGGATTTAAAACTTTTCTTATAGACAGCAGCGGAGAAGATTTTGGCAGGACGACGGATGGAGTCCTCTTGGAAGCAATGAAGGCGGCGGCAAAAGAAGACTTCCCGATTATGATCCATGCGGAAAATGATGAACTGAATCAATATTATACGGAACAATACGGAACCAGTACAGACTGGGCGGATTGGTCTAAAATGCATCCGGAATCAGGGGAGTTGGAAGCCGTGGCAAAATGTTTGGTGTTTGCCGGAATAACAGGAGCCAGGATTCACATTGCCCATGTCAGCAGCGCAAAGACGGCGGATATGATTGAAGTTGCCAGACGAAAAGGGATAAGAGTCACCTGTGAAACCTGTCCCCATTATCTGATTTTTACCGATCAGGACTATGAAGAAAAGGGGGCCCTCCTAAAATGTGCCCCTCCGGTCCGGGATGAAAAAAATCGCCAAAGATTATGGGAGGCGCTAAATGATGGGCGGATTGATATGATTTCGTCTGACCATTCGCCGAGCCAAGGAGGAAAAGAGTATCACTGGATCAAGGAAGCATGGGCGGGAATCGCAGGAATCCAGAACACGTTGCTGGCAATGTATTCGGAAGGATTTTGCAAAGGAAAGATTTCTCTGGAACAAGTGGCGGCAGTCTGTTCCGCAAATCCAGCGCAGATGCTTGGAATCAGCAGACATAAAGGAAGTATTGAGGTGGGAAAGGACGCAGATTTAGTTATATTGGATCCAAAGAAAGACACGATTTTTAAAAGGGATCAAATGAAAATGAAAGTAAAGGAAAGCGTCTACGAGAATTATCATTTCCGTGGCCGGATTGAACGCAGCTTTCTCCGGGGAAGGGAAGTGACAGAAGGCGCGCCGGCGGGACGCTATATACGCAGGTGATTGAATGAAGACGAATTTGGAGTGGCTGATAACAAAGAGCGGACTGAAGAATATACGATGCGTTTCCGGACGGGATGGATTGGATACACGGATAGACGGTGTCAGTGTGGTGGATAGTCCGGGAGCTGTCAAATAGGCGAAGCCAGACGAATTATCCATGACCACGGGATATCTGCTGGTAGATGATCCGCAAGGACAGCGAAAACTTATACGGGAGTTAAAAAAAGCTAAAAGCGCGGGCCTGGCAGTGAAGGTTAAGAGTTATTTTGATGAAATACCGGAAACAATGATCGAGGAGGCGCAAAAAACAGGGCTTCCCCTGCTGGAAATTCCTTATTACTATTCTTTTTCTGAGATCAGTCAGACGATTTATAATCATATTTTTGAGATGAATTATCAGACTAGAATTAAGGAACAACGGCTGATAGAAGATATTTCTGATATCTTTTTCTCTAAACGGGGAGTTTTGGAGATTGTATATCGAATCGCGGAACATTTAAAACGGACGGTAATTCTGACAGATGGGGATCTCCGGTGCGTATACGCGGCCAAAAAGATGTCAGATAAAAAGATTTGCGCAAAAGATGACCAGATTCGAAGAAGCGGGAGTTTCGAAGAAGGCCATGGAGAGTTCTTTTTCTCTGATAAAACATGTAGAAAAGCGTATTGTGTAAATATACCGGATGCGCATAGCTATCTTCTGATCTTGGAGGAGAAACAGCGTATAACAAAGGACGAAGAATGCCTGATCGAACGATGTAATAAAATCCTGAGTATGGGTCTGGAACAGGTGAAAAACCGTAGAGGGGAGCCATATGACCTAGAAGATGTATATTACCAGAAGCTTTATGAATATCTGAGCGACCTGAAACCCTATACAGGAGCCGACCTGAAAAATCTTCTGCAGGAGCTGGAATTTCCTATAGAAAAGAAGCGGATTGTCCTGCTGGTCCAGCCGGAGAGGGAGCAGGAAGTTGAAGCGGATGTAAAAAGAATTTTGAAACAGGAAATCCTAAAATGCAGAGAATTGAGAGGTTTTGGCTCCTGCGTTTTTTATCATAATGATAAATATATCATATATCTTTTTGCGGGCATACAAAAAAGCGAACCTTTCATGGAATATGCGGCGGGGTGCCTGGCAGACGATATCTTGGAAAAATTTTACTCTTTGCCGCAAAAATACGAAGTACGGATTGGAGTTGGCAAAAGCAGTCAAGATATGGCGGGAATACGCCGAAGCTATCAAGAAGCGGAAAAGGCGCTGGAATTGGGGGAAAGAATCGATCTTAAGACAGGGAAATTTATGTTTGGAAAACTGGCGGTTTATGATTATCTGCTTCAGTATCCGGTTAAAGACAAGGGACAGCTTGCAGGGAATATCCAATACTTGCTGAATTATGATGAGCAAAACAATACAGAACTGACCCGGACGCTGATGAAGTTTTTGGAATGTAAGTTTAACGTAAGCGAGACGGCAAAAGAGTTATATATTCATAGAAATACATTGATCAATCGGATGAATAAGATTAAAGAACTTTTGTACAATGATCTGGAATCTATGGATTCGCTGATTCCCTTGTGCATAGAGGTATATGCTTATCAACTATTTTTGTTAGGAGGTAAATCATGAGGATACTATTAAAACACGCAAAAATTGTTACATTTAATGAGAAGGACGATATATTGGAGGAGGCAGACCTGCTGGTGGATGGCCGGAAGATCTGCCGGATTGGCCGGGGATTGAAAGAAACCGCGGATAAAGTCATCGACTGTACCGGAAAACTGGTAATGCCTGGCCTTGTTAATTCTCATCTTCATTCAGATGAAAATATGTTCCGGGGGCTTTTTGATAATCTGCCCTTGGAACCGTGGATGCTCTATAGCTGTCCTCCTCTTTCGTATGGGCCATTTTCTGAAAGGCTGATCTATCTGCGGACTATGCTTGGCGCTATGGAGATGGTGAAAAAGGGGATTACCTGTATCCAGGATGATGCCTCAGAGTGTCCCAAAGGAACAGTGGAAGGATACGATCAGGTGTTTCGGGCTTACCGGGATATCGGATTAAAAGGGAATGTAGCTTTGAATATGGGAGACCGAGCCTATATGGACAAACTCCCCTATACATATGAGACCATTCCGAAAGAATTGCAGGGAAAACTCTCTTCCACTGGAAATCCGGAAGAGATGCTGGAGCTGTACCAGGAGATGATTCGCCGTTGGAACGGGAAAGAAGGCATGAAAGTGGTATGTTCCACTTCTGCTCCTCAAAGATGTACAGATGGATATCTTATGCAGGCCCTGAAACTGGCTTTGGATCATGATCTTCCAATGCATACTCATATTTTGGAGACTCGCATGCAGAGGTCCACCGGACCGGAATTCTACGGGAAATCCATTGTTCAGCATATCAAGGATCTTGGCTTTTTGACAGACCGTCTGACCATTATCCACGGCGTATGGATGGACGAGGCGGATATGGCGGCTATTGGAGAGGCAGGAGCCAGCGTAGCGCATAACCCGGTCAGCAATCTGAAGCTTGGCAGCGGTATTATGCCTCTTCGGAAAATGATTGAAAACAAAGTGAATATTGTTCTTGGGACAGATGGCATGAGCAGCAATGATGGATACAGTATGTTTGAGACAATGAAATTCGCGGCTCTTCTGCAAAAAGTAGTGGATGCGGATTACAGGACCTGGCTTAGCGCTAAGGATATCCTGGATCTTGCCATTAAGACTCCGGCTAAGAGTCTCCGCAGAGAAGCGGAGATCGGCGGGCTGGAAGAAGGGAAAGATGCGGATATCTGTATCATCAACCTGAAGACAGAAGCATTTACCCCATTGAATGATATCTACAAGCATCTGGTATACTGCGAGGACGGCCGTGATGTTGAGACGGTCATCGCAGCAGGAAAGATTCTGATGGAGGATGGAAAGCTTTTAAATGTAGACGAAAACGCATTATTAGAAGAACTGCAGGCGATGACCGGAGAGTTTAAAGAGCGGTATCAGAAATCTGTGGAAGAAAACGAAGTCCTTCTGCCTTATGTGCATCAGATTTATGAGAAATGCATCGATCAGTTTCAGGACTGTACCTGCAATCTTTTCGTATAGGCCCAAGAGTATATAGAAAGGAGATCACTTATGAGAATCATTGATATGCATGCTCATGTTGATGTGTGTGAACCGTTGCATTGGCATGATACGGCGGAAAAGCTGCTGAAGCTTATGGATGAGGCGAAAATTGAAAAGGCGGTAGTCAGCGCGTATCTGAATCTGCCGGGACCGGATATGACTTGTGGACAGCGGCTGTGGGATTCGATCCGGCCGTATGAGGATCGGTTTATGATGTTTCTGCGGATGGATCCATGGTTTGGTCAGGAGGCCGTTGATTTTCTGGAAGAAGCCTGCCAGAAGTACCCGGTTAAAGGAGTAAAACTGCATCCGGCTCATTATACCCTTCATCCCTATGGGGATCTGACGGTGGATCTGTGCAGGAAGGCGGGAGAACTGGGACTTCCAGTATTATTTCACTGTGGAGACGAGATGATGTGCCTGCCGCTGCAGATCGGAGAGCTGGCGGCCCAGTGTCCGGATACTACAGTGATTCTGGCACATATGGGAGGTTACGCTCATAACCGGGATGCCATCGAAGTGGCGAAGAAATACTCCAATATTTATATTGATACTTCTGAGGTGCCGTTAGTAAAAGAAATCAAATGGTTTGTAGAAGAGCTGGGTGCTGACAGGATTTTCTTCGGGACTGACGCGCCCTGCTGCGATCCATCGGTCGAACTGAAAAAAGTTCAGCTTGCGGGACTGGAAGAAAGAGACTTAGAGAAAGTGCTGTGGAAGAACGCAGTCCGAGTGATGAAATTGGATGAAGAAGAAAAATAGCAGGAGGAAGAGAAAATGTTGATAGATTTTCATACCTATGTGGGCAGATCGATGCTGGGACAAGAAAGTACAGAGGAAGAGCTTCTGGCAAATATGGAGAAAAACCAGATTGATATTTCTGTAGTGTGTCCGGTTAAGACGGTTGACCCATTTTTTGAGAAACAGAATCAGTACGTCTCAGAACTGCAAGAGAAGCATGCCGGCAGGATCGTAGGCTTTGCCAGAATCGACCCAAACCTGGGAAAAGATTCTGAGAAAATCCTGGCAGAATCTATAGAAGAACTAAAATTAAAAGGACTGCTCCTGCATCCTTGGGAGGAGACGTTTGCGATTAATGATCAAAAAGTATTTCCCTTCATGGAAATTTGCCGGGAATATGACCTTCCAGTGCTGGTAGAAACCGGATATCCCTGGGTGTCCCACTGTTTCCAGGTGGCTTCCCTGGCAGAAAAATTTCCGGATGTGAAGTTTATCATGTCTCACGGCGGGCAGTTCGACAGCAGCGGTTACGCGCTGACCGATGTAGACTATGTGATGGACCGGCATGAGAATCTTCTGATCGAGACCTCAGGAGATTACTCGGATGAGGGAATTGAAAACATCCCGGTACGGCTGGGGTATGACCGCCTTCTGTTTGGTTCTCACTTTCCATGGCTTAGCACAGAGCTTGAGATCTACCGGGTACAGCGGGCTTCTCTTCCGGAAGAGGCGAGGGAGTGTATCTTCTATAAAAACGCGCTGGAGGTCCTGAAGATATAGAAGAATCTTATGGGTTCATCACCCTTCTCATGTCTTCCGGCAGCTTAGCCTCAAACGCCATCTTCTCCCCGGTAATAGGATGGGCGAAGGAAAGCCGATGGGAGTGGAGGGCTTGACGCTGGATGAACTCCATGTCTGGATTATAGAGATAATCTCCGATCAAAGGATACCCCAGGTGCTTCATATGAATACGAATCTGATGGGTACGGCCGGTTTCCAAACGCAGGGACACCAGGCTGTGCCCATTTTTGCTGTCCAGAAGCCGGTAATGCGTAACGGCGGGCTCACCCTTGTCCCAGTCTACCACCCGCTCAATAATGGTTCCATCTCTGCGGGCCAGAGGAGCGCTGATGGTGCCGGATTCAGGACGGACATGTCCTCTTGTGATGGCCAGATATTCACGGAGGATCTCTTTGCGTTTCGTCATAGCGGACAGGCTGCTGGCGCTGACTAGATGCTTTGCTACTACCGTAAGCCCGGAAGTGTCGCGGTCCAAGCGGTTGCAGCAGCGGAAGATAAAGTCCTTTCCCTGCTGCTGATAATACCATGCCAGGCCGTTTGCCAGGGAATTGGTATAGTTGTTCATGGAGGGATGGATGGGCATTCCCGCTGGTTTATTAATCACGATCAGGTCCTCGTCCTCGTAAATAATATCCAGAGGAAGATTAACAGGAGGAATGTGGCGGGAATTTTCGGTCTCCTGGATGCGGACACAAAGTTCATCGCCGCAAGTAAGAGTCTGGCGCAAATAGCAGAAAGTTCCGTTGATCAGGGTGTTCTCCGGCATCCGTTTGATGCGGGCCAGATTCTGGGCGGAATATCCGTGCCGCCTTAAGAACTGTTCAATCCGCAGACCGTCTTCTTTTTCTGTAATCTTATAAGTGATCGTACGTTCCATTGCATTTTCCTCATGGTTTAGATAAAATATAACGATGCCAGGGCGGATTGTGGAAGTGCATAGCACGAAACAATCCGTAGACATCATGGTTGGGAATCCCAACATGGTATTTTTGATTATAGCATATTAAGAAAGAAGAGAAAAGAATGGGAAAATTGAGTACACTCTGCTATATTGAAAAAGACGGCAGATATCTGATGCTCCACCGGACGGTTAAAAAGAACGATGTGAATAAAGACAAATGGATCGGTGTGGGCGGTCATTTTGAGGCGGATGAAAGCCCGGAAGAATGTCTGCTGCGGGAAGTGAAAGAAGAGACGGGATATACTCTGACGTCCTATCAATTTCGCGGACTGGTGACCTTTGTGTCGGGAAATGGAGTGACAGAATATATGTCGCTTTTTACAGCAGACGGTTTTGAAGGAGAAGCTATCGCGTGTGACGAGGGGGAACTGGAATGGGTGGATCTAGAAGACGTTTGGAGTTTAAATATCTGGGAGGGAGATAAAATCTTCTTTCGGCTGATGGATGAACGAAAAGAGTTTTTTTCTTTGAAGCTGGTCTATGACGGGCACGATAAGCTGGTGTCCGCCGTATTGGACGGAAAGCCCATGGAGCTGTTGGATATCTTGAATGAGGATGGGACAAAAACGGGGATTCGGCGGGAACGGGGCGTAGCCCATCGGGAAGGAAGTCTCCACGCTACCGTCCATACCTGGATCATCAGGGAAAATCAAAAAAGCGGCTATGATGTATTGCTGCAGAAGCGCAGTGCAGTCAAAGACTCCAATCCAGGCTGCTACGATATCTCCTCGGCCGGGCATGTGGCGGCTGGGGATGAACCGCTGCCTGCGGCAGCGCGGGAGCTTGAGGAAGAGCTTGGTATCAAAGCCAGGCAGGAGGACCTTCGCTATATAGGAATCCATCATGGCGCCTTTGAAGCGGTATTTCACGGGCAGTTGTTCCGGGATAATGAGTTGAGCAGCGTGTACGTTTATACGAAGCCGGTGAAAGAAGATCAGCTGGAACTGCAGGAAGAAGAAGTGGAATCCGTTTTATGGATGGATTATGAAGAATGTATGGAAAAGGTCTTAAATGGAACTCTTCCTAATTGTATTTATCCGGACGAATTTCGAATGGTGGGAGAGTATCTGAAGGAAAGTTTGATCTAGAGCAGGTGGGATTCTATGATCCTGCGGGCAGCAACGGTGATCAGCATGGCGCGCAGGCTGGGAATCAAGGCGAGAACTGCGTCATCAGGAGGTGGAACAAGAATGTTTGCCAGAAATTATTGGGAAAAGGAATGGACGGCGATGGAGAGACGGGAGCGCCGTTATCTGAGAAAACGGCAGGAGGAAAAGCAGTCGGTGATCCAGGAAAAGCTATCAGAAAAGGTGCCGGAAAAACTGGAACAGACGCTGAACGGAGCTTTTCAGAAAGCTTTTGCGCTGGTGTTCGAAAAAGGCACAGGCGTGATCGAAAAAACCTACAGTAAGGAGAAATACCAGCAGAACTATCAAGTAAATGAGTACGCGGTGAGTCTTGGGGCAAACCGGAAGACGGTACGGGCATTTTCCAGGCAGGCCGGATCAGGGAGAGCGAAGAATCTAGTAATTTCCGGCGTGGAAGGAGCAGGCCTTGGCCTTTTAGGTATCGGCCTCCCAGATATCCCCATTTTTACAGGAGTACTGCTGAAAAGCGTATATGAAACAGCCCTTTCTTATGGGTTTTCTTATGAGACGGAAGAGGAACAATGCTTTGTTCTGGGGCTGATCGAGACGGCTTTTCTGCGGGGAGCGCCGCTGATTAGGGCAAACGGACAGATGAATGGATGGATTGACGGCAGGACTGTTCTTTCTTTGGATAAGGAGGAACGGATCCGACGCGCCTCTGTAAGTCTTTCAGAAGCTATGCTGTATATGAAATTTCTGCAAGGTATCCCCATAGCGGGACTGGTTGGCGGGCTTGCGGATACCGTTTATCTAAAGCAGGTGACGGATTACGCGGAATTAAAATATAAACGTCGTTTTTTGAGAAAACACAGCGAAATGTAATCTGGTCACAGAAATATATTGAAAAAGGGTTATAATAGACTTATCAAGAAAACAAAGTATTACAAAGAAAGGAAGATAAATATGGCAGTGATTCATTTGACAAAAGACAATTTTAAAGAGGAAGTATTAGAAGCAAAGGTACCGGTGCTGGTGGATTTCTGGGCAACCTGGTGCGGTCCGTGCCAGATGGTAGGCCCCATCATTGAAGAGATTGGAAATGAAGTGACAGATCAGAAGATCTGTAAAGTTGATGTGGATGAGAATCCGGAACTGGCAAGAGAGTACAGAGTAATGTCAATTCCTACTCTTGCGGTATTCAAAAATGGAGAGATGGTAAAACGGGAAGTTGGAGCAAAATCCAAAGGAGAGATCTTGGAGATGCTGAAGTAGATTTTAATCCGGCAGGATCAGGAATTGATACAGAGGCCGGGACGTCAGGACAGACGCCCCGGCCTTTACTGCGGGTTTTGGATTTCGATCGATCTACATTTTAGAAAGAGCCGCCTCGTCCGCGACAATGGTCACATCTTTGTGAAGCTGGAGTACAGACGCCGGCACCTGTGGGGTGACGGGGCCATATACGACTTTCTTTAAAATTTCTGCCTTTCCTTCTCCGCTGACAACGACCAGGATCTTCTTTGCACGCATGATACTTCCGATGCCCATGGTGTAAGCCTGGCGAGGAACATCGGCCTCAGACGCAAAGAATCGTTTGTTGGCGCTGATGGTGCTTTCCGTCAGATCGACACACTGAGTTCCATTGGCAAAGGCCTCTGCCGGTTCGTTAAAGCCGATATGTCCATTGTGACCGAGCCCTAAAAGCTGCAGGTCGATGCCTCCGGCATTGTCAATGATCTGATCATAGTCCCGGCAGGCTTTAGCAGAATCAGGTTCCAGACCGTTGGGAACAAAGGTTCTTGCTTTATCGATATTTACGTGATCAAAAAGATTCGTGTTCATGAAATAACGATAGCTTTGGTCGTTTTCACCGCTTAAGCCTCTGTATTCATCCAGGTTGATGCTGGTGATACCGGAGAAATCAAGATCCCCTCTTTTGTACCAGCCGATCAGCTCTTCATATGTCCCTATTGGAGAAGAACCTGTGGCAAGGCCCAGAACACAGTTGGGCTTCATTAAGATCTGAGCCGCGATGATATTTGCGGCTTTGCGGCTTAATTCGGAATAGTCTTTTGCTTTACAGATAATCATTCGTCCATACCTCTCTTTTCCAAAATATTAGAATCATACATTCCCTTACTGTTAAGTATAACGATTTGGGAGGCGATTGCAACCAGATTTTCTGGGGCGGGACGAGATTTTATGCCCAAATGCGCTGGACCCGCGGCGGGGAAGAGATTGCAGAGGGGAATGAGATAGGATATAATAGACCAAGATAAGCTTGATAGAAGCAAAAAGAGACGTCTGGCGTGGAAAGAAAACGCCATAGAAAAGAAAAGCAGGAGGCCGTCTATGATTATCAAAAATGTAAAAGTATATACGGAAGAAAAAAAGTTCCAGGATGGAGAGATTCAGATCTCGGAGGGGAGATTCGCGGAAACTGGCGGCGATAAGGATGGAACAGTGCTGGACGGACAGGGCTGCTACGCTATTCCAGGACTGATCGATCTGCATTTTCACGGGTGTAAGGGATTTGACTTCTGTGATGGGACGCTGGAGGCAGTGGAAGCTATTGCCAGATATGAGGCTTCCGTGGGAGTAACTGCCATTGCGCCGGCGACTATGACACTTCCGACAGAAGAACTGGAGAGAATCCTTGGGAATGCGGCGGCCTATCGCAGAGGTCCCCATGATGGAGCGGATCTGGTAGGGATCAACATGGAAGGGCCATTTATCAGCGAAGCAAAGAAAGGGGCGCAGGACGACCGGAATATTATTCCCTGCAATGCGGAAATATGCAGACGTTTTCTAAAAGCCTCAGAAGGACTGGTAAAATTCGTGGGAATCGCGCCGGAGTGTAATCCAGGTACAGAAGAATTTATCCGGGAAATGAAAGGCGAGGTGCAGATTTCCCTCGCCCATACCAATGCGGATTACGACAGCGCGATGGGCGCCTTTGCGGCGGGAGCGACCCATGCGGTGCATTTGTATAATGCCATGCCGCCTTTCAGCCATCGGGCGCCGGGGGTGGTAGGAGCAGTGGCGGACAGTCCGCAGGTGATGGCGGAGATTATCTGTGATGGCGTCCACATCCATCCGGCGGCAGTCCGGGCAACCTTCCAAATGCTGGGAGCGGACCGGATGATCCTGATCAGCGACAGTATGCGGGCTGCCGGCATGCCTGATGGACAGTACACCTTAGGAGGTCTGGATGTAGCTGTTTCTGGAAACCGGGCTACACTGGTATCAGACGGAGCGCTGGCAGGATCTGTTACGAATTTAATGGATTGCGTGCGGACAGCAGTGAGGAAAATGGGAATTCCATTTGAGACAGCGGTAGCCTGCGCCACCGTGAATCCGGCCAAAAGCCTTGGTATCTATGACCAATATGGCTCGATTGCCCCCGGGAAAAAAGCAAATGTAGTACTGTTGGACGAAAAGCTGGCATTGCGGGCAGTGATAAAGGATGGAATTCAGTTGGGGACGGGGGATTTTTAAAAATCCCCCGGCCCAAATTGAAAAAGCCCTGTCCCAAATTGAAAAAAGATAGTATTATCGAGATAGTGGGAGGAAGACAATGACAAGAGGTGAAGGCGCCTGTCTGGTATGCGGGAAACCGCTTCAATATTTTGAAACCATGAGAAAGATGGAGTGTGTTTTCTGCCATCGGGAGTTTGAAAGCAACGCAAGCTGTGAAGACGGGCATTTTGTGTGCGATGAATGTCATGAAAAAAGGGGAGTAGAGGTGATCCTCAGAGAATGCAAGAAGACGGATTCCAGGAATCCGGTTGAAATTATGCAGAAATTGATGGAAGATCCGTATATTTACATGCACGGCCCGGAACATCATATTATGGCGGGAGCCGCGCTTCTGGCCGCATATCACAACAGTGGAGGAGAGATTGAGCTAGAAGGAGCGCTGGAAGAAATGCGGGCCAGAGGAAGTAAGTATCCGGGCGGAGCCTGCGGAATGTGGGGCTGCTGCGGAGCTGCGGTCAGTGTGGGAATGTTTATCAGCATTGTTACGAAGGCAACTCCGCTGACAGGTAAATCTTGGAGGCTTTCGAACCAGGCAACGGCTAAAGCGTTGGCGGCATTAGCGGATCTGGGCGGTCCAAGATGCTGTAAACGGAATTGTTTTACGGCGGTGAAAGAAGCAGTTGCATTTGCAGAAGAAAATCTTGGAATCAGTATGGAACTGCCTCCAACGATTCAATGCGGCTTTTCAGAAGAGAATCAGCAATGCTTGAGGAAAAACTGTCCCTATTATCCAAACGGGACAGGGCATTTTTAATTTGGGCCGGGGGATTTTTAAAAATCCCCCGGCCCCGGTTGACAAATTAGCGGAAATACGTTAAGATTTCACACAGACAAGCGAGACTAAAAAGGCTTTGATAAGAACAAGTAATAACCTTTACACCCATACAGAAAGCTGCCGGAAGATGAGAGGCGCATGAAGGAATTGGTTATGAATACCTCTTTGAGCCGCGCACCGAACTTCTATGCCGCTTTGGAAAGAATGGTAGGCTGCGCCGTGTGACGAACGTTATCGCGTCGAGGCTGTCGATAGGAGGCAGCTGAAATGAGGCTGACGGCTGAGTTTGTCAGTGAAGCAAGGTGGTACCACGGAGTGATTCGTCCTTATCGTATGATAAGGGCGTTTTTTTGACGAAAACCGCCTGTAAGAACCAGATCATTCAAAGAACCAGAGTATTTAAAAAGCAAAGTTTTGGGGATTCTGGAGAAGAGGAGGCAAGATGGGAAAAGCAAAAAAGATCAGCCCGGCGAAACAAAAAATCTTGGATAACTATGAGACCCAGCGGCTGCGTTTCCTGGAGGAAGGCTATCAAGAACATTCAGAGATTTTTTCTGTAGTCAGAGCAAGTGTAATGGCTATTATAACGGCGGTGCCCGTAATAATTCTGGGAACACTATTGTGGATGGCAGTAAATCGTGGGCCAGGGTGGCTGGAAGGAAAGAATTATCTGGTGATGTTTCTGATATTTTTGGTCACAGTATTTATCCATGAACTGCTCCATGGGGTGGGCTGGTGCCTGGGGGCGAAAGGCGGATGGAAAAGTATGTATATCGGCATGATGTGGGAATCGTTGACTCCTTACTGCCACTGTAAAGAGCCTCTGGCACCAGGGAAATATATTTTTGGCGGTCTGTTTCCAGTTCTGATTCTGGGAGGCGGTCTTTATATCGCGGCGCTCTTGACAGGGAGTACGCTTTTGCTGTGGCTTTCTATGCTAAATATCTTGGCCGCGGGAGGGGATCTTTTGATTGTCTGGCATGCCAGAAGATATAAGGATGGGTATGTGCTGGATCATCCGACAGAGTGTGGATTTGTTATTTTTCAAAAATAAGTGTTGTCGAAGAAATATCTTGATACTGACAGTGAAGAAAGGAGAAAAAGAGAGATGGGAATCTATGAAGAACTTCAGGCAAGGGGCCTGATCGCGCAAGTAACAGATGAAGAGGAGATAAGGGAACTGGTAAATACAGGAAAGGCTACCTTCTATATTGGCTTTGATCCAACGGCAGACAGTCTGCATGTAGGACATTTCATGGCGCTGTGTCTGATGAAACGGCTTCAGGAAGCTGGGAACAAACCAATCGCGTTGATCGGCGGAGGCACGGGATATATCGGAGATCCTTCCGGCCGTAGCGATATGCGTTCCATGATGACGCCAGAAACCATTCAGCATAACTGTGAGTGTTTTAAGAAACAGATGAGCCGGTTTATTGATTTCTCGGAAGGGAAAGCGTTAATGGTAAATAACGCGGATTGGCTGCTGGATCTGAATTATATCGAACTGCTCCGGGAGATCGGCCCGCATTTCTCCGTCAACCGGATGCTGACGGCGGAATGTTACAAACAGAGAATGGAGAAGGGGTTAAGTTTCCTGGAATTCAACTACATGATCATGCAGAGCTATGATTTCTATATGCTGTTCCAGAAATACGGCTGCAACCTGCAGTTTGGCGGTGACGACCAGTGGAGCAATATGCTGGGAGGAACCGAACTGATTCGCCGGAAATTGGGCAAGAATGCCTGCGCTATGACGATCACGCTGCTTCTGAACTCGGAAGGCAAGAAGATGGGTAAGACCCAGAGCGGAGCGGTGTGGCTGGATCCGGCGAAAACTTCACCATTTGAATTTTATCAATATTGGAGAAATGTAGCTGACGCGGATGTTCTGAAATGCATCCGTATGCTGACGTTCCTTCCGTTGGAAGAGATCGACAAAATGGACGCTTGGGAAGGGGCTCAGCTTAATACAGCAAAAGAGATCTTGGCCTTCGAATTGACGAAATTGGTCCACGGCGAAGAAGAAGCGGTAAAAGCGCAGGAAGCGGCCAGAACCCTTTTCTCTCAGGGGGCGGCGGCAGATATGCCGACTACAGAACTGATAGAGCAGGACTTGGAAGAAGACAGGATTGATATCCTGACGCTTCTGGTAAGAAGCGGGCTTGTGCCATCTAAGTCGGAAGCGCGCCGGGCTGTACAGCAGGGCGGTGTATCAGCGGATGGAGAAAAGGTGACGGACATCCACGCGGTGTTTGCGAAAGAGCAGTTTACCGGCGAAGGAATCGTCCTGAAAAAGGGAAAGAAGAATTTCCAGAGGGTAGTGCTGAAATAGAGTAGGCAGGAGTAGATGGAAATGTGAAAAGACGCCGGAGCATAGGATTTATTCCTATACTCCGGCGTCTTTTTTTGAATAGTTATTCGATATCCAGCCCTTCAAAAAATGTGTCATAAGAAATATTATATATTTTTTTTAGAGCGATTAATTCTGTAATTCTGATGTTGTAATTGCCACACTCCATTTGAGCATAAATACTCCGGGAAACACTTTGGTTTAGCAACTGCATTTTAGCAACAAGTTGTTCCTGGGTGTAGCCATGTTGTAAACGTATCTGTCTTAAATTAGCGCCGAAAGAAGCGGTTGTTTTTAATTTTTGGTCCATATGCCTCCACTTTTATCATTGCAATATATTCATAACAAATGTTTATTGATTCTACCCTAAATTCATGCTAAAATTGCAATAAATACATTGCAAAACAAAAATTATGGGAAGAGGATAAGGAAAATGAAAGTAAAAAGATATTTGATTCAGTGAAATTTAGCATACAATCTTGCGAAAAATGACTTGGTAAGCTAAAAGGAATCTAGAGTAATGGTGATGTTTGAGAAAGAGCAGGTAGAAAAATGAAAAAGATAATTGTATGGTTGCTTGCATGTGGATTGCTTTTGTCTGGATGTGAGGAAGGGGCGGATCAGTATACGAGTGAAGAGGTATTAACATTGCTGGAGGAGTATTATTCTCCTTACTATGTAAAAGAGACGGAAAATGGAGATACAGATGAAGAAGCTTCTGGTTCTAATATAGAGACATATGATGTTTACGAGGATTATGATGAAGAATATGAAATTGCGGGAGAAAAAATATATGAGGTAAAGGTAAATCTTATAACGGGACAATTGAAGCAAAAAATAGTTGGAGAAAGCGGGGGATTATCCACGAATTTGGAGCAGATTGAGAAGGATGTTCATAAAAACAATCTTGGCGGTACAGAAGAAAATGACAAAAACTCACTGCAAAAAGAAAAAGGACAACAAACAGATTATTTTTTTCGGAGATAATTTCATTACAGGGTATGGATTTGATATTCTGTTAAAAGAGGATGGAAGTGTTTTAGCCCGCGGAATAAATACGAATGGAGAATTAGGAAATGGGACACTTACAGATTCCGATGAATGGCAGGAAGTAGAAGAAATTGATAATGTAAAGCAGATAGCGTGTAGCTTAAATCTTTGGGATGAAGAGATTGGAGCGTCTATATATGCTTTAAAAGAAGATGGAACTGTTTGGACTTGGGGAGCTGAAAAAGTGATCCCAGAGCAAATTCCAGAGATTTCCGATATAGATAAATTGATATTAAAAAACCGAGGTTTTTATGGTGGATATGGACAAGATTTTGGTATGGTACATGTCTACTTGTTAGATGAAGAGGGGCATTTACAGGGAAGTCTTTCTGAAGGCGCATACTATCCAAGTAATTATGGGGAGATAAAAGTAAATGATGTTTCTCCATTTGGCTATGTTTCAGATCGGGAGATTTATATTGAAGGTACAGACCATGAAGTGGGAACGCTTGAGGGGTATACTGTTTATGATATGGATGATCAAGAGACAACTTTGGGAACAATTGTTAAAATGTGCGGCCAAGCCAGTGAAGATTATCCGTATTTCTTGTCGGAAGAGGGGGCTTTATATTACTATAGTTACCAAGAAAATTGCTTTGAGCAGTTTGGAAATAATATAAAGGACTATTATAAAGTACACGACGATGAAGATATGGGGCAAGATGCTTTCGATATCGCACTTTCTAATGACGGAGAAGTGTATACATCAGGTGACAATGATTATGGTGAGGTGGGGAATGGTACAACTGACAAATTTAGTGAATGGTGGACTGTAGATGTTCCTCCGATAAACAGTATCTTTACACCGTTTGATGGTTCAGTATATGCAATTGATGGGGAGAATAATCTGTGGGCCTGGGGAAAAGGGTATGATACATTGCCGCAGCTTTTATACAATTTGAATGATGTCGCAAATGAAAATTAATTTGTGTAGTATTGCCTAATAATAACGGAAAAGCTGTCATTATCCGGGGGAGCATAAAATTCCCCCGGATTTTTGATGTTAAGTCTTGAGGATCATCTCTATAAAATAATCTGGAAGATAGTATTTATGGAAATTCTATGATATTCTTTGCCGCATCTTGTCAAAAAGAGAAAAAAATAATAAAATTATCTCTATAGAATATAAATAGTTTTCAGGAGGAAATGAAAATGGCTTTTTTGGACGACATCGATAAGAAACTTACAAATCTGGGTCAGGGAGCGATCCAGAAGACTAAGGAAGTAACAGATTCCGCAAAACTTTCCAGTTCGATCAAGAATCTGGAAGGACAGAAAAAGGATGCGATGGCGGATCTGGGAGCAATTTGTTATAGAAAATGTCGGGAAAGCGGAAAAGAAAGTGATCCGGAAGAGGCAGGAGTGATCGCGCGTATTGACGAGCTGGAACGGCAGCTTTCTGACTTGCGAGGACAGCTTCAGAGAGTAAAAGGAGTTATTTTCTGCCCCAGCTGTCATGCGCAGATCTCACCGGATTCCGCATTCTGCAACGTCTGCGGAGCGAAGATAGAACATCCGGCACCAGCACCGGCGCCAACGCCGCAGAGTGGGGAAGTCTGCCATAACTGCGGAGCGCCGATAGAACCCGATCAAGTATTTTGTGTAAACTGCGGAACAAAGATTGAGCGGAAAGAGGCAATTCCAGAGCCGCAGCCAGTTCCAGAGCCGCAGCCAGTTCCAGAGCCGCAG
>CABPCP010000013.1 GCA_902406105.1 uncultured Mordavella sp.
ACATCCTCACACTTTTTCTGAAAAGAGGTCCCTTCCAGACAGAACATTCCAAGCCGTTCCAGATTTGGCGCCTTCAGATTCCCGCTTCTGACACAGGTTCCAAAAGTGTCGCATCCCACGTCGTCAAAAAGCCCCGCATCCGGCGCCTCACCGACGCCGACGCTGTCCAGCACGATCAAAAATACCCGTTTTGCCATATCTTATCACTCCCTTATATTGTTATGGCGCGCCTTTCCAGCAAAAAGGCGCGCCGTCCGTCTATCCTTCCCTCTCCGTCTTAGGCGGGAAAGATTGGTATGATTTTTTTACGATTCACATCTACTAAGCCCAGATCTGACATTTTTACTTCTGGGATCACCGGAAGGGCCAGCGTTACGATCCTAAGGAGCGGATTCTCCATCTCCGTCAGTCCGAGAGCCCGGTTCGCGTCCTTCATCTTGGCGCTGTCCTTAGCCAGATCTTCCGCCTTCTTCAAGGAGATCAGCCCTGCCAGAGGCAGTTCCAGCGTATGCAGGATCTTTCCATCTTTGACCGCGCACATTCCTCCGCCCACTCTCTTCAGCTCTTCCGCCGTGATCAGCGCATCCGCCGGATCGTCGTAGACGATCGTCAGGTTGTGACTGTCATGGGACACGGTAGAAGCAAGGGCGCCGCAGGTTGTACCAAATCCACGGACAACTCCAAGAGCCAGGTTGTCATTTCCCTCATAACGGTTGACCACCGCCACAAACTTCAGGTCCTTATCTCCGCTCAGATCTAATTTTCCGTCCTTAACCGGAAGTTCCTCGCACACTGCCTCCGTGGAAGAAAGATTCAAGTCATAGTAAGTCATGACATTTACCTTGACGGTTCCTTCCTGTACAGGAGCCTTCAGCACGAAATCCTCCTCCGTAAGTTCTTTCACGTGTACAGAATTCCTGCTTTCCAAAGGATAAGACTTTTCTTCGATATCAGCCAGAAGCTTTCCATTTTCTGCCACCAGCTTCCCTCCATAGAAAACTTTTGACGGCTTTAACTCGGTCAGGCTCTCTACGATCTGCAAGTCCGCCGCGTATCCTGGAGCGACTGCCCCCAGATTTTCGATCCCCGCTTCTCTTGCGTTATTTAACGTAGCGCTTTTGATCGCCGCCACCGGCTCCATGCCATAGCGGATAGCCGCCCGGACCACATCATTCATATGTCCGTTATGCAGGATATCATCCGCCTCCCTGTCATCTGTACACAGGCTCAGATTGTCAAAGAATTTGAAATCCTTAACACCTTCCAAGATTTCCTTCACATTCTTTGTGATGGAACTGTCCCTAGCGTCCACATGCATACCGCTGCGGATCTTTTCTGCCGCTTCCTCTCCAAGCCTGGATTCATGGCAGGTATTAGGACCGCCGCAAAGATAGGCTGACAGCGCTCTTCCTGATACAAAGGGAGCGTGCCCCTGTAAATAAAGGCCATTTTTCTCAGCCACATCGATAATGTCCATCATCCGGTCCCCGCCCTGGATCACATCGATAAAATCCATAACCTCCGCAAGTCCGATGACTCTCGGAAGCTGGGCCAGTTCCTGGATCTCTTCTACGCCAAACTCAGCGCCCGCGTTCTCCAATCCCGGAACCGCCGGAACGCAGCTTGGAATATCGATCAACTGGCGCATAGGGAGTTCCTCAGAGCTGTCATACATATAACGGACTCCCTCTACACCCCAGACATTTCCAATCTCATGCGGATCGGTGATCACTGTGGTAGTCCCGTGAGGAATCACAGTCCGGGCAAAATTCCGGGGCGTCATCATGGAGCTTTCAATATGCTCGTGGGCATCGATAAATCCGGGGATCAGGTAGCGCCCCTGCCCGTCGATCACTTCTTTGGCCCCGTCAAGATCCGCTTCCAGATCTTTGTACTCCACATGGGCGATCATCCCATCAAAAATAAACACATTGGCTGGGTAAATCTCACCCGTGATCGTATTTACCAGCCTCACATTTTTGATCAGAAGATCACTTTGGATTTCTCCGAGAGCCGCCTTTAATAGCTCCCGCTTGTTCTTTGGACGTATTTTCATAAGTCACTGTCTCCTTTTTATTAATTAAAAATAAAATACATTACTAACGGGATAGCCAGCACATACATTACCGGTGAAAGTTCTTTGTATTTGCCGGTAGCCAGTTTAATAAAGATATGGGCAAGGATACCAGCCGCGATTCCTGAAGCGATTCCTCCGGCGAAGATTACGAACATGATCATAACAAATGGGCCAAAGGCATCGGTAAAATCGCTGAAATCAATATTCTGGATTCCAGATACCATAAGGAATCCCACGAAAATCAGCGCCGGACCGGTGGCCGCATCCGGGATCATCAAGACCAAAGGAGAGAAGAATACCATGATTCCAAACAGAATCGCCACAACCACGCTGGTAAGTCCAGTTCTTCCTCCAGCCTCTACACCAGAGGATGATTCTACAAAGGTAGTGATCGTTGTGTTTCCGGTACAGGCGCCCACACAGGTTCCAATGGCATCTACCAGGAATGGTTTCTGGATATCCGGCATGTTTCCATTTTCATCCAGCATATTCGCTTTTCCCGCAACTCCAAGCACTGTTCCCAATGTAGAGAAAAAGTCCCCGCAGAAAGTGATAAATACATAGATTACCGTCTGGAAGGCCAGAAGTCCTTTAAAATCAAAGGAAATCATCAGATTGCCCAGTCCCTGCATATCCGGCAGCTTTGCCGCGGCATCCGGAAGCTGCGTCACCCCAACCGGGATTCCGATCAAGGTCACTGCCACGATTCCGATCAAAATGGCTCCATTTACACGATACGCCGTCAAAACCGCGATCAGGAACAGCCCAAACAAGGCCAGCGCCACCGCAGGCTGTGTAAAATCCCCCATGCCGATTCCATCTTCAAAAGTACCGATCCCGGAATTGTCAAATCCAAGATACGCAATATAGAATCCGATGGCCGCTCCGATCGATACTTTAATATTCTTAGGAATCGCTTTTACGATCAGATCCCGGATCCCAAAAATAGTCAAGAGCACAAAGATAGAGCCAGAGATCAAAGTGATCGCCATGATCTCGCCAAACGCAAGTTCCCCGGATTGGAGAAGGGCTCCAAACATAAAGTTTGTTCCCATTCCAGTGGAAAGCGCAAACGGCATGTTTGCGTACAGTCCCATGAACAGCGTAATGATGGCGCTGACGATCGCGCAGGTAACAGCCAAAGCTTCTTTTGTGATCACCAGCCCGTTCACATCTGTGAAGTATGCCGCGTCACCAAATCCAATGATGGCGCTGGGCTGTACCACAAGCACATAAGCCATGGTCATAAAAGTCGTGAGTCCTGCCAGGATCTCTGTTTTAACATTTGCACCCTTTTCATTCAGTTTGAAAAATGATTGTAGTTTCCCCATTCTTCTCTCTCTTTCCTTTCCATATATAAATTGTCATTAACGGAATCCATTATACTCTACCCCGCCGCTCTTTTGCAAACCTATTCTTCAGCTTTCAATCCCATATTTTCCAAAACCTCTTCCGCCTTCTTCTTTTCTTCTGCCGGAATATAGATTTCCTCCCCGCAAAGAGAGTTGGCGCCATAGGTATTTAAGAACCCTCTGCCGTCCGCGTCTTTTTTATAAGCAGGGATTCCGACACTCCTTAATGCTTCCAAGATCATCTCTGCCTGCAGATTGTCTTCCGCAACGAAAATCTTCTTTACGTCCGCTCCTTCCATTTTCCCATCTCCCTTCTCCTTACTATGGATACTAGCACTTCTCATCCAGGAAATCAACGGCTGGGAACCATAGAATGATCCGGAATTCATTTCCGGCCACATCCGCTTTTATTTTTCCGCCCATACGCAGTACAAATTCTTTGGCGATGGCCAGACCCAGTCCCGTAGAATTTCTGCTCCTTGCCTTGTCCGCCTTATAAAAACGCTCGAACACCCGATCTGGATCGATCTCTTCCGGATGTTCTGCCGGATTGCTGATCTTCAGGCAGATTTCCTTTCCTTCCCGGCACAGGGAGAAAGAAATCCTCTCTCTCCCATGATCCATACTATTCTTAATGATATTCTGCAGCACTCTCCGAAGAGCCGGAACATTTCCCTCAATATACAATTCTCTTTCCGGGATCTGGATATCCGGCTGGATACCCTGTTCCGTCCAGTCTTCATAATAGGAGAAAATACATTCTTTTAAGATCCGGTTCAGACAGCATCTGGACAGCTCTAACTGAAAAGAGTCGTCCCTAAGTTTCGTGAACGTAAACAGTTCTTCCAGCATTTCTTTCAAACTCTCTACCCGTTCTTCTATAATTCCCAGATACCTCTGCTGCTCTTCCGGGTCTGAGGACTCTTTCAAAAGCTGAAAATACCCGTCCAGCGACGTAAGCGGCGTGCGGATGTCGTGGGAAAGGCTGGTATAAGTATCTGAAAGCATCTGCTCCTTCTTCTGGTAAGAAAGCTGCTGTCTCTTCCTTTCTCCGATCATTTCGTTTAAAAGCTCTGTCAGTTCTCTGAGACTTCCCGCTGTCCAGTCTCCTGTGATCATCATATTGCTTTCATTCTCTCTTAAGAACGCAAGCTGGCGGCAGATGTTTTTCACCTGCCGCTCATATCTCCACAGAATGACCGCTAAGGCCAGACAAAGTATAATTAGGATTCCAATGATCATTTCCATTTATTCAATATCCCTCTTTGTAAAAATCAGACCTGTCAAAATCCCGCACACCAAGATATAGGCCGCGGCCACACCTGCCGCATAGAATCCGTCCGCGCCGGACGGCCGCATGGTCAGCATAGAAAGCTGTCCTGTCACCGTATGATCCAACAGCCGAAAGTCTTCGAATCCCAGATTGTGGATCAGGTTATCTATAGCTCCATAGAAGCTGGCCAACAGATTCATGCATAGCCCTACCGCAAGGATCATACTGAACACACTGCTCCTTAGGATCACCGCCGATGCCATACAGATCAGAGCAAGAGCCAAATGCAGCAGAAGCTGGACGCCCAGATACCCAAGGAATTCCTGTGTGATCCCCAACTTCAGATATCCGAAGATGATCTGATTGGAAACCGCCTGGATGAAAAGAAAGACCCCAAATGTTAAGAGCACATAAATCCCCAGGGCAGCGATCTTGGAAACGATCAGCTTCCACCTGCCGTTGATCTGTCCTCCAATATTCTTTAAGTACCCGCTGTTCATGTCAGCCGAAGAGAAAAGCACCGCGAAAATCGCCAAAAACACGGCCACAAACTTTCCCTGGATATTGGCGTACAAAATATCTGACAAGGTTACCTTCTCCCCCGGATCCGTGGGAAGTATCACCTGCATCCCTATCATTACCGCGTTTTCCCCATTTTCTTCCTGTTCCTGGTAGAACTGATGGTTTTCCGCCTGGATCTGCGTATCTTCATAATCGGTCTTGGACAGAGATGTGGTAAATACTATGAGCACCCCCATCACGATCCAGATCACATACAGGCTTTTGGTATGGAACATCCGATATAGATCCATTCTCACCGCATTAAGCATTTCCCTCACCTCCTGTCAGATTCAGAAAGTAAGTTTCCAGTTCTTCGCTGTTGATCCCGATGCCTTTCACCAGAATCCCTGCCTTGGCAAGCTCCATATTGATCCTGGCGCTCTCGTCCAGCCGCTCGAAGATCTGGATATGTTCTTTATCCGCGATCTGATAATCTTTAAATCCAAGCGCGTCCAGAACCGGAACCGCCTGTTTCGGCTGATCCAGCGTGATCTCAATCCGCTCACTGCAGCGTTTCATCAATTCCTCTCTGGTCAATTCCTGCAAAAGACTCCCCTGATGGATGATTCCGTAATCCGTTGCAATTTTAGACAATTCTTCCAGAATATGGCTGGATATGATGATCGTCATATTCCGCTCTTCATTTAATTTAAGGATGGTGTCCCGGACCTCCGCGATCCCCTGCGGGTCTAAGCCATTAATGGGTTCATCCAATACCAGGAGATCCGGTTCCCCTACCAGGGCAAGCGCAATGCCAAGCCTCTGTTTCATTCCAAGGGAAAATCGTTTCACCGGTTTTCTTCCGCAATCTTCCAAGCCAACAATTCTCAGAAGCTCTTCCACATATCCCTTTTTGTAGACTCCAAACAGTTTACACTTGATCCTCAGATTGGAAGCGGCGCTCATATTCCCGTATAATCCCGGCGCCTCGATCAGACATCCGATGCGGGAACGCAGTTCCCGCAAATCCTTCCCTTTCTTTCCAAACATCTCGATCTCACCCGCCGTCGGGCTTGCCAGGCCGCTGATCATCTTTAGAAACGTTGTCTTCCCGGCCCCGTTTCTTCCGATAAATCCATAGACCGCTCCCCGCTTTATATGAAGGCTGACCTGGTCAACCGCCCTCTGGTGCCCATACTTTTTCGTCAGGCCGCGGGTCCTAAGCAAAACATCACTCATCGTTCTTTCATCTCCTTCATTTTCTTATCTGCACACTCAGGATACAAAACAGACCCTAAAAAAACGCAAATAAAAAGTAAAAAAAGACTAAAGCCACCAGTTCCGCTATGCATTGTTTGGGAGCGGAAACCATGCTTGCATGGTTTTGCGAGCAGACATATGCATGAGTGGAGCGCCCGTATATGAGCAAACGTAGCCGGCAGGCCGGCGGAGAAGCCCCACCGGGGCGGTTTGCGAATGGGCGCGGGCGGAGAAGCCTCTTATGAGTGAAGCCTGTATCCAATCCCCCACACTGTATCGATGTATTCTTTTTTTGAAACTTCTTTCAGCTTTTTACGGATATTACTGATATGCACGTCCAGCGTCTTGGTCTCTCCCATGTAAGGTTCCTGCCACGCATACTCAAAAATATCCTCTTTACTGAACACCTGCTTTGGATGTTTTAGGAGAAGTTCCAGGATCGCGAATTCCTGCCGGGTGATCTTAGGGATCTCTTTTTCTTCCGCCCACACCTGGAAGGTGGTCCTGTCTAACTTCAAGCCCTGGCTGGAGAGCACCTGCTTTTCCTCCTGGTTCTGTGCATGGCGGAGCTGTACCTGTATCCTGGCCATTACTTCTTTGATCTCAAAAGGTTTCGTAATATAGTCGTCTGCCCCGGCTTTCAGAAGGTCCACTTTCTCATCCAAGCTGTCTTTGGCGGTCAGTACGATCACCGGAAGTCCGCCTTTTTCTCTGATCTTTTCAAGGACCTGCTCTCCTGCCATTCCCGGCAGCATTAGATCCAGCAGTACCAAAGCGTAATCTTTCATATTTAAGAGCATATCTCCTTCTGTGCCGGAAAATGCCTGTTCACAGAGATATCCTTCTTTTTCCAGCGCTTCTTTCAGCAGATTGTTAATATGAGGATCATCTTCTACGATCAAAATCTTCTGCACGGTTCTTCCTCCTTCATTCTTTATCGGTCAGTCTTCTAAAAATAAGTTCCTTAGATCCGCCCTTCATTCTTTTCTTCCAGCACGCGGATTCCTTCAAGGAACATCCAGCAGATAGGGGTTGGGATCCCCAAATCCTGTCCCATTTTCACCATACTTCCCGCAAACATTTCCACTTCTGTTTTCTTTCCTGCCTCCAGATCCTGCAAAGTAGACGGTTTGTTCTTATAAGGAATCTCAAGCAATGTCTCCGACTGCCCCTTCATCACTTCCTCTGAAATATAAATGCCTTTCATTTCAGCGACAGCCTGCACTTCCTTCATGGCCGCCCAGCGGATCTTGTTGGCCGCCTTGCTCACGCCATAAGCGCCAAAGGGAACTCCCAGAAGGGCGCATGTCAGGTTCTCTCCTACGTTGCACATAAATTTAAACCATAATCCCCACAGCATGTCTTTATCAATCTCATACGGGATATCACAGTACTCAAACAGCTTTTTTACTGCCACTGTCCGTTCTGTCAGTTCCTCATTCCGGGCCTCCCCAAAATGCACTTTTCCCCAGTAGGGGTCAAAGTCGGCCCGACCGTCTTTCATTACAATAGATACTCTCATATAGGAGTACAGCACATGGTCCCATCCATAAACGGCCGCGACTCTCTCTTCACTTTCCACGCCATTCATCACGCATAAAATCTGCGTCCTATCTCCCACAAACCTGCGGATGTCTTTGATCGCCTGATCAAGCCCCATGTCTTTGACCGCCATGATGATCAAGTCTTTCGGTTCCCCATCTTTTGGCTCGCAAACCGGAAAGTGATAGTTTACGCCATTGACCATCACACCCCGGCTTTCCAGACGTTTTTTCCTGTCTCCTTCCGCGATCACGCAGAAGCGCTCTCTTCCTAAATGTTCTTCCATTCTTGGCGCAAAGAAAACTCCCATAGCTCCCAGGCCGATCAGCGCCGCGCTTTTGATCTCCATTTTCTTCTCCTCCTTATAGAAGCCCCATGCTGCTGTCACCGCATGAGGCCTCCTTTGTGATAAATTTAATATTGATATACTTGTTCAAAAATCAGGATTTTGAAAGCAGTTCCTTTAGTCTGGCAATCTCTTTGTCCTTCTCGTCCAATTGCTTTTTCTGCTCGCTTAACACACTGTCCTTCTCGTCCAGTTGCTTTTTCTGCTCGCTTAATACGCTGTCCTTCTCGTCCAACTTCTTTTTCTGCTCGCTTAACACACTGTCTTTCTCATCCAGCTTTCTTTTCTGCTCCTTTAACACACTGTCCTTCTCGTCCAGCTTCTTTTTCTGCTCATCAATTTCTTCCTGCATTTCGTCAATCATGTACTGTACCGTGTTTCGATCCAATTCCTGCAACTCTTTGGAAAACATTTCCATCACCTTCTCTACATTTCGACACAGCTCATAGATTTCTCCGTAAAGATTTCTGAACTCTGGATATCCTTCCAACAATTCCGCAATCCTGGACGGTTCATCTGTACTAAAGAATACAAGCCAAGCGTCCAGCTTGCTTCTGACACCTTTATTGTGCACAATCTCCTGAAAGATGTCAAGCGCTATCAAGGCATATTCCTGCTGCAGATCCAAGCAGAGACCGGTATCTGACTTCTGGGAAAAGTGATGGATATAATTTTCTTGAAAATCATGGAATTCTTTGGGACTCTTTTCATACAAAATGATCGTGTATACTTTTTTAATATCTTTGTAACTAAAATTCCTCCCCTTTTCTCCCCTAACTCTTTTATACTGTCTCAAAAGAAGATCTGCCGAATAACAAGCACATCTCTGCCCTGGGAATCGGTATCCCAGCTTCTGTACCTCTACGTTCGCAATACTATGATCTTCTAGTTCAATCACAATATCTGTGATCACCAAAGAATGTTCATCTGCAATCCGGGTGGAATCATTGGGCAGTACCAGCAATATTTTTACTTTCTGCTCCAGAACAAGGGATAGAAACTCTTCCAGTCTCTCCGGCACCAATTCTGGATTCATAATCTCTTTAAAAAACGGGTCATACAGTACCCGGACTCCTTTTTGTCCTGTACAGTAATCAAGAAACACTTCCTGCTGTTCCTCCTTCCATCCCTGATAAATTTCAAGAAGCTTATCCTTACTCTGGATTTCTGCCTGGATTTCTTCCCTTGTTCTTATCATGGGGAAATATTTCCGCAAAATAGCCGTCATATACATTCCCTCTTTCCCTATGCGGTTCATAGCATTACTCTTAAACTGGGTATCCCTTCCGATATGGAACTTTCACATAAGATCAAGACGCCTTATGCCTTTTAAGAAATACGGCGGCAAGAACACCGCCGATATTAGTAAAGAAACAATAACACATGTCATAAAGAAAAGCAATCTCAATCTCCCCAACTTCTAAATTCTTTCTAAAACAATCTCCCCTTCCGTTGACTGTGCCCGCCTGCCTCTTTATAATGAAACTGTTTTCTGATAGAGCGTAAAAGCGCGTACATAGAAGGGAAGAGACTGCATGCTTCAGATCAAAAACATCTGCAAAGAATATCGGACCGGCACCCTGATCCAAAAGGCGCTGGATAACGTCAGCCTGAATTTAAGAGACAATGAATTCGTAGCGATCTTAGGCCCCAGCGGATCAGGCAAGACCACTCTTTTGAACATCATTGGGGGACTGGACCGCTATGACAGCGGAGACCTGATCATTAACGGCATTTCTACTAAAAAATACAAAGACAGAGACTGGGATTCTTACCGGAATCATACCATCGGATTTGTCTTTCAAAGCTATAACCTTATTCCCCATCAGACAATCCTGGCCAATGTAGAGCTGGCGCTTACCATCTCCGGCATCGAAAAATCAGAGCGTCTTCAAAGAGCAAGAGAAGCCTTGGAACAAGTGGGCCTTGGGGATCAGGTGCACAAACGGCCAAGTCAGCTTTCCGGAGGCCAGATGCAGCGAGTTGCCATTGCCCGTGCCTTAGTCAACGACCCGGACATCCTGCTGGCCGATGAACCCACCGGCGCCCTGGACAGTGAGACCAGTGTTCAGGTCATGGATCTCCTTCGTCAGGTGGCCAAAGACCGTCTGGTGGTCATGGTCACCCATAACCCGGAACTGGCGGAACTCTATGCCACCCGGATCGTTAACTTAAGAGACGGGAAGATCCGCTCAGACAGCAACGTCTTTGAAATCGATGAAACTTCATTAGAAGAACCAGAACATCGGAATATGGGGAAATCTTCCATGTCTTTTCTGACTGCCCTCTCCTTAAGCTTTAACAATCTTCGGACCAAAAAAGCCCGGACACTCCTGACCTCGTTTGCGGGTTCCATTGGCATCATAGGCATTGCGCTGATCTTGTCTTTATCCAACGGCGTCAATGCCTATATCAAATCCATTGAGACCGATACTTTGGCGGAGTATCCTCTTCAGATCCAGAGTACCGGCCTGGATCTTTCTTCCATGATGGGCGGCGCCGCCGGGAGCGGTTCCGAGCCGGAAGAAAATACCGGAGATGTAGCTGTCATCCAAATGGTGACAAATATGTTTTCTACCATGGACTCCAATGACCTAAAATCTCTGAAAGCATATCTGGACAGCGAGGAAAGCGGGATCGAAAAATATACCAACGCTATAGAGTATTCTTACAGCGCGGTTCCCCAGATCTATCGCTTGGAAGATCAGGACGTCCGGCAGGTTCACCCGGATAAGTCCTTCGATGAGCTGGGACTTGGCTCCGCCTCCGCCTCTAATTCTATGATGGCCTCTATGATGAGTACAGATATTTTCTATGAGATGCCGGAAAATACCAAGCTGTATGAAGGGCAGTATGATGTAAAGGCCGGACGGTGGCCGCAAAACTATAATGAATGTGTCGTAGTCCTGACCTCAAATGGGGGCATCAGCGATTTTATGCTGTACACTATGGGACTGCGGGATTCTGCGGAACTGGATGATATGATCCAGCAGTTTATCGATGAAGAAAATGTAGATACCCCAGAAGATATGGGCAGTTACACCTATGACGATCTGCTTGGGGTCTCCTTTAAACTGGTAAATAGTTCTGATTATTACCAGTACGACAGCCAGTACCAAGTATGGACAGATAAAACAGATGATAAAGAATATATGCAAAACCTGGCAGAGCAGGGTGAAGATATAAAAGTTGTCGGCGTCGTCCAGCCTTCCGAAGACGGCAATGGTTTTGTCCTTGCCGCCGGCATCGGATATACACCGGCGCTGACCAAACATGTTGCCCAGCAGGCTGAAAAAAGCGAAATTGTACAGCAGCAGCTTGACAATCCAGATATAAATGTATTTACCGGAGAAGCATTTGGAGAAGAAAATTCAGAGAATGGTTTTGACATGGAATCCCTCTTTACCATTGATGAAGAAAAGCTGCAGGAAGCTTTTGGCTTTGATGAAAGCGCGTTTTCAAATATTTCCGATTCCTTTGATTTCTCCAATGTATTCGGCAGCGCGGGAGAATCTATGGATCTGTCCGGCCTGATCGACCTAAACGACATCCAGATTGATCTTCCGGATATAGGCGCCGTAGATCTGGGAGAAATGATGGGCGACCTTACGATCCCTATTTCCCAGGAAGGGTACGCGAAAATGATGGAAAGCCTGACGGAGGGTTACGGACAGTACGTGAAGGACCATCCAGAGGCAGATTATTCCGGGCTGCAGGAAGATTTCCGGGAATATCTTCAGACAGACCGCGCAAAGGGGATCATGGAAACCGCGGTAGAGTCGATCATAAAAGAAAACATCCAGACAGTGACGGACGATCAAAAGAAAACGCTTCTTACCCGTCTGCAGGAAGGAATTGAAGAATCTGTCAGTAATATTCCAGATGAGGAAATAGATGCGGACGCAGTCAATACCGCCATAGGAACCTACATGGGCACAGACGGCTTGACTGCCGTCAATATCTGGATGGATGCAGTTGCCGCGGATATTGATGCAGCCGTCACTGACAGCCAAATGAACGAATTGGCCCAAAACCTTTCACAGGGTTATCTGGAGTATGCCCAGAATGGAAACGGAATAGATCCCTCTCAAATAGCCTTGCATTTCCTCCGGTATCTTCAGACTGAAGATGGCCAGCGACGACTGGCCGAAGGTCTTGCCGCCGCTGTTGACACAGACGCTTTGGAGGAGCAGCTTATGAGCTCCGTGGAAAGTTTTATGGGCGGCGCCATGTCTTCCTACGGCAGCGCTGTCAGTTCCGCTCTGGAGACCCAGATCTCTTCCGCCATGCGGCAGATGATGAGTCAGATCGCCTCAGGAATGGGAGAGGCAATGGGCGCTGCCATGTCTGATATCGGGAACAGTCTGCAGAATGCCATGAGTATTGATGCGGATGCCTTTGCGGAAGCCTTCCAGATGAATATGACTGGAGATGACCTGGCGGAACTGATGATGTCTATGAATTCAAGCCAGAGCGCCACTTATGATAATAACCTGGCCTCTCTCGGATATGTGGATTTCGACGAACCTTCGGCCATTGATATCTATCCGATCGACTTTGAGAGCAAAGAACAGGTTGTAAAAATCCTGGACGATTATAACAGTCGGATGGAGGAAGAAGGGAAGGATGAACAGGTAATCACCTATACAGACCTGGTAGGCTCCATGATGTCTTCAGTAACAGATATCATTGATACGATCAGCTATGTATTGATCGCGTTTGTCGCCATCTCCCTGATCGTTTCCTCTATTATGATCGGTGTCATCACATATATCAGCGTACTGGAGCGCAAGAAAGAAATCGGAATCCTGCGGGCTATCGGTGCCTCCAAACAGAATATCTCCCAGGTATTTAACGCGGAGACCTTTATCATCGGGCTATGCGCCGGGCTCATAGGCATCGCCTCAACCTTGCTTCTTCTGATTCCCGCTAACGCCATCATCCATCATGTGGCCGGGACAAATGATGTAAACGCTTACCTTCCGCTTCTGCCGGCGGTCATACTGATCCTGCTCAGCGTAGTCCTTACCCTGATCGGCGGCCTGATCCCCTCTAAGAAAGCCGCCAAGAGCGATCCGGTCACCGCTTTGCGGACAGAATAGGTATCCGCGGCGCTTGTCCTTATAGAACTAAATTCGGAAAATGCATCCATACCAGTTTTCGTATGGATGCATTTTCTTCAGACCAAATACTGAAGCCGCTATGTGTGGGGGAAAAATAGCGCTACATAAAACTGTTCTCCTTTCTGCCCATACTGACAGCTTCCTCCCATCCGTTCCATCATTTTCCGCACATTCTGGAGGCCTACTTTCGTACTCTCCGTATTTTCTCCAGTCCCCTTGACTGTATTTTCAAAAAACAGACACATCTCCTCTTCTCCGCAGGAACACAGGATCTGCACAGGACGGTCTTTGCGCGCGTACTTAAGGATATTCGAAGTAATATTATCCATGATGCGGGAAAGATACATTTCATCCACCTGGATTTTCTTTGGTTCCCATTTCATATCCGGTTCTGTGTGAAATCCTTTTTGTTCCAAATAACTGCAAGTTTCTGAGAGCAGGTCGTAGAAAAATGTCTTATAAACTTCCGGCTCTTCCATCTGGATCCTGCTGTCTTCTGATACCAGAGCATACTCAAAAAGATGGTCCGACAACTGTTTAAGACGCCGGGCTTTCTGGGCGATCTTCTCAAGATACTCCTCTACCTTCCTTTTTTCCACTCCTTTCTGGCCGACCTCTTTTTGCAGGATTTCCGTATACAGCAGGATTGAGGTAAGGGGGGTCCTCAGGTCATGGGACATCTCTGTTACGATCTCCTTATTCTCCTTCACAAGCTGTGCTTCCTGCCGGATCTGATCTCTAAGGGAACGGCGCATTCCATCCAGTCCCTGGGCAAGCGCCGCCAGTTCATCCCTTCCCCGCACGGTGATCTCATAATCTAAATTCCCGCCTTCCAGAATTTCAATCTCCTTGCCAAGTCTCCGAATATCCTCCATTTTTCGCCGGATTCCCCGGAAGAGCAGAATGAGAAAAAGTGTGAACGAAGACAGCAGTTCTAAAACCGTAGCGAAATTATAGAGCTGGGACTGATAAGCCCCATAAAGCACTACTTCACCATTTCCGTCCGGGAACTGTATCTGATAATAATTCTCCCACTCGCTGTATTTCTGTTCCCGTTCCTCTTCTGTCAGGTTTTCCAGATTCCTTTTATAATAAGAGTCATAGATCAGCCATTGATTCTGATAGATCTTCATCGAGAGAATCTTTTGCTCTTTGACCCATTCTGTGATCGCCTTGCTGTCCTGGATGCTGATCGCATTTCTTTCCACATATTCCTGCAGGGATGTAATATATTCTTTTTCCTTACGCTCTACATAATGACTCTCATGATACCAGCGTACTACCACATATTCTCCCACATAGGTAAGACAAAAGAATGCCAGGATCGCCGCCGCCAGCGCTCCTGTTACCAGCCGGAGGAGAGAAACATAAAGAGAGTCTCTTTTATTTACCTGCCGCATCGAATCGATACCCCTTTCCCCACACCGTATGGATTCGTTTTGGATTCTGGGGATCCTTCTCGATCTTTACCCTGAGTTTGCGTATATGTACCGTAACTGTAGCGTTACAATTATAGAAGTACGGTTCCTCCCACACGCTTTCATACAGATTCTGCGCGGAAAAGATCTTCGTCGGATGCTCCATCAAAAGCCGAAGGATCCGGTATTCGATTTCCGATAGTTCCTGCCGCTCTCCGTCCGCAAAAACTTCGTTATACAGCTTGTGGAGCCGGATGCCTCCTGCTTCCAGATATTCCTCTTCCTTTTTGGTCTCTTCCTGTTCTTTTCCGCCGCTGTATACTTTATAACGGCGCAGCAGCGCTTTGATTCTTCCCAAAAGTTCCGCGTATGAAAAAGGCTTTCCCAGATAATCGTCGCCGCCAGCCATCAGGCCGATCAGTTTGTCAGACTCCTGCGCCTTGGCTGTCAGAAACAAAACCGGTACGTAAGAGCGCTTACGGATCTCCCGGCATGTGATCAGCCCCGATATTCCCGGCATCATCACATCCAGGATCACCAAATCCGTCTGTTCATCCAACGCCTCCAGCCCTTCCCTTCCATTTGACGCCTCCCGGACCTGGTAATCTTCGCTTTCCAGCAGAATGCGGACACCTTCCCGGATATCTGAGTCATCTTCTATGATCAAAATCTGTTCCTGTCTCATCCTTTGCTTCATCCTTTCTTCACATCACCGCGAATCTTCAGCAGTTGAGATCCCGCTTCTTTCGCAAAGCGTTCCGACGCCCAATGCCAGTCCTCGAATCCGGCCTCTTGCCGCCTGTCCGGGAAGTCATAAGCATTGCTCAGATAGTCTCCCAGATACCTTGTCACTTTATCTGCTCCTGAAAGATTCAGATGGTCTCCCTTATCTGAAGTATCTGTCTCCCAGTTGATCCCCAGTTCTTCTAACTCCATATTAAGGTCCAGATACTTCAGCCCTTTCTCCTTTGCGAAATCCACCAGACCATTGTGCTTTCTTGTATTATAATTCACTGGTGAAGGCCCGCTGTACAATACCAGCTTGGCTCCATTTTCCTGACATAACCGGATGATCTTATCCATATAGAAGAGATTCAGCTTTTCTATTTCTTTTTTCTCCTTTGTCTCCTCCATATAGGCGCCTTCCCGGTATGCCTTCACTCCTGTCCGGATCTGGAATCCTTTATACATTTCCTGCGGATAACGCTCTCCGGTAAGAAGCGGTTTCCATACATCGTGGAACCGGAAAATGGGGAAATAGTAACTCCGCATTTCGCTCAACAGGGTTTGAAATCCCCCCATCTTTCCTTCATATCTATACATCACATTCGTCTCCAGGAGCACTACCTTAGGAGATTGGTTCTTGAATGCTGTTTTCATCATATAGTAGCTTTCCTGGATCTTCTGTCCCGGTTCCCCGCAGACATAGGAGGTAATCCCATGATCCTTCCAGATCTGCATGGGAGACACCGTTGTATAGCTTTCGCTGTCCCCCACCACCAATACATCTATGGTATGCTTCGGTTCTCCCTGAATCCCCGCAATACTTTTATTTCCTTCCAGGAGCAGATCCGCGTCCTGCTTTACGATCCTTACCACACATTGCGAAAGCAGCAGCAGGATACACATCAGGATTCCCAGAAACGCCCCTGCTTTTTCCACTGTTTTTATTCTTGTTTTCCAATTTTTCTTAAAATCCCGCATAAATCAAATCCACCTGTTGATATCCTGTTCCATAAGCTCCAAAAATGACCAGCGTCAATATAAGGACATAACAAATGCCCCACCGGACCGGAAGTTTCATCTTATCAATCGAAATTCCTCTGGCCATTCCCCGTTCCTGCACCATTCCATAGATTCCCACGATCAGACATCCCGCCGCGGCCGCGTAAAAATCCCCGGGCCTCAATCCCAGATTCAAAAATGTACCGTCCCTTAAGGGCTCAAGCGAGAAGTCCCGGAAGATACTCAAGAACATCTCCAAGCCAGCTCGGAATCCATTCGCGCGGAAGAAGAGTTCTCCTATGAAAATGATCCCCCAGGTCTTCAAAATCCTTATCCACCTCCAGTACCAGGAATCTTCCCGTATATGAGAGATTCTAAGAAACCAGTCCCGGATTGGCTCCACCGCGATCCCCGCCATCAAAACGGCAAAATAATACATTCCAAAGAAAATGTAACTCCATCTGGGGCCATGCCATAATCCATTGCACAGCCAGACTGGGAAAAGAGCCATTGCTGAAATTCCTAGTTTTGTTATATATTTCCCACAGTGTTTTCTTCCAAACTGATTCCACCGTTTGACCGGGGATGACATAGACACGGGGTAAAACACATAGGTTTTCAGCCATGTTCCCAGTGTGATATGCCATCTTCTCCAAAATTCCGCCGCGTTCACGGAGGCAAATGGCTGCCGGAAATTCTCTGGCAGCGTCACGCCAAACATTCTTCCGCTTCCGATCACAATGTCCATGGATCCTGAGAATTCCATATAGAGCTGGATTGTATAAGCAACTGCCGCGGCAGCCGTTACCAGACCGCTGTAGTTTTGATGATGATCAAAGACTTGGCCCACAAGAATATAGAGCCGGTCCGCAATGACCATCTTCTTAAAAAGTCCCCACAGAATCCGCACGCCTCCATTCCAAAGTCCAGAAGCGCTTAACCCTTCTCCCTTCCAGAGCTGCTCTGCCGTCTGAGAATACATACTGATCGGCCCTTCCATGATCTGAGGGAAGAACCCCAGAAAAAGAGCTATCTTTCCCAGGTGATGCTCTGCCTTTATCTTCCCCCAGTACACATCCGCCATGTATCCAACCGCCTGAAGTGTATAAAATGAGATTCCCACCGGGAGCAGAAGCGTCCGGATAGGCATAAATGTTTCTCCCACCGCCCGTATGGTCAAAAAGTTCAGATTCTGAGCGAAAAAATGATAATACTTTAAGTATCCTAAGACCCCCAGAAGCGTCAGAACTCCAAAGGCCAGCACCGCCTTCCTTCTCTCCCGCGCCGCCGTCTCAAGCCAAAGGCCGATATAATGAGTAAAAATCGTGGTCCCCAGAAGGTATAGGAGCAGTTTCCCGCTGATCAGATAGAAAAACGCGTATCCAAAGAATAACAGCGCCTTCCACCTATGTTTCTGAGGAACCGCCTGATAAACGATCAGCGCGATCGGAAGAAATATGAATAAATAGAGTCCTGTATGATACGCCATATGACACCTACCCTTTTAATCTTTGGATCATTGCCCAGAGCGCCTGCGCAGAGTCAAAGTTTTCCGGCGTCATCTCCGCCGCCTCAATCTGGATTCCGAATGCGGACTCCAGTTCTGACACCAGAGTGATCACTCCAAAAGAGTCCAGTATCCTCCCGCTGACCAGCGCCGTCTCCTTCTCATAATCTATACTGTCATCAATATCCCTTAAAATATCCATCAATTTATCCATTATTTTCCTCCTTCTTCATATTCCATTGATACGTGGGCTGCCTGCGGCGGAGCTGTTTCCACCCCATGTTTTTACTATAAAGCGCCACTGCCGGAAGTTCCCGGCTCAGGAACAATGCCATCCCTTCCACCATTGAATAAGCTCCCGTCCTTTCAAAGACCAGCGTACTTCCTACGGAAGGTTCTTTTAGGCGGACCTTCTGGAGCAGAACATCGTTGACGGTGCAGAGCGCGCCGAACACGGTGTATTCTCCTTCCTGGCCCTCTTCCTTTTCTGGGATCATCTCCACATGCGGAAGGTACATCCCTCTGACCTGTCCATCGTAATGAATCTGATGGATTCCTCCATCTGTCATACAATATTTTTTTCCTTCATTTTGTTTGATCTCGCAGATTCTGGTCAGATAGTATCCGCAGACGGCTGTCAGCGCTCTTCCCATTTCCAGGACCACGTGTCCTTTCCATCGCATCCGCTTCACCGCTTCTGCCGTTTCTTTCAAATCTTCCAGAAGATGATCTTCTTCCCCTTTGAAATAAGAAACAGAAAGCCCCGGTCCATACTCCAGCGTTTCGATGAAAAATCCGTGTTTTTCTTCTATCTCTTTACAGCACTGGTCCAGATAAGCAATCTCCTCTTTGATCTTTCCAGTACCTTTTTTCTGTGTCCCGGAAAAATAGTGAAGACCGACAATCTTTACAAACGGACAGTTCTTACGGATTTCAATCATGCTCGTAAGCGTTTCCCAGTCCACACCAAACTGATTGCCGCTGGAGAGCCGCAGATAAACAGGAACACTTGCGTGATGCTCCTCGCACCAGTCGATCAGATACTGAAACTGCTGCGGGGATTCCACGGTACATGCGCTTTTCCCTCCCGTGTACTCCAGGATTTCATAAAGTTCTTCCTTTTTCTTGAGCACGCCGGAGATAAAAAGCTTTTCCGGCGGGATCTGAAGCTTGCGGCAGATTTGGAATTCCCCTATGGAACATACTTCCAGCCGGTCTGTCATCCCCGCCATCTGTTCCGCCAAAAATGGATTTGTCTTGATCGCATAGCAGAGGCCGGCTGTATCTCTCAGAATCTCCCGGAATTTTCCGACATGTTCCGTCAAGATATCCATATCAAAGATATAGGACGGCGTTCCGAACCGGGCCGCTCCCTGTTCTAAAAATGTCTTGTCCATCCTTCACACCTCCAATTTCTTTTGAAAATAGCTTCTGTCCGTCTTTCCATTCTTATTGAGGGGCATAGCCGCCACCTGGACGATCTTGCCCGGCACCATATAAGATGGTACTTTTTGCTTTAGTCCTGTTCTTACCTCACAGGGCTTGATCGTTCCTGTATAAAAGGCGGCCAGTCTTTTTCTCTCCTGATCCAGGACACAGCAGCTTCTTTCTACTCCCCGGACCTGTTCCAGCCACCGCTCGATTTCTTCCAATTCGATGCGATGTCCCATGTGTTTGATCTGGAAATCCTTTCTGCCCGCGAAGAACAGCTGGCCATCCTCTCCAAAATACCCCAGATCCCCTGTATGGTAGCAGCGTCTTTCCTTTCCATCCTGATCCGGTTCCATGCAGAATCGTTTTCTTGTCTCTGCCTCATTGTTATAATATCCATCGGACAAAGATTCCCCGGCCACACAGATCTCACCTGTATGCCCTGGCTCTGTGATCCTTTTCCCCGTTTCGTCCGAAAGGAATACTTCCCGGCCTGGAAAAGCTTGTCCAATAGGAAGCTTCTCCCGCATATCCCATTTCCCCTGGAGCTTGTAATAAGTACAATTACAAGTGATCTCCGTAGGGCCATAAAGATTGATGAATTCCGTATCTGGCAGCGCTTCCTGCCAAAGCCGCAGCTGTTTTCCCGGCATGACTTCTCCGCTGAACATGATCATGCGCACTCTTTCGGGGATCCGGTATTCCAATCCTTTTAAAGACGAGATCAGGCAGAGGGCGGATACCGCCCAGACAAGGACCGTCACCTTTTGTTCGCAGAGAAGATCCACCAATTTGGCCGGAATAGAAAAATATGCTTTGGGAATCAGTACCAGCGTAGCTCCTGTCAGAATGCAAGAGTAAATATCTTTTACCGACACATCAAAGTCAAAAGGCGCTTGGTTGCCGAGCCTGTCTTCTGCATGAATCCCAAAAATATCAGTAAAATGTCCAATAAATCGGATTACTGCCTGATGGCTTACCACCACGCCCTTGGGATTTCCTGTAGAGCCTGATGTAAACAGGCCATAGAGAAGGTCTGTCTCTTTGCTTTCTGCGCGGATCTTGGATAGTTTCTCCTCATCTGCCGCTATTTTCAGCGCTTCTTCCAAAAGACAGACAGGGACTTTTTCGCCAATCTCTGCCATTCGTTCCTTCGTATTTTCATCCCCCACTACCAATCCCGGCTTTAAAGTCTCGAAGATCTTCTTCGTCCGCTCCGATGGCTGTCCCGGATCTATCATCACATAGAAACATCCCGCATACACCGTTCCCAGCATAGCCGCCAGCACTACGGCGCTTTTCTCCATCAGAATGACCACAGGACTTCCCTTGGGCGCCTGTCTTTCAAACGCGGTTCCCATACGCTTTGCCATATCTGTCAGTTCTTTCCATGATATCTGAAGGTTTCCATCATCCACCGCGATCTTGTCCGGATAAGTCCTCTGTGTATGTTCCAGATATTCCAATATATTTTTCATCTTTATATCCTTTCCTTCCGGCGCAGGCGGTATCCGCGATACCGTCCGCGCCTGTCGGTTTACTGTTTCTTACCGTTTTTGGTTTTGCTGTCTTTGGTTTTGCTGTCTTTCGCTTTGCTGTCTTTTGCTTTGCTGTCTTTCGCTTTGCTGTCTTTTGCTTTGCTGTCTTTCGCTTTGTTGTCTTTCGCTTTGCTGTCTTTGGTTTTGCTGTCTTTCGCTTTGCTGTCTTCTTCCTGAGTCTGACCGCCTTCCTGCTTCTGGCCGCCTTCCTTGGTATCCTGATTCTGATTCTCCGCGTCAGGCGCAGCCGGCTGAGTCGTCTCCTGCTGGTTCTGCTCCGCCGCAGGTTCTTTTCCTTTTGACGTACACGCGACCATGGCGATCGTCATCACCCCGATCAGCGCAAACACCAAGATACTTTTGCTAACTTTTCTCATGATCTACCTCCTTTGTGTTTTTAAAAGGATTCCTTTTGTCATGTCTCATTATGAAAGATAAACCTTAACCAATTCCAAACAGATTCTAAATAAATCTAAATCTCCCACTTTCTTCCTGTCAGCAAAACCTATCGCATTGCGGTCAATACTTTCTGAAGACCAGGTAGACAGACAGGAACCGGCGCGTGAAACCGCGCCGGTTCCTGTCTGATCTGTTTTAAGAGGATTATCCATACCTCCAAGACATTATGCCGCAAAATTCCCTGTATATAACTGATAATATTTCCCCTTGGCCTCCATTAGTTCTTCATGGCTTCCCCGCTCAATGATCCTTCCCTGTTCCATGACCATGATACAATCCGCGTTCTTGATCGTAGACAGACGATGTGCGATAACAAAGGTAGTCCTTCCTTTCATCAAGGCATCCATTCCCGCCTGGACCAATCCTTCTGTCCGGGTATCAATGGAGGATGTGGCCTCATCCAGGATCAATACTGGAGGATCTGCCACCGCCGCTCTTGCGATCGCAATAAGCTGGCGCTGTCCCTGGCTCAGATTGCCGCCGTCACCGGTAAGCATAGTCTGGTATCCATCCGGAAGCCTGCGGATAAACCCGTCCGCGTTGGCAAGCTTCGCAGCCGCGATACATTCATCATCGGCCGCCTCCAGCTTTCCATAGCGGATGTTGTCCATGACTGTTCCAGTAAACAGATGAGTGTCCTGCAGTACCATCCCCAGAGAACGGCGAAGATCCGGCTTCTTGATCTTATTGATATTGATGTCGTCATATCGGATCTTTCCATCCTGGATATCATAGAACCGGTTGATCAGATTCGTGATCGTAGTCTTACCGGCTCCAGCAGCTCCCACCAGCGCCACCTTCTGCCCCGGTTTTGCGTACATCTTGATATTATGCAGTACCATCTTAGAATCCTCATAGCCGAAATCCACGTCATCAAAAATGATGCTTCCCTTCATTTTCTCGTAAGTGACTGTCCCTTCTGCTTTATGAGGATGCTTCCATGCCCACAGTCCGGTCCTTTCATCCGTTTCCTCCAATGTCCCGTCCATATGCTCTTTGGCGTTGACCAATTCTACATAGCCCTGATCTTCCTCCGGCTTTTCATCCAGAAGCCGGAAGACTCTCTGAGCTCCGGCCGCCCCCATAACGATAGAATTCATCTGCTGGCTGATCTGCGCGATGGGCTGGTTAAAGTTCTTATTCAAGCCCACAAATGCGATCACCGTTCCTGCCGTCACTCCCATGGTTCCATTCAGCGCCAGCAGTGCTCCGATCACAGCACAGATCACATAACTCAAATTCCCGATATTCGCGTTGACCGGCATAAGAAGATTGGCATACCGATTGGCTTTATCCGCGCTGTCCCGGAGCTGGTCATTCAGCTTCTTGAATTCTTCTACGGTCTGTTTCTCGCGGCAGAACACTTTTACTGCCTTCTGACCGTCCATCATCTCTTCGATATAGCCGTCCACATTTCCAAGATCCGTCTGCTGCTTCTGGAAACACCGTGCAGAGAGCCTGGAAAAAACCGCCGTAACTTTCAGCATAACCATTCCTATGAGCACAGTCGCTATGGTCAATGGGATATTCAATACCAGCATGGAGACAAGCGCCGCCGCAAGAGTCGCCGCCGAATTAATGATCTGGGGAATACTCTGGCTGAAAAGCTGACGCAGCGTATCCACATCGTTGGTGTACACAGACATAATGTCTCCGTGCGCATGGGTATCAAAATATCTGATCGGAAGAGATTCCATGTTCGCAAAAAGATCATCGCGAAATTTCTTCATCGTTCCCTGGCTCACATTGACCATGATCCGGTTATAACTATAGGAGGCCGCCACTCCCAAGATATAGATACCGACAATCTTCACCAGGGCGGCGGCCAGCGGTCCAAAGTCCGGCTCTTGTGCCTGCAGCAGCGGAAGGATATAGTCATCCACCAGCGCCTGGACGAATAACATCCCCTGCATAGTCGCGCAGGCAGAAATGATAATACAGACCACCACCATCAAAAATGAAAATTTATAGCTTTTGACCATATAAGCCAGCAGCCGCCTCAATACATAGAAAGATGTCATCCTATTTCCGTTTTTCATGTTTCTGCGCTCCTTTCTCTTTCCTTCTTATGAAACCGCCTGGTCAAAGTCTCCGCCGCCCTGGGTCTGGGATTCATAGATATCCCGATAGATCTCATTGGTTTCCAATAAATGTTCATGGGTATCAAAAGCATTGATCCTTCCCGCGTCTAATACCAGAATCCGGTCCGCGTCCTCTACACTGGAAACTCTCTGGGCAATGATGATCTTTGTTGTCCCCGGAATATACGTTTGAAACGCTCTGCGGATTCTGGCATCCGTCGCCGTATCCACAGCACTGGTCGAATCATCCAGGATCAGCACCTTCGGTCTCTTCAAAAGAGCTCTTGCGATACAGAGTCTCTGCTTTTGCCCGCCTGACACGTTGGCGCCGCCTCTCTCGATCCAGGTATCGTACCCTTTCGGCAGACGATCGATAAATTCATCGGCGCAGGCAGCCTCACAGGCTTGTTCGCACTCTTCAACCGCAGCTTCTTCATTCCCCCACCGCAGATTGTCCAGGATCGTGCCTGAGAAAAGGACGTTTTTTTGCAGTACTACAGAGACCTGATCTCTTAATGCTTTCATATCGTACTCGCGGACGTCTCTTCCGCCGACTTTCACCGTCCCTTCCGATACATCATAGAGCCGGCTGATCAGACTGACCAGACTGGATTTCCCACAGCCTGTCCCTCCAATAATCCCAATGGTTTCTCCGGAACGGATATGCAGATCGATATCCTTCAGTGTATCTTCTCCAGTTCCGTGCTTATAGGAAAAGCTGACGTGTTCAAAATCAATACTTCCGTCTGCCACTTCTGTCACCGGTTCCTTAGGATCCTGGAGGTCCGGTTTCTCTTCCAGCACTTCAGAAATACGCCTTACGCTGGCCGCGCTCATGGTAACCATTACAAAAACCATTGATAACATCATCAACGCCATCATGATCGACGTGATATAGCTGAACAAAGATGTGATATCTCCGGTGCTCATACTTCCCGCCACGATAAAATGGGCCCCAAACCAGGATACAGCCGTGATACACCCATAGACTGACAGCATCATTGCCGGATTATTTACAGCCAGCATAGCTTCCGCTTTCACAAACAGACGATAAAGATCATGGGCCGCCTTACCAAATTTTTGTTTCTCATAGTCTTCTCTTACATAAGCCTTTACTACGCGGATTGCCGTCACATTCTCCTGGATGCTTGCGTTTAGGTTGTCATACCGGTCAAATACTTCTCGAAATACGGGGAAGGACCGTACCATGATCAATCCCAGGATCACCGCCAGAAAACACATGGCTCCCAGAAACACCAGACTCAGCCGGTAATTGATGGCAAAACACATCACCATGCTGCAGATCAGCATAAGCGGCGCCCGCACCGCGATGCGGATGATCATGTGAAACGCGTTCTGTACATTGGTCACGTCCGTAGTCATCCTTGTGACAAGCCCTGCTGTACTGAATTTGTCAATATTGGAAAACGAATAATCCTGTACGCAGGTATACATACGTTCTCTCAGATTACAGGCAAAGCCAGCCGAGGCGCTGGCCGCGTATTTCCCCGCCATAGCACCGGACAGAAGGCTGACTCCCGCCATCACGATCATCAGCATCCCTAGTCTTAAGATCGCCGGCATGTCTGCGCGTTCCAAGCCGTCGTCAATGATCATGGCAGTGATAAATGGCAGCAAAACCTCCATGATCACTTCCAGAGTTGTGAATCCCATTGTCAGGAATGTTTCTTTCTTATATTGCTTTATTTGCGCCAAAACCGTTTTCATATTACCATCTCCTTTTTCCATTCGCTTTATCTTTGTCAGGAAATCTTTCGCCGGCGCGTACAAACTCCTGCCGGCAGCTATTTCGTATACAAACTTTTTACGCCCTCATGATCGGTCAATAAGAATTCTACTTCATATTCCATTGCATGTGAAATTCAAAGATGCTATAATCTATAAGTACTTTTTATAGTTACCGATTCACTTAGTTACTTATCAGGAGATTATTATGAACACAATACAGTTAGAATGTTTCGTCAGCGTAGCGGAACATCTGAATTTTTCCAGAGCTTCTGAAGAATTGAAGATTACCCAGCCAGCTGTGAGCCATCAGATCCGGACATTGGAACAGGAACTGGATGTGAAACTGTTCCGCCGTACCAGCAAAAGCGTTTCTCTTACCCAGGAAGGAATGATGTTTCTCCCGGATGCCCAGATCATTTTGAAAACCGCTCTGTCCGCTAAGGAGCGGCTGGGCAGGAAGGAGCATGTCCTTCCCCTTGATATTGGCTGCCATAATCACATGGAGATGAATCTTCTTCCGCCTGTATTTCATGATCTGGTGAAGGAATTTCCATTCCTGCGGCCGGGCATCCATCTGGTTCCCTTCCCCTCTCTTCTGGGACAGGTTGTAAACCGGCAGATCCACGCCGCTTTCGGCGTCCTGGATCCGCAGCGCAAGGTCCAGCTGGATTTCCACAAACTTTGTTCCATACCAATCTCCTGTGTCTGTACGCCGGACCATCCCTTTGCAGAACAGAAAGCATTGACGGAAAAGGATTTTATAGAAAGCAAAAACAATATCATTGTCTGCTCTCCCCGCCATGTTTCCAGCTCCCTTTTTTCTGTCCAAAATCATCTGCTGTCCCAGCTTCCCCCGGAACAAAGATATTTCGCGGATGGCATCGAGAGCGCCCTTGTCCTGGCAAAGGCGAAAATGGGCTATACTCTGTATCCGGATATGCCTCAGATCCGGGAGCCTGGTCTTGTCTATATTCCGATCAGAGATCTTCCTATGCTCTCTTTTGGCGTTTTCTATCAGCAAAGCGACGACTATCCGGTAATGAAGCGGTTCCTTCGCCTGCTTCAGGATTTTTTGCAGAAGGATTTCTCTTCATAAAAAGCCGGCGGCTTCTGCTCTCGCTTAGAGAACGGAAGCCGCCGGCTCTTAAGATTTCTTTCTATACATATTCCCGGATCTCTTTCCTGGCATGACTGATAAACGCTTTCGTAACAGGCGAAAAGGCCTGCGCTTTCTTCCAGGCCAGCACCGTCCTGGATTCCATTTCCGGAGAAAGAGGAATAAATTTTACATTTTCATATTTGCAATTCAAATTCAGCGTTAGTCCTACGCCTACCCCTCCTTCCACCATAGCCACCAGATTATACCAAAGATTTCCTCCAGCCACGATATTGATTTCTTCCGCGTAAGATCCAAACCAGTGGAAGATCTCATTCTGCAGCATGATACGGCGGGTCATGATCAGAGGAACTCCCACTAGATCCTCCGGCTTTACCTTCTCCTTCTCAGCCAGTTCAGAATCTTCTCTTACCAGGACTCCCCAGGTCTCTTTCTCTGGAAGCCGTATAAACTCATACTTACTGATATCCACAGGCTCTACCAGGATACCCAGATCCAGTGTCCCCTGTTCGATCCGTTCTTTGATATTGTCGGAGTTACCGCTGTAGACCTCATACCGGACCAGCGGATGCTGCTTTTGAAAAGAGGCCAGGACCCTGGCCAGAAAACGGGAACTTCTCAGTTCGCCGCTTCCAATGGCAAGTTCCCCTGTCAGGCTGCTTTCTTTCTGCAGGAAATCTTCCTTGGTCTTCTCCGCCAATTCCAAGATCTCCTGGGCCCGGCGCCAAAGCAGCCGGCCGTCTTCCGTCAGCGTGATACTGTGCTTCCCGCGCTCAAACAAGGTGACTCCCAGTTCTTCCTCCAACTGCATAAGCTGCCGGGAAAGGGTGGGCTGAGTGATATGCAGAAGCTTCGCCGCCTTAGTAATATTTTCCTCTCGGGCGGTCATCAAAAAATAGTTCAAAACCCGTAATTCCAATGTCGACTCTCCTTTTATGCTTGAAATAAAGATTGGCAGAACCAATGGATCATAGCTCTGTTGCGCTCGATCACGTCATAAACGCATTTCTCCATCTGCCAGTCTCCGATACATCCTGTAACGATCTTGGAGATCATCTCCAGAATATAGTCTGTTTCCATTGGTACCTTTATTTTCCCCTCTGCTTTCCCCTCTTCGATCAGCTCCCGCAGAATCTGATACTGGGGCCGTTCTTTTTGCAGGTAATTCTCTGTATCCTCTCGGATAAAGAAGAACATTGCCCACCGGGCTGAACTCTTTCCATCCTCAGTCAGTACCCGCAGCATGACCAGCAGGAATGCTTCCAACTGCTCTTCTGTGGAATATTCACGTCCTCCCGCTTCCAGAATTTCATTGTAATACCGCTGATAGCGTTCGTCATATACCTTTGGATACTGGAAGACCTCTTTCTCCTTATCCGCCGGGATGTATTCATAATACATGCTGTAACATTTATCTGCACAGGTAGAATGGCCTTTTTCACTCATCTGCTTTAAGCCCCATCGGGCTACGCTGTACAAGGCCCGAATCAGTTCTTTCCCTTGTTCTGTCAGAGAGTATTCCGTATGTGGCGGGATCTCATTGTACTGAATCCGGTCAATGACTCCATTGGCTGCCAATTCCTTCAACACCTGCGTCAGCGCCATATTGGTGATTCCTGGAACTGCTTTTTTAATCTCACCGTATCGCATGACCTGATACTTATTCAATTTACAAAGCACATCCATCACCCATTTCCGCGAAACCAGATGAAAGACATAGATGATCGGGCAATCACATCCAGTTCCCTGCATCTGCTGCCCTTTCTTTTCTTCAATATCCATATATAAAATTACACCTCCTTACTCCGAAATTCCAAACGGCAGGCACTTTGTTCCCACTTTCTCTGAACAAAACGCCTGCCAGTCTTTCTTTTAATCTGCCTAATTCCGCTCTTGCTCTTTCTTTTGATGTCTTTCAAACAACAATCGGACATCCTTGATGATCATACACAAAACAAAAATAAATCCCACATATCCGTTGACCATAAACAAAAAGTTGACCAGTATATTAAACGGCAGCAGCAGCGCAACTAAGATCGCGGCAACCGTCAGGCATAAAGTCAGGATTTTATACGGTTTGGATTTTTCTTTAAAAAACCTTACTGCCGTTGTCCACAGTAACGGACAGGCTGAAGAGAAAATCGCCAAGAAGATAACGATAGCGAACACGACCGCAATATATGGGAAAATGTTCTCTGCCAAAATCAGACTGGGCACCTGGCTGTCTGCCACCTCTTGAATATTTGCAATAAACGCAAAAGATAGAACAACTCCTGTCAGCACCGTCACGACCTGTCCAAGTACCGCTCCCCAGAGAAGCTCTTTGATCCTATGTTTTGCAGCCAAATTGGCGCAGAAGCCTGGGAACCACATCAGAGCGAATCCCCCGTAGGCCATAGCGGAAGTCAGCCAGTTGCTGCCGCCCTGCAGGACTTCGGTCTCCCCGTTTGCCAGCAGTGCCGCTCCTTCCGGCACTTTCTGCCAGTCTCCTGCCAAAGTGATCACAGCGATCCCCATAATAAAAACAATCAGAATCGGACCGATCTTACCAATCACGTCTACCACCGCATCCAGACCAAAGATCGTAGAAATACAGGCACACCCTGCCAGCAGCGCCGCTCCAGTCCAAGTAGGCCACCCAAACTGCTGGGTCAACGTAGCGGAAGCTCCCGCGACCATCATGACAAAGGACATAGCACAGAGCACCGTAGCAAAATAATCGAAAAATTTCCCCAGATAGGGTCCACAATAATAATAAAAAATATCACTTCCTTTGTCAAATTTTTTCCGATGTCCAGCCATCAGGCAGCTGCAGTTGGTATAAACTAAAATGGCCAAAAACGCGAGCCCTGTCAGCACGCACTGATATCCATAAGAAGCGAAATACTGCATCACTTCCTGACCGGAAGCAAATCCTGAACCTATGGAAAAGGCAATAAAAGCTCCCATGAATATAATGATATTCTTAATACTTAATTTTGTCTCCATGTGTAAAGGCGTCTCCTTTCGTCTTTCCTCTGTTCTTAAAACTTCCCGGTCAGCTTTCAACTTGCTTCCATCATAACAGTCCTCTCTTTTGCCCGGCAAGTACGCAAATCATCTTGAGCTAGTCAGTTTTTTTTGACTAAGACATGATAAACTGCGTACTTGCCGGCTTTTTTGCAAGGCTTTTATAATGGTGCCAACAAGGAAAGGAGGAGCTCATTTATGAACTCAAAGACGAAATCTTATCCACATCTTTTCAGCCCCATCACGATCCGGGGGCAAAAGATCAAAAACCGGATCGTATCTTCTCCCAACAGCGGAGGACCAAATCTGTACCGTGCCGGCGCCAATGGTTTTTCTTCTTTTACCGAGACTGCCGCCCATTATTTTGCCAGCCTGGCGAAAGGCGGCGCCGGCATCGTGCATACCGGTCATCTTGGGGTAGATCCCCGCTACTATCTGGGCGGGAACCGGGAACGGTTTGACTTTTTCAGCGATGACATCCATGAACATCAACTGACCATTATGCACATGATGACGGATTTGATCCACGCTTACGGAGCAAAAGCCGCCATCGAACTGAACCACGGCGGACATTACGGCCCTCCGGCCGGAGACTGGAAATGCCTTGGGCCATGCACCACCACTCTGGAAAATGGCGTGGAAGTACAAGGGATGGACGAAGAGGAAATGAACCGGGTAGCCGATTATTTCGCCAATGCGGCCTGGATCGGAAAACGGGGCGGCTTTGACATCGTCAACGTACATGCCGGCCACAACTGGCTGCTCAGCGAATTCTTCTCACCGGTGGTAAACAAACGGACCGATGAATACGGCGGCAGCGTAGAAAACCGCGCCCGCTTCCCGCTCATGGTAATGAAGCGGATTCGTGAAAAAGTGGGCGATGATATGATCATCCAGATGCGTTTTACCGCTAATGAAGGCCTGCCAGGAGGAATCACACAGGAAGAGGTGCTGGAAACTCTCAAATTGTTTGAAGGCATAGTCGATATCGTCCAATGTTCCGCAGGAAAAATCTGGAACCATATGAGTGAAGGATACCTGTTCCCCATGCCTTATATGGAACATGGCTGCAATGCTTATCTGGCAAAAGCGGTCCATGGAAAATTGAACATGATCATCGAGACGGTAGGCGGCATCAATGAACCGGAGATGGCGGAAGAATTTATTAAAAACGGAACCTGTGATTTGGTTGCCTCCGCCCGCAGCTTCGTAGCAGACAACATGTGGGCGGAAAAGGCAAGATCCGGACGTGCGGATGAGATCCGGCCCTGCATACGGTGTCTGCGCTGCATGCGCTATAGTTCAGAGCCTCAGACTGGCTGCAGCGTCTGTACCGTCAATCCTACCCGTATTTTACATACACCATTGCCGGAAACCACGCCTTTTGTCAAGAAAAAGGTGGCTGTTGTCGGAGGCGGTCCGGCCGGTATGCAGGCAGCTCAATCACTAGCAGAAAAAGGCCATGACGTCATTCTCTATGAACAGTCTGAGAAATTAGGCGGAAGGCTTTCTTTCACAGACCACGTGGAATTCAAAGATGACGTGGGAAGATACCGGGATTATTTGATCCGTAGGGTCTCCAAAGCGCCAAATATCAAGGTGCTGCTGAACACAAAAGCAACGCCCCAGCTTCTTTCTCTGGAAGCCCCGGACGCCATCGTTCTTGCCATAGGCGCCGAGAAGTTCATCCCTCCAGTTCCCGGCGCGGATGGCCCAAATGTAATCCACGCAGGCGATATCTATGAGAATCTGGACAAACTGGGAAAACAGATTGTCATGGTAGGCGGCGGCCTGGTAGGCTGCGAGACAACCATTTATCTTCAGTCCCATGGGTATTCCGTCGATGTGGTGGAGATGGAGTCCAAACTGATGAAGGATGCGCAGAGTGAACTTCCCTATGAAGTCTTCTTTACAGAATTCTTCATGACACATGAGTATTCCCGCGACCATCACGACCTGTATTCTATCCCGGAGATCGACCGGGTAAAGATCCACTTAAATTCCAGGTGTACTAAGATCACGGAGGAAGGCGTATATGTAATGGACAACGATGGAAAAGAAACCTTCCTGAAGTGCGATACCGTCATCCTGGCTACCGGATTCCGGCCCAACGAAACCTTAAAGAGCGCTTATGACGGTCTCGCCTACGATGTGATCCCTATCGGAGACTGCGATCACGTAGGCGATATCCTGAACACATCCTTCTCCGGGTATAGTGTGGGAATGCGGATTTAAGAAAAAACGAATCGCCAGCCTGCCGAGACTGGCGATTCACTTTTTCGTTCAATCTACATTTTTCTGGGGTAATCTTCTAACTGATGAAAAATCCCGACGACATAAACGGTACGATTTTCAATTCGAAAAAAGATCACATACTTCATTTCTGACAGTATAGCTTCCCTGTAATTCATCTGCCTTAGAAATCTGTCCCTGCTTTCCGGAAACTGATACGGATTTTCCTGCAAACGGGTATACACGCGATCAATGTTTGTCAACAAATGCTCTGCTGCCTGTTGATTTTTTAACTGATATAATAAATAGTACACAATTTCATCCAAGAGTTCATCTGCCCGCTCCGTGATCACCAAACTGTATCCCATACTTCTCCCCCATTAACGTAAGAGCGCTCTTTGCGTCCTTTACCTTCCCCTCTATGATCTGTCTCTCCGAAATTTCTATCTCCTGGTATCTCTGCAGTCTTCTTATAAGACCTTCAAAATTTTCAATACTCATGATAACCATATCCCCATATCCATTTTTTGTAATATAGACCGGTTCGTCTGTACTATGGCATAATTCAGAGATTTCCGCCGTGTTTTTTAAATCTTTGATTGGAATAATCTGTGGCATTTCTATCTCCTCCTATGAATTTAATATACCATAATTATAATCTAATTATGGTATATTTACAACTTTTTTCACACAAACCAGACCTTCCCCAGCCTTGACTTCCCTATTTCCCCGGAATAGAATATAGTGTATGCTCAGATATTCTTATATCTAATGCAGGGAAAGGGGAAACCGACACTATGGATATAATCTTAATACTTGCCGCCAGCTTCTTTTATTTCTCCAGCCCTATGCTGGTAACACCTTTGATCACAGGGTTTTCAGAAAGTGTGGGCGCTTCTGCCGCCTTGATGGGAATGATCGGCGGCCTTATGAATCTATGTGCTCTTTTCTGCCGTCCTCTGGCAGGAAATCTGGCGGATAAGATCAGCAAATATAAGATCTCTTTTCTGGGCGCCGGACTTATGGCTCTGTCCTGCCTGGGCTATATGGCGGCGTCAGAACCCGGCCTCATTGTAGTTTCCCGGCTTATTAACGGCGTAGGCTTTGCCTGCTGTTCTGTCTGTATGTCCACCTGGATGTCCAATATGCTTCCCAAAGACAAGATCGGCTCCGGCATGGGCTTCTATGGCATGATGAATGCCCTTGCCATGGCTATAGCCCCTGCCATCGGAGTTGTCTCCTATCAGCATCTGGGGTATCGATTTTCTTTTGGCGCCGCTTTGCTTTTTTGTCTGGCCACTCTCTTGATCATCCAGTTTATCCAGAATAAAGGCGAGCCTGAACAAAGCGTGAAAGAACCTGGCAGGTCTGGGAAATTACAGCTGGCAGATCCTAAAGTCCTCCCCTATGCGGCGATCATCATGCTGTTCGCCATTCCCTACTGCGCCACCCAGTCCTTTCTCGTCAGTTACACACAGACCCGCCAGCTTCCGGTCTCCGTCAGCCTCTTTTTCCCGCTTTACGCCGTGGTCCTTCTCATTCTCCGCCTGTGTATGAAAGACCTGTTTGACCGCCTGCCGTTCCCCTTCTTTCTTCTCTTTAGTTCCGTCAGCGCCTTTGCCGGAATCCTGTTTCTCGCTTTCATGAAAAACAATCTTTCCATGTTCTTTGCCGCTCTCTTTATGGCCGGCGGATATGGGATCATGTCCTCCGTCTGCCAGTCCACCGCCATTCTCCAGGCCGGGCAGGGCAGGCGGGGGCTGGCCAACAGCACCTATTATATCGGCCTGGACCTGGGAATGACCCTGGGGCCTTTCATCGGCGGTCTCCTCTATGGACATTTAGACCTGAAACTATTCTATCCCTCTCTCCTGGTATGCGTACCATTGGCAGTCCTGGTCTATCTTCTTGCCATCCGGCCGGGAGAAAGGCGATAGTCTTTGAATCCCCCTTTTTTAATGCGTTATGACTGCGCAAAGAAAAAGAACAACCGTCCGCAAGACGCGGCACGGTTGTTCCTTATTATAGCAATATGGCGATATATTTTATCCCAATATCATTCTTCCTACAGGAAAATATACTTCAGCACGAACAGTACCGCCAGCACGTACATCAAGATACTGATCCGCCCTTTCGCCTTTCCTGTTACCAGGTTCAGCACTACATAAGAGATCACGCCCATCGCGATTCCTTCGGAAATGCTGTAGAAGAAAGGCATAGCGATGATGCAGATATAGCATGGAATCGCTTCCGCCACATCATTAAAATCAATATTTACTACATTGGTCAGCATATAGAATCCAACCACCACCAGAGCCGGAGCTGTAGCAAAGGAAGGAATCGCCAGGAAAATAGGCGAGAACAGCAGCGCCACTCCAAAGAGGATCGCCGTCGTGATAGAAGTCAGTCCTGTTCTTCCGCCTTCTGTTACGCCAGAAGCGCTCTCTACAAATGTAGTGACTGTTGAAGTACCAAGGACCGCTCCCGCCGTTGTAGCTACCGCATCCGCCAAAAGCGCGCCTTTAATGCGGGGCAGTTTCCCATTTTCATCCAGCATATCAGCCTTAGTCGATACACCGATCAGTGTTCCAAGTGTATCAAAAATATCCACGAACAAGAAAGCAAAGATAACCACCAGGAATTCCAAAGAAAAGATTCCCGAGAAATCAATCTTGCCAAAGATCGGGCTTAAGCTTGGAATAGACAGTCCCCCGCTGAAATCTGGAAGCAGACTGTAGAATCCAAGTTCCGGATTCGGTACGTACAGGCCGGCAAACTGGCAGATGATCCCCAGAATCCAGGTGATCAGGATTCCCCACAGAATATTTCCCTTAATGTTCTTGATCACCAGGATTCCTGTGATCAAAATACCGATCACAGCCAGAAGTACTGTGATTCCCACATCCTGGAAGCTGGCTTCCACACCGTTCAGCGCATTATAATCTTCTACGGAAAAGAGCTGCAGAAGCGTAGAGCCTCCGATCACGATCTTTGCGTTCTGAAGACCGATAAAAGCAATAAAAAGACCGATACCCACGCTTACCGCCGCCTTCAGATTCATAGGGATCGCGTTAAAGATCGCCTCTCTCACATTGGTCAGCGAAAGCACGATAAAGATAATTCCTTCGATAAATACCGCGGTAAGAGCTGTCTGCCAACTGTACCCCATTCCTAACACTACCGTATAGGCAAAGTAAGCGTTCAGTCCCATACCCGGAGCCAGCGCAAACGGATAATTGGCAAAAAGAGCCATCAGCAGCGTACCGATCAGAGATGCTACCGCCGTAGCCGTAAATACAGCTCCCTGATCCATTCCCGTCTCACTTAAGATACTTGGATTAACCGCCAGAATATAAGCCATCGTCATAAATGTGGTGATTCCGGCCAGGATTTCTGTCTTAGCGTCTGTGCCGTTCTCCTTCAGTTTAAATAGTTTTTCTAACATGTTTCCCTCCTTTAGAAATCTCATCTTTAGATACATAACATTTTTATAATAACAAAACAGACCCGTAAAGTAAATGGGTCTGTTTCGATATTTATTGGATCTCTCTGATTTTCTTACGCAGGCTCAGCACCTGATTTGGCGCTACAGAAAGCTCGTCGATGCCAATCTGAAGGAAGAATTCTGTCATATCCAGATCTGAGGCCATATCTCCGCACACACTGACCCTCTTATTCTCCAAATGGACATTATTGGCCACAATACGGAGCATCTTCAAAAGAGCCGGATGATGGGGGTTAAAATAATTTTCGATCCGCTCATTTTCCCGATCCATTCCTAACGTAAACTGAGTCAGGTCGTTAGTCCCCAGGCTGACAAAATCCGCTTCCCTTGCCAATTCGCCGCTGATCATGACCGCCGCCGGGGTCTCGATCATTACTCCCACCTCAATTTTTTCGTTATAAGGAATTTTCTCTGCCTTTAGTTCCTTTCCCGCTCTTCCGAGAAGAAGCTTTGCCTTCTGCACCTCTTCAATAGAAGTGATCATCGGAAACATGATCGCCACGTTGCCATACAGGCTTGCCCGCAAGACAGCTCTCAATTGAGTCATGAACATTTCCTCTTTTTCCAGGGAAATCCGGATCCCCCTGCAGCCCATCGCCGGATTTTTTTCTCCGCTCAGATCGATACTGGCTGCTGTTTTATCTCCGCCCAAGTCCGCGGTCCGGATCACAACTTTCTTTCGTCCCATGGATTCCGCCGCCAGTTTATAGGCCTGGAACTGCTGTTCTTCCGTAGGGAGCTTTCCCCCGTTTTCCATATAGAGGAATTCGCTCCGAAACAGTCCCACCCCTCCCGCGTCACTGCGGATCACGCTTTCAATATCTTCCCTGCTTCCGATATTCGCGCAGACATCGATCTTTTGTCCGCTTTGGGTAACATTTTCCTTTCCCTTCAGCCGTTCCAGATTCTGGGTCTGCGTCCGGTTCTCGCTCTGCCGCTGGCGCATTTTCGTCAATGTAGTGTAATCCGGTTCTATGTAGACTTTGCCTTCAAATCCATCAATAATGATCGTCTTGCCGTTATAATCTTTTTTTAGCGCTTCTCCAAGGCCGATCACCGAGGGGATATTCATGGTCCGGGCGATCACCGCCGTATGGGAATTGATCGTTCCATAGCGTGTAACAAAGCCTAAAATCTTGGATTTGTCTAACTGTACCGCCTCACTTGGATACAATTCGGAAGCCGCCAGGATAAACGGCTCATCTGCCAGGAGCCGGTCTTTCCAGCTCCTGGAAAGGATCTGCAGCAGCCGCAGGGCCACGTCTTTCACATCCGCGCTATGCCCCTGGATATAGTCTTTTTCATCACTGTCCGCGTTTTTGAGTATTTCTTCCGCCGTGGTCTGTACCGCGTATTCCGCGTTCAGCTTCTGTTCTACCACAATACTCATCACTTTATCCGCAAACTCTTCATCTTCCAGGATCTTTTGCTGCATCTCGAAGATCGCCGCGTTCGCTTCCCCCACTTCTTGAATGGAGCTTACATAGAGTTCCTTCAGTTCTGCCGACGCTTTCTGTCTCGCTCTTTGAAAACGCTGTACTTCCTTCTCCACATCTTTTACGTAGATCCTCCGGATCTCTTTGATATCACGCTTATAAAAAATCAGTTTCCCGATCACGATTCCTTCCGAGATCTTCTTTCCTGTTAATGTAATCATAAACTTCTTCCTTTCTTTTGTTTACCCCTCTTTAAACAAAGGTGTGGACAGATAGCGCTCTCCCGTATCAGGAAGCAGCACTACGATTGTTTTCCCCACATTTGCCTCTTCTTTCGCCAAACGGATTCCTGCCGAAAGCGCGGCTCCAGAACTGATGCCCACCAGCACTCCTTCTTTTCTTGCCAGCAGGCGGGCCGCTTCATAGGCTTCCTCTTCTTTTACCAAAGCTATCTGGTCATAAATCCCGGTATCCAGGATTTCAGGAACAAATCCCGCGCCAATTCCCTGAAGGCCGTGAGGGCCGGGCTGGCCGCCGGACAATACCGGGGATTTGGCAGGTTCTACCGCAACAACCTGAAGATCTGGGTTCTGTTCTTTCAGATATTTCCCCGCTCCAGTGATCGTGCCGCCGGTTCCGGCGCCTGCCACGAATATATCTATCCTTCCATCCGTATCCTCCCAGATCTCTGGTCCGGTGGTACGGTAATGGACCGCCGGATTTGCCGGGTTTGTAAACTGTCCCAGCACAACGCCTCCTTCGATGGTTTCCGCCAGACGCTCCGCCTCTTCAATGGCTCCGCTCATCCCTTTCGCTCCCGGTGTCAGAATGATTTCCGCCCCGTATCCTTTTAAAAGTTTCCGCCGTTCGATACTCATAGTCTCCGGCATCGTAAAGATCACCCGGTAACCCCTGGACGCCCCGATGGAAGCAAGACCAATCCCCGTATTTCCGCTTGTCGGCTCGATGATGACGGATCCTGGACCAAGAAGTCCGTTCTCCTCCGCATCCTGGATCATAGAAAGCGCGGTCCTGTCTTTGACGCTTCCTGCCGGATTAAAAAGTTCCAGCTTTACCAAAAGCTTTGCTTTTAAGTCTTTTTCCTTTTCAATGCCGCGCACCTCCAATAATGGAGTGCGGCCTACCAGTTCCTCTATCTTCTGAGCAATATTTCCCATAGTTGTCCTCCTGCTGTGTTCTTTTCTTATCATTGTACCCTAAAATGCCTTTTTCTACAATTGTAGAGAATATTAAAAACAATTGTCGAATCCATTGACTTTTTTATAAATATATGCTAAGGTGACAGCGTATTATCTACCAATATCTGGGCAGATAGTACAGTTTCTTTATTTATTTACATTTTATTTTTATGGAGGTATCACGATGAAGGGTACAGTAAAATGGTTCAACAACCAAAAAGGCTATGGCTTTATCTCCGATGAAGCCGGCAACGACGTATTTGTACACTACTCAGGGTTGAACATGGAAGGCTTCAAGTCTCTGGATGAAGGCCAGGAAGTAGAGTACGACGTAACTGAAGGAGCTAAGGGACCTCAGGCAGTCAACGTAACAAAACTTTAATCCCTCACATTAATCAGAATGGATGTACCTTTTATTTATATAAAACAGCTTATGATTTAGATATTTAAAAGAACTACATGAAATGAGATTATGGAAGATGGCGGATAACAGCTGTTATCCGCCATCTGTGCGTTTCACATTTATTTCCACTCCATCGCTTTGCCAAAGGTCTCGCCATGAACCTTCTCCATTGGGAGCGCTTCCAGGTCATAGGCTGGCGCGTGTTCCGCCGGCATTCCAAGTACCAGCACTGCTTCCAGCTTATAATTTTCCGGATATCCCAGAAGTTCTCTTAAGAATTCTTCTGTATCTCTTCCATCTTCCGCCTTTCTCAAACGTCCCTGCAGCCAGCAGCTCCCAAGTCCCAGGCTGTCTGCCATCAGGTGCATATGGGCCATCGCTACCGAGCAGTCTTCCGTCCACACGTCGGTCTTATCTGAGTCTCCAAGTACGACTACCGCGCAATCCGCTCCGTCCAGCATTTTTGCTCTTCCTGCTCTGCAGTCTGCCATTTTCCGCAGCATCTCCTTATCCTGTACAACGATAAATTCCCAAGGGCGCAGCCCTTTTCCCGATTCTGACAGAAGTCCGGCCTGGACTACTTTCTTTAACGCCTCTTCACCGACCGGCTCTCCCGTATATTTTCTTACACTTCTGCGATTCTGCATCATCTGGATCAATTCCATTTTTCCTGCCTCCTTATTTTACATTCCTGAAAATACTCTTCTTATCTCCAAGATCTTCTACCTTACGTTTATTTATTATACTCTCGCCTATTGGTCGTTTGCAAGGACAGGTATGCACAAATCCTGGTGTTTTCATTGTCCATCACTATTTCCAGTGACGGGCCCAAAAGGACACGCAGGCCTCCTCCTTCGAAGTCGTATAATAACAGTGCCGGGTATGAGCTTTGATAAAAATAGTGTCCCCTTCCTTTAATTCAAACTCCCGTTCTTCCAAGCCGATGATCATCTGCCCGGACACGATCGTTCCAACTTCGTCAAATTCGTGCTCCCAGAACAACCCCTGTCCGGTACTGTCCGGCCGCACTGTCATATACATAAAAGAAGTATCTCCTTCGCCAAAATCCACAATCTCAAGCTTGATATTACTGCTTTCATCCACCGTAACCTTTCGGTCCTGCCCGCGGATGATGATCTTCTCTTCCGCGTTCCTCTCCAGCATATCTCCCAAAGAATTGCCAAAGACTTCGCAGATCTTTTGGATATTTAAAAGGGTGGGACTGCAGGTGTTTCGCTCCAGATTGCTCAAGTAGCTTACAGACAGCCCGGTTTTCTCCGATAGCTGCTTCAGCGTCATTTTCCTGGATTTTCGGATACTTTTAATGGTATACCCGATCTTGCTCAGATCATTCACTGTCCTGTCTTCCTCCCTTCTTCCGCTGATTTTTATATTCTATCATGGTTCGTGTTTTCTTGACAAGAAAAACCGGGGAATTATCTATCCCCGGTTCTTCCTGCGAAGTATTCTTAAGCATAGAAGTCATCCACTACTTTATCGTCCGTTTCATGGATCTTGCCGCCCTTCATAACAAAATCACACTCTTTGAGCGCATCGCAGTCATTCAGAAGATCCCTGTGCCATCCGGCGATATCGGCTTCTTTTCCTTCTTCGATCGTTCCAGTAAAGGAGTCGATTCCCAGGATCTTGGCATTTACTGCCGTAGCCGCTTTCAAGGTACGGAACGCTCCCATACCGGACCGCATCCAGCTGCGGTACTCATACCAGCTCTCATATGGCTGATGAACAGCGCAGAAGTCCGAGCCAAATCCAAGCTTGATGTTGCTGTCCCGGATGATCTTTCTGCTCTCTCTTAAGCGGGGCGCAAATTTGCGGAGTTTCATCTGGCTGTCTGCCGTATTCTTGTTGACCAGTTCGTCATTTTCCTCGATCACATCCTGGAACGGTGAGAAGGTAGGCGTCAGATAAATTCCTTTATCTTCAATGAGACGGGCTGTTTCTTCGTCCATCAGGGCGCCGTGCTCCATGCCGTCGATGCCAAACTCCGCCAATTTCTTCATCATTCTGGGCGGATATACATGGGCCGTTACCGGTTTTCCAAGGTCGTGAGCCGTCTCGATGATAGCGCGCAGTTCATCTCCGTTAAGATAGCTGATCTCCGGGCCGCCGTCCGGACTTAAGAAGCTGCCCGACAGGAAGATCTTGATGAAATCCGTTCCATATTTTACTTCTCTTCTTACCTGGTTGATAAAGAAATCCACGCCGCTTCCGATGGTATCGATCTGGATCATATCAGAAACCGGCTGGTTCTCACAAGCATACATGCTCATGTCTCCCGGCATTCCGGGACCGCCCAGCATATGAGCGCCTACGATCATTCTGGCCGCGTCAAACAGTCCCCGGTCGATCACCTTTTTTACATCCACAATGCCATAGCCCAGCGGCCCCATGCCGTTGCAGCGGATCGTCGTAAATCCGCGCTCCAGGCTCCGTTCCGCGGTATGTAAGAAAGCCAGCGTGCTGTATCCTTCCGACTGATACAGGATGGTATCCATTTCCTGCCAGCGCATCAGATTCCCGTGAACATGAGCATCGATCATTCCCGGCGTTACCGTTAATCCGGTAAGGTCAACTTCTTCCGTTCCCTCAGGTACAGGAAGATTCCTTCCCACTTTCCCGATCTTCGTGCCCTCAACAAAAATCTCCATGTCCTCAAACAGTTCATCATGGATTCCGTCAAACAGTTTGCCGCATTTCAGCAAATAATTTTTTGCCATTATCTTCACCTCCGTTTTTAGAACTACGTTACTTTTTTATCATTATACTCCTGTTTATGAAATTTTGGAAGCATTTTTTATATATATAAAATTTAATTTTACTTTTTTAGTTTTTGATTAAATGGGGCCGGGGGATTTTTAAAAATCCCCCGGCCCCATTTAAAACGGACTCCTATATTCCCCGATATTTCCAAGCTTTTCCTCAATTCTAAGAAGTTGATTATACTTTTCTACCCGCTCTGACCGGCAAGGAGCTCCCGTCTTGATCTGCCCTGCGTTAAATGCCACCGCAATGTCCGCGATGATGGTATCCGCCGTCTCTCCTGAACGATGGGAAACGATCGTCCGATATCCGCTGTTCTTCGCTGTCTCAATGGCTTCAAATGCCTCCGTCAATGTCCCGATCTGGTTGACTTTGACCAGGATGGCGTTTCCCACGCCCCTCTCGATCCCTTTTTGCAGTCTTTTGGTATTGGTTACAAACAGATCGTCTCCCACCAATTGGATCTGCCGCCCAAGCCTGGTGGTCGCCAATTCCCATCCTTCCCAATCTTCCTCATCCAGCGGATCTTCTATAGATATAATAGGAAATGCTTCTGACAGTTCTTCGTAATAATCGATCATTTCTTCCGCGGAACGGACAACCTTCTTTCCATGGGCCTTGCTTTCTCCTTCAAACACGTATTTCTTAAAATTTTTATCATACAGCTCTGATGCGGCCGCATCCAGCGCAAGTTTCACCTCTTCTCCCGGTTTGTACCCGGCTTTCCTGATTCCGTCCACGATATACTGCAGTACTTCTTTTGCATCTGCCAGATCCGGCGCAAAACCGCCCTCATCCCCCACTGCTGTACTCAGTCCCCGCTCCTTCAGCAGTGTTTTCAGGGCATGGTAGATTTCCGCGCACATGCGAAGCCCCTCCTGAAAACAACAGGCTCCTGTTGGCATGATCATGAATTCCTGGATATCGATGGTGTTGTCCGCGTGTTTTCCCCCGTTCATAATATTCATCATCGGAACGGGCAGCCTTTTGGCGTTGGTTCCTCCAAAATAGGAATATAAGGGCATTCCCGCGGCACAGGCAGCGGACCTGGCCGCCGCCATAGATACTCCCAGTATAGCGTTGGCCCCCAGATTGGATTTGTCTTGGGTCCCATCCAGCCGCAGCAGAACGTCATCCAGCGCGGCCTGCTCAAACACATTCATGCCAATGATCTCCGGCGCGATCTTCGCATTTACGTGATCCGCCGCAAGACGCACTCCCAATCCCCGGTAACGTTCTTCCTGATCCCGCAGCTCCACCGCCTCAAACTGGCCGGTGGACGCTCCGGAAGGAACGCTGGCGCGCCCCCAGAACGTTTCCCCCGCCAGCACTTCCACCTCTATTGTAGGATTCCCTCTGGAATCTAGAATTTCTCTTGCGTATACATCCGTGATCGGTAAATATTTATGCATGTTTGGTTCCTCCTTCATGACAGATATTATTTACCAAATCCGGTATTCTGATTCCTTTCCGAAAGACCTCGTTGACTTTTCCATATGTGGAGGATACAATCAGGAGGAAACAAAGGATGCGTTACATAGGAGGATTTCTTATGAAACTGAAATCAAAGAATTTTCTATTGCTGACCGGAAGCACTCTGCTCATTGCTGCCGGCACGTATTTTTTCAAATTTGCCAATAATTTTACCTTCGGAGGCATCACCGGTCTTGCCGTTCTCGTCGCCAAAAGCGGCTTGATCTCGGCCAGTGACTTTACCTTTCTGGTAAATATGATCCTTCTGGTCTTTGGTTTTATCATTCTGGGGAAAAAGTTTGCCGCCAAAACCGCTTACTGCAGCATCCTGCTGTCCGTGTCCCTTTCACTTCTGGAGCGTCTTTATCCCATGGAAGCTCCTCTGACCGACCAGCCTATGCTGGAACTGGCTTTTGCCATCGCTCTTCCTTCTCTGGGGAGCGCGGTCCTTTTCAATCTGGGATCCTCCAGCGGCGGTACAGACATCATTGCCATGATCCTGAAGAAATATACCAGCGCGGATATTGGGAAATCCCTCCTGGCAACTGATTTCCTCATTACCCTGGCCGGCTGCTTTGTTTTCGATATTGAAACCGGACTATACTCATTTCTGGGGCTTTCCATCCGCTCTTTTTTGATCGATGGCTTCATCGAGAGCCTGAATCTCTCCAAATACTTCAATGTAGTCTGTAAAGAGCCGGAGCCTATCTGCCGCTTTATCAAAAATGAGCTGCACAGAAGCGCTACCATCGTGGACGCAAAAGGAGCATTTTCCGGGGAAAGGAAGTATCTTGTCCTAACCGTCCTCAACCGTTTTCAGGCAGTAAAATTGCGGAATTATATCAAAGAAAACGCGCCGGATGCGTTTCTTCTCATCTCAAACACCAGTCAGATCATAGGAAAAGGGTTCCACTCCATCTGAGTGGAACCCCTTTCAATTTGGGACAGGGCTTTTTTAATCGGGGCCGGGGGATTTTTAAAAATCCCCCGGCCCCAATTAAAATTATTTCGCTTCTAATCCCTGCCCTTTGATCACATCTACCACCTGGCCCACATATTTTGCGCAAAGTTCATCGGTGGAAGCCTCCACCATTACACGCAGAACCGGCTCTGTACCGCTTTCTCTTACCAAGATCCTTCCATCGTCTCCCAAAGCTTCTGTTACCGCTTCTACCGCTTTCACGACTTCCGGGTTCTCCCGCGCGGTTTTCTTATCTACTACACGCACATTCTGGAGAAGCTGCGGATAAATCTTCACTGGCTCCGCAAGTTTTGCCAGGCTCTGTTTCTTCTCCAGCATCGCTTCCATCACCATCAGAGAGGTCAGGATCCCATCTCCGGTAGTAGCGTGCTTGCTGAAAATAATATGGCCGGACTGCTCTCCTCCCAAAGAGAAGTTGTTCTGCACCATATTTTCATACACATACTTGTCGCCCACTGCCGTCTTCTCATATTTGAGACCGGCTTTATCACAGGCTTTGTAAAGTCCCAGATTGGACATGATTGTTGTTACGATAGTATCTCCGTTTAAGCGCCCATTTTCCTTCATGTATTTTCCGCAGATGTACAAAATCAGGTCGCCGTCCACCACATTTCCATTTTCATCTACAGCGATACACCGGTCTGCGTCTCCGTCAAACGCAAATCCTACATCCAGATGTTTCTCTTTCACATACTCCTGCAGTACTTCAATATGTGTAGATCCGCAGTTGGTATTGATATTTGTTCCATCCGGCTCACAGTTGATGGCATATGTTTTTGCGCCCAGGGCATCATACACACTCTTAGCAATGGCAAACGCGCTGCCGTTGGCGCAGTCCAAACCGATCCGCATATCCTCAAAGGAACGGGTCGCCAGCGAGATCAGATATCCAATGTAACGGTTCCGTCCAGCCGCATAGTCGACGGTACGGCCGATATTCTCCCGTTTTGCCAGCGGAAGCTCGCCCATTTCGCCGTCAATATACGCTTCTATCTTCTCTTCCACCTCGGCCTCCATCTTATGGCCTTTTCCGTTGATGATCTTGATCCCATTATCATAAAACGGATTATGGCTTGCTGAAATCATGATTCCACAGTCAAAATTATCTGTCCGGGTCACATAAGATACACTGGGCGTTGTCGTCACGTGAAGGAGATAGGCATTGGCGCCGGAAGCGGTCAGTCCGGCAGACAGCGCATCCTCAAACATATAACTGCTGCGTCTTGTATCCTTGCCGATCACGATCTTTGCCTTGTGATCCTGACCAAAATACCAGCCAAGAAACCTTCCTACTTTAAATGCATGTTCTACAGTCAGAACCTCGTTCGCTTCCCCCCGGAAGCCGTCTGTCCCAAAATATTTTCCCATAAATCAAAGTCTCTCCTTTTTGTCTTATTTGCCGATTTTTTTGCACAATCGCTTACACCTTACATATTATATTCCATTTTCCGGCATTCCACAACCTTTTTTTCAATTTGGGACAGGGCTTTTTCAATTTGGGCCGGGGGATTTTTAAAAATCCCCCGGCCCTAATTAAAATTAATGGTGGAACAACCGGATTCCCGTGAATGCCATCACCATTCCATATTTATTACATGCCTCGATCACATTATCGTCCCGCACTGAGCCTCCCGGCTGCGCCACATATTTTACGCCGCTTCTGTGAGCCCGCTCAATATTGTCTCCAAATGGGAAGAATGCGTCGGATCCAAGCGCTACGTCTGTCAGCTTGTCCAGCCACTCCCGTTTTGCCTCTCTGGTGAATACTTCCGGCTTTTCCTTAAAGATAGCCGGCCAGGCGTCATCTGACAGCACATCCATATAGTCTTCTCCCATATAGAGATCAATGGCGTTATCCCGATCCGCTCTCCGGATGGAATCTACAAACGGCAAATTCATCACCTGGGGAGACTGTCTCAGCCACCAGTTATCTGCCTTGGATCCGGCAAGTCTGGTGCAGTGGATCCTGGACTGCTGTCCTGCTCCGATTCCGATCGCCTGTCCGTCTTTGACGAAACATACGGAATTGGACTGCGTGTATTTCAGTGTGATCATAGAAATCGCCAGATCGATCTTGGCCTGCTTGGGCAGATCTTTCTCTTCTGTCACAATATGGGAGAAGAAATCATCATCGATCTTCAGTTCGTTTCTTCCCTGCTCAAATGTGATCCCATATACATCCTTATGTTCCAGCGCCGCCGGCTGATAATCCGGGTCAATCTGGATCACATTATAGTTCCCCTTCTTCTTCTCTTTCAGGATCTCCAGCGCTTCCGGCTCATATCCCGGAGCGATCACCCCATCGGAAACTTCCCGCTTGATCAGTCTGGCCGTATCTACGTCACAGACATCGGACAGGGAAATAAAGTCCCCGAAGGAAGACATTCTGTCCGCCCCTCTGGCTCTGGCATAGGCGCACGCCAGGGGAGACAGCTTTCCCAGATCATCCACCCAGTAGATCTTTGCCAGCGTATCGCTTAAGGGAAGGCCCACCGCCGCTCCTGCCGGAGACACGTGCTTAAAAGAAGTAGCCGCCGGAAGTCCGGTCGCTTTCTTTAACTCGCTGACCAACTGCCATCCGTTAAAGGCATCCAGGAAATTGATATAACCCGGCTTTCCGTTCAGCACTTGGATCGGCAGTTCGCTTCCATCTGCCATGTAGATCCTGGATGGTTTCTGATTGGGGTTGCAGCCATATTTCAATTCTAATTCTTTCATTGTATTCTTTTCACTCCTTTTTCCTTCTTGATCCTGTCAAATCCTTCTTGATCCATTCGTTACTGATTCTTGTTGACGATCTTTGTCTCACAGGCGCCGGAAGCAATATCAATATAGCGAACGAAGAGAGAGACTTTATTGTCTTCGTTCAGGCTGTTCCACAGAAGATCCGTAAATTCCTCAATGTCATCCAAAACTCCAATGCGTTTCGGCTCTCCCTCAAAACTTGGCAGGGGATTGCCGTCCCCCTTATAGGTGTGGATGAAATGTCCCTCTCCCGCGACCGGTTTCTCATAGGCAAAGGTATATCTGCAGCAGCCTTCCGGCCGTCCTTCATTGCTCTTCAAAATTGACATCGCGTAATTATAGCTGCCGTTCTCGATATGCATGATCCCGGAGATCCTGGGCGTATAATTTGGCTCGTCCGGCTCAAATTCCCTGCTTCTAAGAGACTGCTCAAAGGTCATCTGTTTATCCATTCCCTCATAAATGGTATCTGTCTGATCCCCGTTGGTCACGATCGTCTTATTCCCCAGGACACGGACCGGCGCGTAAATGATCAGGCTTGGATCTGTCAGCTTCGCCGGATCAAAAGCCTGCGTGCGGATCCCATCCCCGTCTTCCACAAAAATCCTGTTTCTGCTGTTCTCACTGCGGCCCATGATAAAATACGCGGCCACCGCCTTTTTCCCATCCGGGCTCTTTCCAAGAATGATCCCTCTTCCGGGATAAGAATTCTCTCTTAACTCCTTTTCGATCGACCGTATCTGCATATGTACCTCTCCTTTTCCATTTTGGTTTATTGCGATCACATTATGGTTTTCGACTCTGGTATCATTATATATAAATCGCTGTTCTTTTTCCAGTCATATTTGAAAGATATTGCATCCCGCCAATCCCGGATGATACAATAAAATCAAGTGATCATCATATCTTAGAGAGGGGGAATATCTATGAAAAAAATGTGCTTTTCATTACTTTTCTGTCTGCTTTTCGCGGCTGCCGTTTCCGGCTGCTCCGGATTTGGCGGGGAATCCGCCGACAAATATGTAGGAGAGCGGATCACAGCCATGAAAGAAGAGGATACTGCTTCCTTTGCCCTGCTTCTGGATCAGGGCATCGAAGAAAGCAATTCTCTTTACACACTGCAGTTTCCCGAGGAATTAAGAGATCCTGCTCTTTGCTTCCTGCAGGATGCTTTCCAGACCATGGATTTTGAAGTATCAAAAGCCGATGAACAGTCTGACGGCCAGTATTCCGTCAACATCACCTTTACGCCTATTGATATCGATGCTGCCACGCAGGCCGCGCGGGAAGCCCATCTTGCCTCCATGGCCTCTGCGGATCTGACTGCGGAAACCACCGCTCTTTTTGCGGAAAGCGGCAAAGCGCTCCAGGATTCTCCCCAATATCTGGATGAGGTCCTGGTAAGTCTGAATGTGGAAGAAACCGATGACGGCTTCTCTATTTCTGACGACCAGATGAAGGCCTTTCTCCAGGAAGCTCTGTCCGGTTATATGAAACCCTACGATTCTATCTGCGAGATCTTAGACGCACAGGATTTCCTGAAGTCCTACCTGGATGCTTCTTTTAAAGGAGATGTGACCCAGTTTGCTCTCCATACGGGACGCACGGAAGAAGAGGCGCTTGCCTGGTACGAGGCGGACGTATTTGACCCGCCTTCGGACTTAAGCGCCGCCTACCATGACCGGTACAGCGCCGCTCTAAAAGCGATCATGAAACAATGCCAGTATACCGTCGGCATTCCCAAGAAAGAGTCCGGTATCTACAACTATACCGTAGATATTACCGTCACTCCCAACAACAGTATCCTTGAGACATTCCAAAAAATCGAGAACGGCACCTATTACTCTATTGATGCCGTCTCCAAAGACCTGGTAGAAACCATGGAAGCCTACGCGGCCGCTCCTGCTTATGGAGAAGAAACAACTTTGTCGATCCCGCTAAACATGACGGAAATGCTGGCTGCCGGCGATGAAGACTCCACCTTTACCAACCTGGCCATGACCATTCTGCCCATGCCGGAATAATCAGCCTTTAGGAAATTTAACTATTTTGTTACAAAACTTTTAAATTTTCCTTACATTTTTAGATAGTTTTTATCTTGTTAACCACTCTCCCAAAGTGTAGAATAAGATAGCTGAAGAAAGCGGACTTATTTTGCATTTTGGGAGAGGTTTTTATGGAAACTGTAAAAAAAGAACGGGATTATCTGTTTGATAACTACAAAGTCTTTCTGATCTTTCTTGTAGTGATCGGACATTTTATTGAGCCTTCTTATACAAATAATGAATTTCTTTATACTTTGAAATGGTTTATTTTTTCTTTCCATATGCCGGCATTTATCTTTATTTCCGGTTATTTCTCCAAACGAGAACTTCCGTTTACAGAACTGATACGGAAACTTGCTGTTCCCTACCTGGTATATGAAGTAATCTATTACCTTTTGTACTCGTTCATCCTTCACAGGCCGACTGTGCTGGATTTTCTCTCTCCTAAGTTTTCTCTCTGGTACATCCTGGCCTTATTTGTATGGAGAGCCATCACTCCTTACGTAAAGAAAATCCCCGGTCATATGGCGCTTGCCATTGCCGCCGGCCTGCTGATCGGCTGCTCCGGCATGAAGGACAATTTCTTAAGTATCCCAAGGATCCTAGTGTACTATCCTTTCTTCCTGGCCGGCATCCATTTTCAGAAAGAAATGGTCCAAAGACTCCGGGATCGTACCATACAGATTCTGTCTGCCTGCGGGATTCTGGCTTTTACCGCCTTTCTGATCTTTGATCCGCTTCACAAAACTTATCTGCCGAAGATATTCTACGGCAGATACAACTATGATTTTCTGGGACAAACCACCGCGGAAGGAATGATCTGCCGGCTGATCTGTTACGGCATCGGATTTGGTCTGACCTTCGCCTTCCTGGCGCTGATGTCAGCAAAGCAAAATTCGCTGTCCTATATTGGTACCCGGACAATGGGCGTCTATCTGTTCCATGGACTGATCTACTCCTCTTTGAAGTCCGCGCCTTTACTGAAAAATATAGATACGATCCCGGAATCGCTGCTCCTGATCCTATGCTGCATAGCTCTCACTCTGTTTCTGTCCGCGCCGCTGTTTACTGCTTTTACCAACAAAGTATCCAGCCTGCGGCTTCCAGCGAAAAAAGAGCTTCCAGTCCCGGACCGTCCGTTCCAGGGCCGTCCCCGGACGTATGTATAAAGCTTGGACAGCTTATTCCTGAATCTTTTCCCCTGGGTGGACGATCTGCTTCACCCAGGCTTTTTTTATCTCCCAGAGATTGCCGCACACATTGAAGATCGTCCAATCGTCAATCTCAAAGATCCGCTTCCAGCTTTCTTTGATCCTGGCCTCTTCTTCCGGATACATTCCTTTGTAAGGTCCGTCAAAGAAAGAAAAGCGGTTGGTTATCCCCATCTCTTCCAAATGTTTCCGGTAAGCCTGCTCGTCTTCCTTGTCTTTGGGAAGATAGATCCGGTTCAGCACGTAATCCCATTTCACATCGTCAAAATAGATCACCTGGTCCTCCGGCACCTCTAACACATAGACCACCGTCCCAGGAATCGGTTTCAGGCAGTTCTCCGCGCTGATGGAGCACCAGAGGGGCGCCTTCACATCGCCTGGCTTTGGCACCCGTTTCGCCGCCTCTTTGGTAAACCAATCGTAGCTCTCCATGAAAAGAGGCGCGATATCCCCAAAATGCAGTTCCACATAGACCCGCTGATTAATGAGACGCCCGTCCCGCTCCAACTGATACAGCGTTTTATCATTCTGCCTGGTATACAGTTTTACCGTCTTTTTCTCCTCCATCCTTCCCATACCTCCGTTTCCGGCTTACGCCTTCTAAAACACATATTTTCTCCACTGAAACTGTTTCATATCTACATATCCGCTCTGAACGCGGACTCCTTCCGCCCGAAGGAGTTCTGCCTGCCGGTTATCCGCTTCCGGCCCAAAAGCCGAGGAAAGCCTTCCTTCCTTTGTCACTACACGATGGCAGGGGATCTCGCTTCCTTCCGGCGCTTCATGAAGGGCATAGCCTACCACTCTGGCCCATCTGCGGTTGCCGGCCAGGGCCGCCACCTGGCCGTAAGACGCCACCTGCCCCTCTGGGATCTGGCGGACCACCTCATAGATTTTCTCAAAGGTGTTCTTCTCTTCCATGGCCTTCCTTCCAATCCTTAATTTCTTTCAGCCGCCGTCCTACTTGTTTCTCCTGTCCCTGCTGTCCCGGATGATAGTAGACGGTTCCTTCCATCCCCTACGGCATACACTGCATATGGGTCAGTTTCTCT